>NZ_DATMFZ010000184.1:0-20840 GCF_035556675.1 Geminicoccus sp. | reverse complement strand
TGCGCCGCCAGATAGGCTGGCGCCGCCACCGCCACGACCGGCGCTTCCGCCAGGCGGCGCTGCGTCAGCACGGAATCGGCCAGAGGTGCCGCGTGGCTGCGCAGGGCGATGTCAGAACCTTCCTGGATCAGGTCGACGAAGCGGTCGGTGGCGTGCACCTCCAGCCGGAGCTTCGGGTTGGCCAGGGCGATCCGCGGCAGCACGCCCGGTTCGACGAGATCGGCATCGACCTGACCCATCGTCAGTAACAGCCAGGGATGCTGCCGGCCCCCGCCGGCTGATGTCGGCCCGGCTCATGCGCGCTTGCGGCCGGTGACCATCGCGAGAACCAGGTTCTCGCGATGCCGCCAGCTCTCCACGATCACCCCGGCGACGTGCAGGAACATCAGCACCATCAGCCCGTTGCCGAACAATTCGTGGACCTCCTCCAGCGTCTTCGAGCCAAAGAATGCATCGGTTCTCAGCAGCCATCCCGTCGAGGCGAGTGCCGCGGCCAGGAGGAAGAAGGCGAGGATGGCCAGGCCGCCCAGGGGATTGTGGCCGAGGTGGCGTGCATCCTGGCCGCGGGCCAGATCGCACAGGTAGCGCCAAAGCCGCGAGGGCCAGGGCAGGAAGTCGGACCAGCGCGCATGGCACGGCCCGATGAACCCCCAGAGAAAGCGCAGGGCGAACGCGATCGCGACCGCATAGCCCGTGGTGCGGTGCCAGTATTTGCCGGGCTCCAGGATGAACAGGTTCAGGATCACGCCGGTCGCAACGAACCAGTGGAAGATCCGCACCAGCGGGTCCCAGACCCGTACCATCACCTTGGCGTCCCCGCCTGCTGACACGTGCGACACCCGTGCGGCCGCGACATGGGCGTCCGCCATGGCTCAGTCCTCGTCTTCCTCGGATTCGACCACCGCACCAGTCACCGGATCGAAATAGATCTCGACCTTCTTGTCACCCTTGTAGCCGTAGATCTCGTAGCAGTTGCCTTCGGTAGTCTGGAAGGTGGAGATCTTGGTGATGCCCTGCTCCTTCATCGCCTTGTCCTTGAAGGCCTGCTCGTCCATCCAGGCGCTCTTGGGCTGATCGGTGCAGGTAGGCTCGGCAAGTGCCGGAAACGCTGCGCCCAAGACGAGAACGGAGACGGTGAAAGCGAAGGTCCTGGTCATGCTGCAGTCCCAGATGACACGGCGGCGGGAGGGCCGGCGCTGGCAGGTTTTCTAGGGCAGAAAACTTACCCGAACCTGACGGTGATGCCGGCTGTGCCTGGCCGGCACTGTCCGCACCGAGCGACGGCCAATCATGGCCCGTGCCGCCTCACCGGGCTTCCTCATGCAGCATCCGCCGCATCAGGCGCACGAGGTCGGCCTGCGCCTGCGCCAGCGCACCGCCGTCCCGCGCAAGCAGCCGCACGAACAGCCCGGCTGCCATGCGCAGCGGGCTCGCCCCGCCGAGAATGTCCGGCCCATCCAGCAGCACCTGGATCTCCCGGCACCACGCCCGGGCGGTGTCGGGTGAGACAGGACGGACCAGCAGCAGGCTGCCCTGGGCCCTGAAGCCGCCGACCACCCCGGGCGTGGCAGCCATCAGGCCCGCACCGGTCGCCCGGGAGCGATCCAGCGCCACCAGGCATCCGTCCGGCCGGGCCAGACGGAGGGTGGTGCTGCACCAGTCGAACACGTGCCCGGTCCGGCCGGGATCGTGCGTCATGAAGCCGTCACCCACCAGCAGCCGGGCATGCTCCGCCGCGGTGACCGCGATCGTCTGGGCCAGGCGGCTGTGCGGAAACAGGATGAGCGGCGGGGGCGTGAACTCCAGGACGGCGCTGTCCTCGGCGACGAGCTCGACCTGCTGCGCGCTCGTCCCGCCATTCGGCATCTCGTGGACCACCATAGCCGCCGGGATCTCGACCCGCAGCTCGGCACCCTGCTGCACGGCGACGCGCTGGCCGATCCGCTCGCCCTCGAAGATTCCCCCCGACATCGACTGGACGAAGATCCGTGCTGCCAGCGGCCGGCCGGGCAGGTCCCAGAGCGGGGCCTGCACCGAGAAGGGGTGGCGCACGCGGCGAGAGGCCAGCGCGGTCCGGCCGTCCGGCCCGGCCCGGAAGGAGAGGTCGAGGGCCGGGTTCATGCGTCCTGGAACAGCACCGCATGGCAGATGGCATCTGCCACCTGGTCCACCCCGTCGCCCTTGCGGCAGTTGGTGCAGACGATCGGCCGCCCGCCGCGCACCGCCCTGGCCTCCTCCAGCATCCGCGGGAGGTCGACACCGACATGCTCGTGCAGATCGACCTTGTTGATCACCAGCAGGTCGCACTGGAGGATGCCGGGGCCCCGCTTTCTCGGGATGTCGTCGCCGCCGGCCACGTCGATCACGAACAACCACCAATCGACCAGGTCGAGCGAGAAGGTCGAGGCGAGATTGTCGCCGCCGCTCTCGATCAGGATCAGCTGGAGGCCAGGGTAGGCCCGGTCCAGGCTGTCGGCGGCCTCCATGTTCAGGGTCGGGTCCTCGCGGATCACGGTGTGCGGGCAGGCACCCGCCTCCACCGCCAGGACACGCGCCGGATCGAGTAGGTTCGCCCGGCGCAGCCGCTCGGCGTCCTCATGGGTCACGAGGTCGTTGGTGATCACGGCCAGGTCCACGCCCCGCGCCTTCAGCCGCGGGATCAGCGCCTCCAGAAGCGCGGTCTTGCCCGAGCCCACCGGCCCGCCGATCCCGACCCGTGCCGCACCCTTGCTCATCGAGCCATCCCGTTCATCGCAGCATGTAGCGCCGGTTGAGCGGCACCCGCTTCGCCGGCTCGCACATCAGCAGCCTGCCATCCGCCCGCACCTCGAAGGTGCGCGGGTCGACCTCGATCTTCGGCATGGCGTCGTTGCGGATCATGTCCTTCTTGCCGAGCCCGCGCAGGTTCCTGATCGGCACGAACGGCTTCTCCACGCCGAGCTTGCGCTGCGTGTCCGCCTCGATCGCCAGCTTCGACACGAACGTCACGCCGAGCTCCAGCGGCGAGCGCCCGAACGAGCCCCACATCGGCCGCTGCACGATCGGCTCGGAATCGGTCTGGCTGGCATTGCCGTCGCCCATCGCCGCCCAGACGATGAAGCCGCTCTTGATCACCATCCAGGGCTTGGCGCCGAACGAGGCGCGCGGCCAGAGCACGAGATCGGCCATCTTGCCGGGCTCGATCGAGCCGACATGCTCGTCCATGCCCGACGCGATCGCCGGGTTGATCGTGTATTTCGCGACGTAGCGCTTGATCCGCTCGTTGTCGGCGCGCTCCGTCGTCTCCTCCGGCAGCCGACCGACCCGCTCCTTCATCACGCTGGCGAGCTGCCAGCATTTCGCGACGTTCTCCGCCAGCCGCCCCATGCCCTGGGTGTCGGTCGCGAAGATCGAGATGGCGCCCATGTCGTGGAGAAAGTCCTCCGCGGCCATGCTCTGCGCGCGCACCCGCGACTCGGCGAAGGCCAAGTCTTCGGGCAGGCGCCAGTTCATCATGTGCGCCAGCATGGTCATCGGCAGCCCCTCGTTCAGCGCATAGGCGGTGAACGGGTTGGTCGGGTTGGTCGACGACGGCAGGACGTTCGGGTGGCTGTTGACGATCAGGAGATCCGGCGCATGGCCGCCGCCGGCCCCCTCCACGTGGTACATGTGGATGGTCCGGCCATCGATCGCGCGCAGCGTGTCCTCGCAGAAGCCGTACTCGTTGATCGTGTCGGTATGGAGGTTGACCTGGAAGTCGTTGCGGTCGGCAGCCACGAGGCTGCCGTCGATCACCGCCGGCGAGGCGCCCAGGTCCTCGTGGATCTTCACGCCCAGGCACCCGCCCGCGACCGATTCCTCGACCGCTCCCGGATCGGAGCAGCCACGGCCCAGGAAGGCGAAGTTCAGCGGGAAGGCATCGCAGGCCTGGATGATCTGGCCGACCACGTTCGGCCCGGCGCAGCTCGTGTCGAAATGGGGCCCGGGCGACATGCCGATCATGGTGGTGCAGCCGCCAGCCAGCGCATGTTCCCATTGCTGCGGCGACAGGAAATGGGCGTGCGCCTCGATGGCCCCGGCCGTGCAGATGAACGCGTCGCCGTGGATCACGGTGGTGTTCGGCCCGCAGCGCAGATCCGGGTGCACCCCGTCCATGATGTCCGGGTTGCCGGCCTTGCCCACGCCCACGATCCGCCCGTCGCGAATGCCGATATCGGCCTTCACGATGCCGATCACCGCGTCGATGATCGTGGCGTTCTGGATCACCGTGTCCAGCGCGCCGGACGCATAGGTCCCGGTGGTCTGGAAGCCCTCACCGTCGCGCATCGACTTGCCGGCGCCGGTGGTCAGCTCCTCGCCATAGACGGTGAAGTCCCGCTCGATCTCGGCGAGCAGCTCGGTATCGCCTAAGCGCACCATGTCGCCTGTGGTGGGGCCATAGACCTCGGCGTAGTGACGCCGGCTGAGGACCGCCATCGTTCTTCTCCTAAGCTCGGGTCAGGCGCCGCGATAATTCTGGGCACGGGCCAGCGCCAGCGCCACCTGCCGGCTGTCCTCGGTGCGGGTCGTGCCGTTGACCAGGCCTGCCTGCCCGTACACGAGCCCGTCGCCGCCGATCTCGACCAGCTCGACCTTCTTGCGCAGCCCCGGCTCGAACCGCACGCCCTGGCCGGACGGCACGTCCAGCCGCATGCCGAACGCCGCGGCTCGGTCGAACTCCAAGGCCCGGTTGGTCTCGAAGAAATGGGCGTGGCTGCGCACCTGGATGTCGCGGTCGCCGGTGTTGACCACCTCGACCGTCACCTTCCTCCGCCCGGCATTGACCTCGATGTTTTCGTCCGGGGTGATGATCTCGCCGGCTACCCGATGCTCCTCGACCGGCTTTTCGCCGGGGCCGACCGGACGGAAGACGATCACCATCTTGGTGCCTTCCTCGAAGTCCGCCTCGACCGAGACCAGCTCGATCATCGCGGCCACGCCCGGCATCACGTCGTCCGTGGTGAGCAGCTTGCCCGCCATGTCGACGATCGCCTCGTACTCCATGCCGGCACGGGCGGCGAGCAGCATCTCGTCGGCGATCAGCGCCACCGCTTCGGGATGCGACAGGCGGATGCCGCGGGCCTTGTGCCGCCTGGCGAATTCCGCGGCAGTGAAGATCCACAGCCGCTCCATCTCGGTCGGCGTGAGGTTCATCATGGTGTCGGCCTCACCTCGTCAGTTGGCGAACAGGCGCAGTTCCTGCCCGGCATGGCGCATCATCGCGATCTCTGCCGCGGGTGTGAACGCGGCAGCCTCGTCCAGGGCAGGCAATGGGCATGCCAGAAGCTCGG
The DNA here is from genome assembly GCF_035556675.1 of Geminicoccus sp. Lineage (GTDB taxonomy): Bacteria > Pseudomonadota > Alphaproteobacteria > Geminicoccales > Geminicoccaceae > Geminicoccus. The sequence continues at coordinate 15,531 of NZ_DATMFZ010000184.1, read as the reverse complement.
CCAGCACCGGCCGAAGTGCGGTCAGCGCCTGCTGCGCATCCAGATGGCTGGCCAGGCCCAGGCGGATCGCGGCGGTGCAGAACGCGGTGGCCCCGGTATGGGCGGCGACCGCGAGCGCTTCCTCCAGCCCGAGCCCCACGCCTGCCAGCACCAGACCCTGAACCACGGCCTGATGGCCATGCGCCCCGCCGTCATGGACGCGCGCACGCAGTTCGGCGGCACCGGGCGTGCCCAGGCGCTGATGCACGCCAAGGAGCGCGTTGCCGGCCCGCTTCGAGCCCTCCCGGGCAGGTTCGGCCAGGATCGCGGCATCGGCCCACTCGTCCAGCTCGCACAGGCCCGGGAGGTCGCGGCTGCGGCGGTGCGCCTGCGCGATCAGCACCCGGTCGAAGCTGGCCCAGCGCTGGCGGAACTGGCCCTCGATGAAGCGGCAGAGGTCGCGCCGGCCCAGATGGCCACCGCCCATGAGCCCTTCCAGCCCCCAGGAAAAGGCGAAGCCGCCGCTCGGGAACTGGCTGTCGCCGTGCTGGAGGGCCGCCAGCAGGCGGGCAGGGTCAGCCATCGACCAGGGTGACCCGGCCGGCGGCCAGATGCTCCTCGATCCGCGCCAGATAGCGCTCGCGCGGCACGTCGACCGCGACCAGCAGATGCCCGTCCGCGAAACGTACCCGCCAGTGGAGGTTGCCGGCGAGATAGCCCAGTTCCAGGGCGAAGCCCTCGGCCGGCCGCAGCTTCAGCCATTCCTGCAGGCCGACCTTCACCACGATCGCCCGGTCGTCTTCCAGGAGCAGCACCGCACCGTCGAACAGGGCGGTATCGCGGGGCAGGGCGAGTGCACATTCGGTGCCCTGGTCGGTGACGGCACGAAAGCGCCGGCGCGGCAGGTCGGCCGCCGGGATCGTGACCGTTTCCAGCCTGCCGTCATGGGCCAGATGGTGCAGCCGGTGGGCGAGGCCGGGCTCGGCACGGTCGCCGATGATCCGCTCGATATGGCAGAGCTGGCTGGTCATGGTCTGGTCGCGCTGTACGAGGGCGCCACCGGCTTAGTCCCGATCCGCGCAGGGTTCAACGCCGGCCACGGAGGCATTCGTCTGGACCATGCCCCGGCATGCCTGTGCGGTGACTTGCGCTTGCCAAGAAGATCATCGGGCACGCCAGTAATCAGCCTGTTCCTTCCGGCATGTTCTTCATGCCGCCGTCCGGGATTTCATCGTATGAAATCTGTGGCGACCGGCGGATGACCATGCCCGCGACGCATTCGTTTGACACACTGGAGGCAGACGGATATTGTAGCGATACAAAGTGCGAGAAGTCGTCAGGAAGAACTGCGACCGCGGAGGGAGGATGCTCAATGACGTCATTTTGGCGGCTAAAGGTCTGACCAAGCAGTTCAAAGGTTTCGTTGCGGTAAATGAGGTAGATCTTCAGGTCGGGCGCGGCTCGATCCATGCGCTGATCGGGCCCAACGGGGCCGGCAAGACGACCTGCTTCAACCTGCTCACCAAGTTCCTGCAGCCGACGCGCGGCACCATCACCTATAACGGCCGGGACATCACCCGGATGCAGCCGGCGGACATCGCTAGGCTCGGCATGGTGCGTTCCTTCCAGATCTCGGCGGTGTTCCCCCATCTGACCGCGCTGGAGAATGTCCGCATCGCCCTGCAGCGCCAGCGCGGCGACAGTTTCGACTTCTGGCGCTCCGAACGCGTGCTCTCCGGCTTCGACGGCCGGGCGCTGGCCCTGCTGGACGAGGTCGGCCTGGCCGGCTTCGCCACGACCCCGGCCGGTGCGCTTTCCTATGGCCGCAAGCGCGCCCTGGAGATCGCCACCACACTGGCGCTGGACCCGGAGATGCTGCTGCTCGACGAGCCGATGGCCGGCATGGGCCACGAGGACGTCGACCGCATCGCCGGCGTCATCCAGCGGATCGCGCAGAACCGCACGGTGCTGATGGTCGAGCACAACCTGTCGGTGGTCGCCCGGCTGGCCGGCCGGATCACCGTGCTGGCGCGCGGCAAGGTGCTGGCCGAGGGCGACTACGCCACCGTGTCGAAGAACCCGGACGTCATCGACGCCTATATCGGAGCCGGCCATGGCTGAGGCCCAACTCATGGAGCGGAAGCCCGCCACGGCAGGCGGCAGCCTGCTCGCGGTCCGCGACCTCCATGGCTGGTATGGCGAGAGCCACGTGCTCCACGGCGTCAGCTTCGATGTCCAAGAGGGCGAGGTCGTCACCCTGCTCGGCCGCAACGGCGCCGGCAAGACCACCACGCTCAAGGCGATCATGGGCATCCTGGCCAGGCGCCGGGGCTCGATCCAGTTCGACGGGCGCGAGACGATCGGCCTGCCGGCGCGGACCATCGCGCGCGCCGGCATCGCGTTCTGTCCCGAGGAGCGCGGCATCTTCGCCAGCCTCTCGGTCGAGGAGAACCTGATGCTGCCGCCCAAGGTCCAGGACGGCGGGCTGTCGGTCGAGCAGATCTTCGAACTGTTCCCGAACCTGAAGGAGCGCCTGTCCAGCCAGGGCACCAAGCTGTCCGGCGGCGAGCAGCAGATGCTGGCGATCGGCCGGATCCTGCGCACCGGGGCCAAGTTGCTGCTCCTGGACGAGCCGACCGAAGGACTTGCGCCCGTCATCGTCCAGCAGATCGGGCACACCATCGCCCGGCTCAAGCGGTCCGGCTTCACCATCGTCCTGGTGGAGCAGAACTTCCGCTTCGCCGCCTCGGTGGCGGACCGGCACTATGTCGTGGAGCAGGGCAGGGTCATCGACACGATCCGCAACGACGACCTGGAGAGCAACCTCGACAAGCTGCACGCCTATCTCGGCGTGTAGCTCGGGCAATCACACGGACGGCGCAGGAAAAGCCGCCGCGCAAGGGAGAGCTTGGACCAGATGACGAGGATCAGGAACTTCACCCTGGCGGCGATTGCCGCCACGCTCCTCTCCGGCACGGCACTGGCCGAGACCAGCGTCAAGATCGGCGTGCTCAACGACCGTTCCGGCGTCTATGCCGACCTGTCCGGCGAGGGCTCCGTCGTGGCCGCGCGGATGGCCGTGGAGGACTTCCAGGCAGCGGAGAAGGGCATCACCGTCGAGATCGTCTCGGCCGACCACCAGAACAAGCCGGACGTGGCCTCGACCATCGCGCGGCAGTGGTACGACCAGGATGGCGTCGACATGATCGTGGACGTGCCGACCTCGTCGGCGGCGCTGGCGGTCAACGACATCACTCGCGAGAAGAACAAGGTCTTCATCAATTCCGGCGCCGCCACCTCGGACCTCACCGGCCCGCAATGCTCGCCCAACACGGTGCACTGGACCTACGATACCTACGCGCTGGCGCACGGCACCGGCGGGGCCATGGTCGGGGCGGGCGGCAAGACCTGGTTCTTCCTGACCGCCGACTATGCCTTCGGCCATGCGCTGGAGCGCGACACCACCGCGGTCATCGAGGCGGCCGGCGGCGAGGTGCTGGGCAGCGTCCGCCATCCGTTCCCCGGCACCGACTTCTCCTCCTTCCTGCTCCAGGCCCAGTCGTCGGGAGCCAACGTGATCGGGCTGGCCAATGCCGGCGGTGACACGATCAACTCGATCAAGCAGGCCTCCGAGTTCGGCATCACCCAGGCGGGCCAGTCGCTGGCCGGTCTCCTGGTGTTCCTCACCGACGTCCATGCGCTGGGCCTGGAGACCGCGCAGGGCCTGGTGCTCACCGAGAGCTTCTACTGGGACCTGAACGACGACACCCGCGCCTGGTCCAAGCGCTTCGCCGAGGCGCATGACGGCGACATGCCCACCATGGTCCAGGCGGGCGTCTATGCCGGCGTGCTCCACTATCTCAAGGCGATCGAGGCGGCCGGCACCAAGGACGCCCAGCCGGTGATGGCGAAGATGAAGGAGATGCCGACCGACGACCCGCTGTTCGGCAAGGGCTCGATCCGCGAGGACGGCCGCAAGCTCCACAACATGTACCTGTTCCGGGTGAAGACCCCGGACCAGTCCCAGGGCCCCTGGGACTATTACGAGCTGGTCGCGACCCTTCCGCCGGAACAGGCCTGGCGCCCGCTCGAGGAGGGCGGCTGCCCGCTCGTGAAGTGATGTCGTCGGGGCAGGGCGGGCTACGCGCCTCGTCCTGCCCTTCTCGCTTTTTCGGCTGACTGCAGGACGGGCCGATGTTCGAGCTTCTGGGAATCCCGCCGCAGGCCCTGTTCGGCCAGCTCCTGCTGGGCCTGATCAACGGCTCGTTCTACGCGCTGCTGAGCCTGGGCCTGGCGATCATCTTCGGCCTTCTGAACATCATCAACTTCACCCACGGCGCCCAGTACATGATGGGCGCGTTCGTGGCCTGGATGCTGCTCAACTATCTCGGGATCAACTACTGGGCGGCCCTGGTGCTGGCCCCGGTGATTGTCGGGATCACCGGCGTCATCATCGAGCGCCTGCTGATCTCGCGGCTCTACCATCTCGACCATCTCTACGGCCTGCTGCTGACCTTCGGCCTGGCGCTGATCATCCAGGGCCTGTTCCGCAACGAGTACGGCATCTCCGGCCTGCCCTACCAGATCCCGAGCCAGCTCTCCGGCGGCATGAACCTGGGCTTCATGTTCCTGCCGAACTATCGGGGCTGGGTGGTGGTGGCGTCCCTGGTCGTCTGCCTCGCCACCTGGTTCGTGATCGAGAAGACCCGGCTCGGCGCGTACCTGCGTGCCGCCACCGAGAACCCGACCCTGGTCGGCGCCTTCGGCATCAACGTGCCCCGCCTGATCACCCTGACCTATGGCTTCGGCGTGGCGCTGGCCGCGTTCGCCGGCGTGCTGGCCGCCCCCATCTACTCGGTCAATCCGAACATGGGCGCCGACCTCATCATCGTCGTGTTCGCGGTCGTGGTGATCGGCGGCATGGGCTCGATCCTGGGCTCGATCGTCACCGGCTTTGGCCTGGGCCTGATCGAGGGCCTGACGCGCGTGTTCTATCCGGAGGGATCGGCGGTGGTGATCTTCGTGATCATGGCGATCGTGCTGCTGGTGAAGCCTGCCGGCCTGTTCGGGAGGGCCGCCTGATGGCCGCCGACACCCGGACCGCCACCGAGGTCGCCGCCCCGGCCATCACGGCGCCCACCAATGCCATGGGGATGCCGCGCCACCACCTCCTGATCTTCGCCGGGCTCCTGGCCCTGGGCCTGGTCGGCCCCTTCGTCCTCTATCCCGTGTTCCTGATGAAGGTGATGTGCTTTGCGCTGTTCGCCTGCGCCTTCAACCTGCTGCTGGGCTATGGTGGCCTGCTGAGCTTCGGCCATGCCGCCTATTTCGGCTCGGCCAGCTATGTCAGCGCCTATGCCGCCAAGGCCTGGGGCCTCACGCCCGAGCTCGCGATCCTGCTCGGCACGGCGACCGCCGCGGTGCTGGGGCTGGTGTTCGGTGCTCTCGCCATCCGCCGGCAGGGCATCTACTTCGCGATGGTCACGCTAGCCTTTGCCCAGATGGTGTTCTTCTTCTCGGTGCAGGCGCCGTTCACCGGCGGCGAGGACGGCATCCAGTCCGTGCCGCGCGGTCATCTGTTCGGCCTGATCGACCTCGGCCCCGACCGCAGCCTCTATTTCCTGGTGCTGGCGATCACCTTTCTGGGCCTGCTCCTGATCTACCGAATCATCCACTCGCCGTTCGGCCAGGTGCTGAAGGCGATCCGCGACAACGAGCCCCGTTCAATCTCGCTCGGCTACCGCGCCAACCAGTACAAGCTGGCCGTCTTCGTGCTCTCCGCCACGCTGGCGGGCCTGGCCGGCGCCACCAAGGCGCTGGTCTTCCAGCTGGCCTCGCTGACCGACGTCTACTGGACCATGTCCGGCGAGGTCGTGCTGATGACGCTTTTGGGCGGCATGGGCACGGTGTTCGGCCCGATCGTGGGTGCTGCCGTGGTCGTCGCCATGCAGAACTACCTGGCCACCTTCGGCGCCTGGGTCACCATCATCCAGGGCGTCATCTTCGTGGTCAGCGTGCTGCTGTTCCGCGAGGGGATCATCGGCGTGCTGGGCCGGTGGCTGAAGAAGCCGCTCTGAGCAGGCAGGTACCGGCAGCCATGCCGGACCGCCGGCCCGGCGCGTGATCCAAAGGGGCGCGGGCGCAGCCGAACTCACGGTCTGCGTCCGGCTGGTCATCGCGTCCGCGTGGAACCCCGGCTGTTCCAGACGCTTCCAACGTCAACGGATGAGGATGGTCGTCGCCTCGACAACACCTGGCAGTGAAAACCAGGTACGGCGTGCCATGTCCTCGTCTCCCCCAGGACGGAGACCAGTCATGCCGGCAATGTCGCGCAAGACGACGCCGATGAGTATTGCGGGCGCAACGCTGCTGCTGCTTGGCGCCTGCGCCAGCACGCCACCACCCGACGACGCGATGGCCGCCGCGAAACTTGCCCTGCAGCGTGCCGAAGCGAGCGAGGCGCCGAGCGAGGCCCCGCTGGAACTGCAGCAGGCGCGCGACAAGCTCGCCGAGGCGGAGCAGGCCATCGCCGATGAGGACTACCGCCAGGCCCGCCGCCTGGCGCAGGAGGCCGCTGCCGATGCCGGCCTGGCCGAGGCGCAGGCCGAGCGGGCGGTGGCCGAGCGCAACCGGCAGCAGGTGGACAGCGCCATCGACGCGCTGGCGCCGGGCGGGTCGGTGGTGACCACACCGGCCCTGTCAAACGGCGCGGCGCCGGCTGCTGCCACCACGCCCCTGGCACCCGCCGCCTCCGGAGGGATCCAGTGATGCGCCCGATGATGCGCAATCTCATGACCGCAACGCTCCTGGCCGGCTGCAGCCTGGCGATGGCCGCCTGCAGCACGCCCACCAGTCCCGCGGTGGAACAGGCACGGGCGGCGGTGGCCGGGGCGCGGGCCAATCCGGAGGTGGTGAGCCGTGCCCAGCCCGAGCTCAATGCCGCCCAGGAGGCGCTGGCCCAGAGCGAGCGGGCGCTGACCGAGGAGGATGACCTCGAGCAGGCCGAGGCCCTGGCCTATGTCGCGGAGCGCCAGGCGCAGGCCGCCGAGCATCTGGCGGTGGCCCGGGCCGAGACCGAGGCGGTCCAGGGGGCGGGCGAGGCGCGTGAGCGTGCCATCCGGCAGACGCTGGAGCAGCGCCTGGCCGAGCTGCAGGCCGAGCGGACCGACCGTGGCCTGGTGGTGGGCCTGGCGGGTGACGTGCTGTTCGCGGTCGACCAGGCGACGCTCAGCCCGGGTGGCCTGCGCGAGGTGGACCGGGTCGCTTCGGCCCTGCGCGACTTCCCGCAGGCGACCGCGATCATCGAGGGCCATACCGACAGCACCGGCTCGGACGACCATAACCTTTCGCTCTCGGAGCGGCGGGCCGACGCGGTGCGCGCAGAACTGGTCGCCGCGGGCATCGACCCGGCCCGGCTGGTCGCCCGCGGGCTGGGTGAGACCTATCCCAAGGCGCCCAATGACACGGCCGCCGGCCGGCAGCAGAACCGCCGGGTGGAAGTGGTCATCCAGGAAGGGGGCGCCTGATCCAGGGGGCGGCGCTGGCGGCCGGGCTTCAGCGCGCCGGCCGCCAGCGCAGGAGGCGCATGGCGTTGGCGGTCACCAGCACCGTGGCACCGGTATCGGCCAGGATCGCCGGCCACAGCCCGGTGATGCCCAGGACGGTGGTCGCCAGGAACAGGGCCTTGAGCCCCAGCGCGATCGTGATGTTCTGGGCGATGTTGGCCATGGCGGCGCGTGCCAGCCGGATCATCGCCACCACGTCGCCGACCCGGCCATGGAGGACCGCCGCATCCGCGGTCTCCAGCGCCACGTCGGTGCCGCTGCCCATGGCGATCCCGACATCGGCCGCGGCCAGGGCCGGCGCGTCGTTGATGCCGTCGCCGACCTTGGCGACCTTGCGGCCGGCTGCCTGCAGCTCGCCCACGATCCGCTGCTTGTCGGCCGGCAGGAGGCCGGCTTTGGCGTCGATCCCGAGATCCTGGCCGATCGCGGCCGCGGCGCGCGGGTGGTCGCCGGTCAGCATGACCGTGCCGACCCCCGCAGCGCCCAGGGCCGCAAGCGCCGCCCTGGCGTCCGGACGCGGCTCGTCGCGCAGCCCGATCAGCCCGGCCACGCTGCCGTCCGCCACCAGCACCGATACGCTGTTGCCGGCCAGCTGCAGCTCCTCGATCCGGGCCGCCACGTCCGGAGCGATCGGCGCCACCGCACCTGCGACCTCGGCGCTGCCCAGGAACAGCCGGCTGCCTGCCACCTCGCCCAGCACCCCCTTGCCGGCCAGCGCCCGGGCATCTGTCACCGCCGGCAGGGCCTGCCCTTCGGCGCGTGCCAGGATCGCCTTGGCGAGCGGGTGGCTGGACTGGCTTTCCAGGGCCGCCGCCAGCCGCAGCACCTCCGCCTCCGGACGATCGATCCCGACGATCGCCGTGACGGCCGGGCGGCCCTCGGTCAGGGTTCCGGTCTTGTCGAATGCCACCATGTCGATCGTGCGCAGCTGTTCCAGGACGCTGCCGCCCTTCATCAGCAGGCCCTGCCGGGCGCCGGCCGACAGGGCGGCCGCGATCGCGGCCGGCGTGGAGATGACCAGGGCGCAGGGGCAGCCGATCAGGAGGATGGCCATGCCCTTGTAGATCCACTCGTGCCAGTCCTGGCCGGCCAGCAGCGGCGGCAGGACGGCGACCAGCGCCGCCACCGCGACCACGCCCGGCGTGTACCAGCGCGAGAAGCGGTTGATCAGCCGCTCGGTCGGCGCCTTGCGTTCCTGGGCCTCCTCCACGAGCTTCACGATCCGGGCGATCGTGTTGTCCGCCGTCGGCCGCTGCACCAGCACCTCGAGCGCACCATCGGTGCTGATCGTCCCGGCGAACACCGGCGCACCCGGCCCCTTCGTGACCGGCACGCTCTCGCCCGTCACCGGCGCCTCGTCGATCCCGCCGCCCCCGGCCTGGATCACCCCGTCCGCCGCGATCCGGTCGCCCGGCCGGACCCGGATGACCATGCCGGGCTGGAGCTGGTCGGCCGCGATCTCGTCGGTGCCGCCGTCCGGGCGCAGGCGCAATGCCGTCTTCGGCACGAGCCGGGCCAGGCCCTGGATGCTGGCCCGGGCCCGGCCAGCCGCGACCCCTTCCAGCATCTCCCCCACCATGAACAGGAACACCACCGCCGCCGCCTCCTCGGCAGCCCCGATCGCCACCGCGCCCACCGCGGCGATGGTCATGAGCATCTCGATCGAGAACGGCGTGCCGCTGACCGCGGCGGCGAGCGCCCGCCGGGCGATCGGCACCAGACCCACCAGCATGGCCGGGATGAAGATCCATCCTTCCAGAGCCGGTACCAGCCGCTCCAGCAGGAACGCCACGACGAACGCCAGACCGCTGGCTGCCGTCAGGATCGCCCGGGGCTGCCGCCACCACGGCCCGTCACCCTCATCATGTGCATGGAGATGGCCGTGCGGCTCGTCCCCGGCAGCGTGCTCGTGCTCGTGATGGTGCCCATGATGATCGTGCCCGCAGCAGGCGCCGTGCGCGGCATCGGCGGCCGGCACGCTGCCCCCGGCCAGGGGCGATGCCCGGTAGCCCAGCCGCTCGACCTGGCGCTGGATCGCCGGGCGCAACTCCGCGCCTGCCGCATGGTCGACCGTCATGGTCCCCGAGGCCACCGAGACGGCCACGTCGGTCACGCCCTCGATCCGGCGCACGGCGTTGTCCAGCTTCTGCGCACAGGAGGCGCAGTCCATCCCCTGGACGCGGAAGCGGGTCTGCACGGCGCTGGTCATGGCGGTTCCTTGTGACATCCTGCCGGGCACCCTACGTTCTCTAGCGACTAGAGGAGCAAGCCCTTTGCGCACGCTATCGATCGGCGAGGTGTCCCGGCGCACCGAGGTGAAGGTGCCGACCATCCGCTTCTACGAGCAGATCGGCCTCCTGCCGGCCCCGCCGCGCACCGAGGGCAACCGCCGGCGCTACGACGAGGCCGACGTGCGTCGCCTCGCCTTCATCCGCCATGCCCGCGAACTCGGCTTCGAGGTCGACGACATCCGCGAGCTCCTGAGCCTGACCGCCCAGCCGAACCGCTCCTGCCACGAGGCCGACAGCATCGCGTCCCGCCATCTGCAGGAGGTCGAGCGCCGGATCGCCCGGCTGGACGCGCTCCGCGTGGAACTCCAGCGCATGGTTGACGAGTGCGGCCATGGCCGGGTCTGCGACTGCCGGGTGATCCAGGTCCTGGCCGACCACGGCCAGTGCGCCCATCACCGGCATTGAGCACTTCGCTCTGTTCCGGGGGCGACAATAAAACCCGTGGCGGTTCTCCAATATCCGGATGCCTATAGTCAGGTGAGCTGTTAGCGCTTCTCCCAGCGGGAGGGGCGTGCGACGAGCAACGTCACCCGCCCGCTGGGAGGACGTCATGAAATCGAAGTGGAAATCCGCGCTCGCTGGCGGCGGCCTCGGCATGGTGGCTGCGCTGGCACCGGCGCCCGACGCGGCCGCATCCCATCAGGTCCCGGGCTTCGAGGCCGACGCCAGCAGGCTGGTCGGCGCCATCACCACCAAGGGCGTGGTCGCCCACATGAACGAGCTGCAGTGGATCGCCGACTACCGCGACGGCAACCGCGCGGCCACCACCAGCGGCCATGCCGCCTCGGTCAGCTATGTCCGCCGCAAGCTGGATGCGGCCGGCTACCGCACCTCGGTCCGCTCCTTCGACTATCCCTATTTCAAGCTGCGGGGCACGCCTTCCCTCAGCGCCGGCGGCACCAGCTATGTCGACGGCAGGGACTTCACCTACATGGAGTTCTCGGGCGGGGGCAGTGCCGCCGGCCGGCTCGTCGCGATCGACGTGCAGATCCCGCCACCGGCTTCCGGCTCCTCGACCAGCGGCTGCGAGGCTGCCGACTTTCCGCCGGCGGGTGCCGAGCCGGCCATCGCCGTGATCCAGCGCGGCACCTGCGACTTCTCGGTCAAGGTCGCGAATGCCGCTGCCGCCGGCTATGACGGCGTGGTGATCTTCAACGAGGGCCAGCCGGATCGTACCGACCTGTTCCCCGGCACGCTGGGCGAGCCCGCCGCCTTGCCCACGCTGTTCACGACCTATGCGCTCGGCCAGAAGCTGGTGACCCTGGCGGACGCGGGCGGCAGCGGCCGGGTCGAGGTCAAGGCGCGCTCGGAGATGCGCAAGACCTACAACCTTGTGGCCGAGACGGCCGGCGGCCGCGCCGACCGGGTGGTGGTGGTCGGCGCGCATCTCGATTCGGTGCGCGAGGGCCCCGGCATCAACGACAATGCCAGCGGCAGCGGCGCGATCCTCGAGCTCGCCCTGCAGATGGCGAAGCTGAAGATCCAGCCGAAGAACAAGGTTCGCTTCGGCTGGTGGGGAGCCGAGGAACTCGGCCTGTTCGGCTCGACCGCCTATGTCGATTCGCTCTCCGAGCAGCAGGCGGCCTCGATCATGGCCTATCTGAACTTCGACATGATCGCGTCGCACAACTACGCCTGGCTGATCCAGCAGGGCAATCCGGACAGTGCCGCGGACAAGGTGGTCGAGCAGGTGTTCACCAAGTACTTCCAGCGCGCCCGGCTGCCCTACCAGTACACGCCGGCCGACGGCCGCTCCGACTACGCCGCCTTTTCCGACATCGGCATCCCGGTGGGCGGGCTGTTCAGCGGTGCCGATGCGATCAAGACCGAGAAGCAGGCCAGGCTGTTCGGCGGGGTCGCCGGCCAGCCGCTCGACCCCTGCTACCACAAGGCCTGCGACACCAACCGCTACATCAGCCGCCGCTCCACCCTGGTCCTGAGCCGGGCGATCGCCGACACGGTCTACAAGTTCGCCATGACCGAGCGCGACATCCGCCTGGAGAACATCCAGGCGGCGCAGGCCCGCGTGATGACGGTCCAGACGGGCCAGGAAGCCCGCTACCGCGGCCCGCACCTGGCCCGCTGACGAGGCTTGGGGCTGGATCACCGCGGGCACAGTCCCTAGGTTCCGGCCCCAGCTTCAGCGGGAGGATAGCGGGGTGACGGGCGATCGGTACGAGGTCGGGGCGCTGGTGGCGTTCGCGACCGCCCTGTTCGAGAAGGTCGGGCTGGACGGGGACAAGGCCGCGGTCACCGCGCGCCTCCTGGTCGACGCCGACCTGATGGGCCACACCACCCATGGCCTGAACCTGGCCGGGCCCTACCTCGCCGAGGCCCAGAAGGGCTCGATGGCGACCAGCGGCGAGCCGGAGGAGGTGGCGCGCAAGGCCGCCGTCCTGACCCTGGACGGCCGCCGCCTGCCGGGCGTGTGGCTCACCGCCAAGGCCGTGGACGAGGCGATCGCCATGGCCAAGGCCACCGGCATCGGTGCCGTCTCGATCCGCCGCGCCCACCATATCGCCTGCCTCGCCACCTTCCTGCCGAAGGCCACCGAGCAGGGCCTCTACATCCAGATCGCCTGCTCCGACCCGAACGTCGCCTCGGTGGCGCCTTTCGGCGGCACGCGCGCGGTGTTCACCCCCGATCCCTATGCCATCGGGATCCCCACCTCGGGCGACCCGATCCTGATCGACACCTCCGCCTCGATCACCACCAACGGCATGTCCAACCGGCTGCTGGCCGAGGGCAAGACCTTCGACCATCCCTGGCTGCTCACCGCCGAGGGCGAGCCCACCAACGACCCGAAGGTGTTCAACACCGATCCTCCCGGCACGATCCTGCCGACCGGCGGGCTGGACCATGGCCACAAGGGCTATGGCCTGGCGCTGAACATCGAGGCGCTCAGCCAGGGCCTGTCCGGCTTCGGCCGGGCCGACCCGGGCGAGGGCTGGGGTGCCTCGGTCTGGGTCCAGGTGGTGGACCCGGACGCCTTCGCCGGCCTGCCGGCCTTCCGCCGCCAGGTCGACCATATCGTCCAGGCCTGCCGTGCCTGCCCGCCGCGCCCGGGTGTGGAGGCCGTCCGCCTGCCGGGCCAGGCCGCCATGGCCAAGAAGCGCCGGGCCGAGGCCGAGGGTGCCGTGCTGCATCCCTCGATCATGCCGGCCCTGCTGCCCTGGGCGGACCGGCTGGGTGTGCCGGTGCCGGAGCCGATCGCCCGCTGACCGTCAGCTCGCCCGCCGCCACGCCACGGTCATCACGCCAGCGCCGATCAGCACCGAGCCGCCGGCCCGGTTGATCCAGCGCTGCACCGCAGGCCGCCGGATCGTCCCTTTGAGGGACGAGGCGGCCAGCGCATAGGCCAGGGCGTTGGCGGCGGCCAGCAGGACGAAGGTCAGGACCAGGATAACCGCCTGGGGCAGGTAGGGCCGGGCCGGGTCGACGAACTGCGGGACGAAGGCCACGAAGAACACGATGCTCTTGGGGTTGAGCGCCGTCACCAGCCAGGCATGGCCCAGCATCACCCTTGCGGCCACCGGCCTTGCCGCCCCCGGCTCCGCCCCGTCCACCGGTGCCCGCCACAATTTGATCCCGAGATAGACCAGGTAGGCCGCACCCAGCCATTTCAGCAGGGTGAACAGGGTGGCCGAGGCCGCCAGCACCGCGCCCAGGCCCAGCAGCGAGAGGCTCATCGCGGTGAGGTCGCCCAGCGCCACCCCGGCCACGATCGCGAGCGCCGCCCGGTGGCCCTGGCTCAGCGCATAGGACATCACCAGCGAGATGGTCGGCCCCGGGATGACCAGCAGCGTAATTGCGGCGGCGGCAAAGGCCAGCCAGACCGAAACGTCCATCGAAGCCTTCCTTACAGGACCAGGATCGCCCGCACGTCGTTGACGTTGGTGAGCGTCGGCCCGGTCACCACCTGGTCGCCCAGGGCCGCGAAGAAGCGGTGGGCGTCGTTGTCGTCCAGCATCCGGTGGGCGTCCAGCCCCGCGGCCCGGGCACGCGCCAGCGTATCGGGCGTGACCAGCGCACCCGCCACCTCCTCGGCCCCGTCGATCCCGTCCGTGTCGCCGGCGATCGCCCAGACGTCCCGCTCGTCGGCCAGCGCCACCGCCAGCCCCAGCAGGAACTCGACATTGCGCCCGCCACGCCCCTGGCCCCGCACGGTCACCGTGGTCTCGCCGCCGGACAGGAGCACGCAGGGGGCAGGGCTGGGCTCGCCATGGCGGCGCACCGAGCGGGCGATCCCGGCCATCACCCGGCCGACCTCGCGCGATTCCCCTTCCAGCGCATCGCCCAGCAGCACGGGCCGGATGCCCTGGGCACGGGCAAAGCCGGCAGCCCGCTCCAGGGAGCGCTGCGGGGCGGCGATCAGCCGGTTCTCCACCCGCTGGAAGACTGGATCGCCGGGCTTGGGCGTTTCCTCGGCCCCTGCCTCCAGGTGCCGGCGCACCGCATCGGGCAGGTCCAGCCGATAGCGGCGCACCAGCGCCAGCGCGTCGGCGAAGCTGGTGGGATCGGGCACGGTCGGGCCGGAGGCGATCACCGCCGGATCGTCGCCCGGCACGTCGGAGATCAGCAGGGACACCACCCTCGCCGGTGCCGCCGCCCTGGCCAGCCGGCCGCCCTTGAAGCCCGAGAGATGCTTGCGGACGCAGTTCATCTCGTCGATCGAGGCACCCGAATGCAGCAGGGCCCGGTTCACCGCGATCTTGTCGGCGAGCGTCAGTCCCGGTGCCGGCAGGGCGCACAGGGCCGAGCCGCCGCCGGATACCAGGCACAGCACCAGGTCGTCCGGCCCCAGCCCTTCCACCGCGGCCAGCAGACGCTTCGCACCTGCTTCGGAACGCTCGTCCGGCACCGGATGGGAAGCGGACAGGACCTCGATCCGCTCGGTCGGCGCCTCGTGCCCGTCGCGCGTGACCACCACCCCCTCGAGCGGACCCGGCCAATGCCGCTCCACCGCCTGGGCCATCACCGCCGCGGCCTTGCCCAGGCCCACCACTACGGTCCGCCCCACCGGTGGCTCCGGCAGGAAGGGCGGCACGGCGAACAGGGGGTCGGCCGCACGCACCGCCTGCTCGAACAGGCCGCGCAGGAAGCCCTTTGGCTCCAGCTCCGTCACGACACCACCTTCCCGCGCTCCACCCGATGCCTCCCTCATGGCCGCCTGATCCGTCCTGGCCGGCGCGGAGATTGGCCCCGGCCCGGCCGGGAGGCAATGTCGATCGCCCCTTTTGGGTGTCGCCGGCTTCCGGCTAAGAAGGCAGCGCTTCGACGCCATCCTGCAGGGGGGCCGCCTTGAACCTCTACCCGCGCGACATGGTGGGCTATGGCCGCTCGGTGCCCTTCGCCGACTGGCCGGGCGGCGCCCACATCGCCGTCCAGTTCGTGCTCAACTACGAGGAAGGCGGCGAGAACTGCGTGCTGCATGGCGACGCGGCCTCCGAGGCGTTCCTTTCCGAGATCGTCGGTGCCGCGCCTCTGGCCGGGGCGCGGCACATGAACATGGAATCGATCTACGAGTACGGCTCGCGCGCCGGGTTCTGGCGGCTGTTCCGGATGTTCACCGAGCGCGACCTGCCGCTCACCGTGTACGGCGTGGCCATGGCGCTCTCGCGCCACCCCGAGGCCGTCGCCGCCATGAAGGAAGCCGGCTGGGAGATCGCCACCCACGGCTATCGCTGGATCGACTA
>NZ_DATMFZ010000183.1:0-12666 GCF_035556675.1 Geminicoccus sp. | reverse complement strand
GAGCGGGAGGTGATCGGCGAGCGGGTGCGCGACAAGTTCGCCGCCTCGCGGGCGCGGGGCCTGTGGATGGGCGGGCCGGTGCCGCTCGGCTACACGGTGCGCGACCGCCGGCTGGTGGTGGACGCGGACGAGGCGGCGCGGGTCCGGCGGGTCTTCGAGGGCTTTGCGGAGCTTGGCTCGGCCACTCGGCTGGCCCGCGCGCTCCGCCAGGAGGGCGTCCTGACCAAGACCGGCCGGCCCTTCGACAAGGGCGCCGTCTACCGGCTGCTGCACAACCGCACCTACCTGGGCGAGGTCACGCACAAGGGGCAGGTCTTCCCGGGCGAGCACGAACCCATCGTGTCCCAGGAGCTGTGGGACCGCGTGCACGCCCTCCTGCAGGAGAGCCCGCGGGCACGGGCTAACCAGAACCGGCGGCAGAGCCCGGCGCTGCTCAAGGGGCTGATCTTCGGACCGGACGGACGGGCCCTGTCCCCCACCCACACCCGGCGCCGCGGGCGGCTGTACCGCTACTACGTCAGCCAGGCGGTGCTGAAGGGAGGTGCCGACGGGTGCCCGGTGCGACGCCTCCCCGCCGGCGAGATCGAGGCGGCGGTGCTCGACCAGGTCCGCGCCTTGCTGCGCCAGCCGGAGGTGGTGATCGGCACCTGGCAGGCGGCGCGGGCGGAGGCGCCGGATCTCACGGAGGCGGAGGTACGGGAGACGTTGGAGCGCTTGGACCCGCTCTGGGACGAGCTCTTTCCGGCCGAACAGGCCCGCATCGTCCGGCTGCTGGTCGAGCGGGTCGAGGTCAGCCCGACCGGCGCCGATGTGCGGCTGCGGGTGGCGGGGCTGGCCAGTCTGGTGCGCGATCTTGGCGGGATTGGCGCTGAGGGCCGGAGGGCCGCATGACAACAGCCGGCAGCATCACGGTCCGCGTGCCGCTGACCCTCCGCCGCCGTGGCGGGCGGAAGCGGGTGGTCACGCCGGAGGGCAGCGCCACCAGCCCCGCGCCGGTCCGCAGCCGGGCTGACCCGGCCCTGGTGAAGGCCCTGGCCCGGGCCCACCGGTGGAAGCGCCTCTTGGAAGATGGACGCTACTCGTCCCTCAGCGAATTGGCGGCCGCCGAGAAGATTGACCGCTCCTACCTCGGCAAGATGCTGCGACTGACCCTGCTGGCGCCGGACCTCGTGGAGGCGGTGCTGGAGGGGCGGCCGCCAGAGGACATGACAATGCCGCAGTTGCTGCAGCCGTTCCCGGTGGCATGGGCCTATCAGCGCGAGGTGCTCGCGCATCGCTGAGCCGGAGCCCACTTCGGCCGCGATCGACTGAGAATGACGGGAAGCGGCGGTTCTATGGTGCAGGACTAAAGAAATTCCCAGCAAGCCCAGCCCTGAAATTTCAGGGCTTTTCCGATACAGAACTGCAACATAATTTTGGGCTACGTCCGAGTCTCAAGCGACGGCCAGAGCGTGGACGCCCACATTATCTTCGCCACGGCAAAAAGGCTGCACCAGAGGAAATGGTTATGCTAACCCTGCTCCATGAAGCAAAAGCCAAGAAAGAAGCACAGTCAATTTTGTTTCGAAACCTAACCCATGCGCTGAACCGCGAGGGCAAGAAGAACATTGGTTTCCCGAGCGGTAATGTCGACGAGATCGTCTACTCGGCTGGCAAGGGAAAACTTTGGTGCGCCTTCGGGAAGCCTTCTCAAGAGGCAGCCGTTCCCCGCTACTGGACGCCGTTTGGGATCTACGATCCTGACCGCCCATCCCAGCAGATTGTGGTCGAGATCAATGTTCCGTCTGATCACAACACCGCCCAGGTCGCGGGATTTTTCGCCCAGGACAGTGAAACCGGCGACATCTTCCTGATGCATGATGGGGGCGTCGGGGGAGGGCGCAAAGGGGTCGGGCAGACGGCATTTTTGGTGTGGTCCAAGGCCAAACTCGTCGATGTCATCGTAGACGGCGGGAAGGTCCGGCGCGGCATCGCAGTGGCCAAACTGGACCATCCCGATCTTCCAGAACGCATCTGGCGCTTTGTCAAAATCGTCAACAGGTTCAAAGAGGCGATCAGATCGGGGAACTTGGACTCGGACGCGTTCAGGCGCGAGATCGAGGAATTTGACCGGTATAAGAAAGAATTTTCGGGCACAAAAAAGGGCTCGAACGGCGGAAACTTCGAATATCTGACCTACCACGGCGACATTGTACAAAAGCTGTATGACGAACGCTGCAAGATTGCTGCGCCGGATGAGCAAGTGCTTAACTCAAGCATGATCGACCTCTTCGTTAAGAAGGCCGGCGTGATTACAGAAATTTACGAGGTAAAGACGGGGCTTGGGCGGCAGACGCTCTACACTGCCATCGGGCAACTCATGACACATTCGGCTGCCGGCAACGGGACCCCCTCAAAATTCCTCATTGTGCCTGACGATGCGGAGATCCCCGGTGATTTCAGACTTGCCATCAAATATCTCGGTATCGAGGTCCGCAAATTCAGGCTCACCGGGACCAATTCCGAACACCAAATCGAGCTCTTAGGCTGATCCGTCTCAATCGGTGTGGCCAGTTCCACACCGACTTCGTGTAGCGTAACCGTCACATCGGACCATTAGGGCCTGTTGGCTCCTGACCATGGACCTATCTACTGCGGAGGCCGCAGAGAGGTGAGGATGGTGCTGACGGATGCGCAGTGGGCGGCACTGGAGCCGCTGATCGAAGCCTGCCGCCCGCACCGCAAGACACAGCACCATGACCTTCGGCGCACTGCGGAAGCGATCATCTGGCGCTGCCAGAACGGTGCGAAGTGGCGTGCCGTGCCTGCTGAGTACGGCCCCTGGGGGATGGCGGCCCAGACCTTCATCAGATGGGGCAGGCATGGCGTTTGGGAACGCCTGCTCAACCTGGTGCAGGAGAAGCGCCTGCGGCTCGGCATGGCCTTCCTGGACGGCAGCAACATTCAGGCACACCAGCAGGCAGCGGGTGCGGCCAAAAAGGGGGATCCCGAGCCCGACGCGATGCGCCTGAGGCTCTTGGCCGCTCTCGTGGGGGCTATGGCACCAAGGCGTGCGTCGTTGCCGATGGTGGTGGACGTACGGTGGCCTTCCGGCTGGCACCCGGCCAGGCGCACGAACTGCCAATGGCCCGCACTCTGCTCGACCGCTTGCCGGAGGTTCCAACCTGGGTAGTGGCTGACCGCGGCTACACCAGCCACGCCTTGCGGGAGCACATCTGGAGCATCGGCGCCCGTCCTGCCATCCCGCCGCAGCGGCAGGGTTGAAGGCAGTGCCTTCAACCCGGTCGCCTGCCCGACCTGGATCTACAACAACCGCAATTGCGTCGAGCGGCTCTGGGCGCGGCTGAAAGAGTGGCGCGCCAGCGCCACCCGCTACGAGAATACCGCCTGTTCCTTCCTCCGGCGTTCTCTGCCTGACCGCCTTGCTCGATTGGCTCAGGAGCTAACGGACCCTAGTTGTATGGTCCCGGGGTGTGGTGTGACGGGTTCAGCCTGAAACGCTCGGGCTCTTTCGTCCAGACCTGATGGATGAACTCGGAGGGCGTGAGGCCGCGGAGCGTCTTGAGCCGGCGGGCATGGTTGTAGGCGTCCACGAAGAGCTGCAAGTGGATGCGGAGCTGCTCGTGGCTGTCGTAGTGGTAGCGCCTGACGGTCGCCTCTTTGATAGTGCGGTTCATCCGTTCGACCTGCCCGTTGGTCCAGGGATGGTTCACCTTGGTCAGGCGATGCTGGATCTCATGCTCGTCGCAGACCCGATCGAAGATGTGCTGGATGTCCCAAATATCCTGCTTGCGCGCGGTGAACTGGACGCCGTTGTCGGTCAGCACGGTGTGGATGCGATAGGGAACGGCCTTGACCAGGTCGCGCAGGAAGTCCGCCGCCTCCATCTTTCCAGCGCTCTCGACGAGACGGACGAAGGCGAACTTGCTGGTGCGGTCGATAGCCACGAAGAGGCGCAACTTGCCTTCCTCGGTGCTGACCTCGGCCAGGTCGATATGGAAGTAGCCGATCGCGTAGGTAGCGAAGCGCTGCTTGGGCGGCTTGTCGCCGCCAACCTGAGGCAAGCGGCTGATGCCGTGCCGCTCCAAGCAGCGATGCAAGGTTGAGCGGGTCAGATGCGGGAGGGTGGGCTGGAGGCTGTAGAGGCAGTCATCCAGTGGCAGCAAGGTGTGCCGGCGGAAGGCGACAATGATGGCTTCCTCATCGGGCGTCAGGAGAGTGGAGCGGGGCTCCTTTGGGCCCATGCGGGCGTCCGCCGTGGTCGAGCGTTTGCGCCACTTCTGGATGGTGGTCGGGCTGACGCCGTAGCGCCGGGCCAGTGCCCTTACGCTCTCTTGTTGTAGCTGGATCGCGCGACGAACTGCCTCTGTCGTGCGGGCGCAGCCGTGGAGAACTTGGCCCATAGCGCATCCCTCGCAGCATGGTGGTCAAGTGTACCACCACACCCCAGGACCATACACCTAGTGTGTGGCAGATCAGTTCGCCCGCCCGGCGGGATCGCTTGCTGCGCTGCGCGGGAGGAACGCGACGCAATGCGGAGCTAGCCGCTGCTCGCCTGTCGCCCGAGGTGGCGCTTTCAGGCGCGCCGAAGCTGCTCCATCACTGTCCGGATCGCCTCCACGATGATCCGCTGGTCCGACGTTCCGTCCTGCTGATCTGGACTATGCGCCAACTCCTCGATGGTCCAGGGCGGGAACCGGCGACGCAACATGGGATTACGGCCATTGTGGTACAGGTTCCACAGGCCGTCGCCGACCAGTTGCAGGAAGCGGATGATGCGCTGCAACTCGACAAGCCGGGTCTCGGCGAACAGCTCCACCGCCTCAGCCCTAGTGGCGATGCCGTGTGCGTAGACCTCATGCCGGATGGGACGGTACGTCGCCGTGAACCTTTGCCGGTAGCGATCGCGCACCTTTCTCAGCGCACGAAAGTCGTCAGGCGTTGGGACATAGATGCCCTTGAGGTAGTCGCCGAGCCATGCATCAGCGTTGGTGCTTTCCCGCCGCTTGCGGTCGGCCAGGCGGTCGGCGGCGAAGATCGCGCGCCCGTTCTTCTGTGCGGCGCCGATCAGCTTATCCAGGGTGAATCGCACATCGCTGTTCTGGTCGAAGATGCGGCCGAGTGCGATGAACAGCGTCGTCTGGCTCGCGGCCTGCACGAGGTTCCAGAAATCGGGCGCGTGGTTCAACTTGGCGAGTAGCGCGGCGTCCTGCGACGCGAGATGGTTAATCGCCGCCATCGTGTAGAAGCCGCGCGTGACCGTCGCCACGTCCGCCTGGAAGGCGCTGAGCTGCGCCTCGAACTCGGCCTCGTCGGGGTCCGTCGCGGGTGTCATGTCGCGCCTCGCAATGCTCCCAGTATCAGAGAGTCGAGCGGGTAACCTTCTCACCCTTGCTCAGGATGTGGTTCGCGCCGACCAGCCCCTTCGGGTGCGGTCCGGCCCAGATCAGGTAATACAGGTGCCCGCCTCGCGTGTTGCGGATCAGCCGGGCCGGCGAGACATGGCCGAAGGCGGCCTCCAGCCGGCCCCGGTACCACTCCAGCAGGCGCTGGCCGCTGTCCCGGAGCTTGCGGGTCTGCGGGCCGAAGAGGTCGGCGCTCTCCTCATAGGCTTGGTCCCACCACTCCGACGTGCCGAAAAAGCGGTCGAGCGCGGCGCGCCAAGCCTGGTTGATCTCGCCGGAGCGGACCAGCAACCGCTGGATGGCCATGCCGAGGGTGAAGTTGATCATCACCTCGATGCCCTTGGTGGCAGCGAGGCGCTCCACCGTCGCCCATGGAATCTGCATCCCAAACGGGTCAAGGAAGACAACGGCGCGGAAGCCGGGACGGCCGAGATCGCCCTGCAGCAGGGCGTCGATCTCCTGCTCCGCCGTGCCCTGGTGCACGTCGATGCGGCGCGCGGGATACTCGGTGCGCAATTCCTCGAGCTGGGCGGCACGGGCGGGATCGCGCTCAATGAATACATACTGCGAGAACGGGTTGGGGATGTCGAGCGCGACGCGGGGCGAGCCGCGGATGAACTCCTCATCGTCCTGATCGACGGGAAGCTCCAGCGCGGCAAGCAGCGCACCGGCGGGCGAGAGGTCCTTGCGCCGGACGCGCGCCCTACCCTGCCCCGCAAAGGCGTCGACGTAGATCGTGCCCTTGCACCAATGGGACTGGTTCTTCAGGACCTTCATGTAGAAGTCGAGATACGCGCCTAGCGCATCCAGCTTCTCGCGCGCCCACGGGCCAACCGTCGGGCTGGAATCCACGTCACTCATTCGGCGGCCGCCAAGGCGGTCCAGGGTTGCTGGGGTTGCGGAAACTCGTCCCAGATGCGGCCGTCCAGCGTCCGGCCGTGCTGCGTCGGGCGGAATCCGCCCCATTGCTTGAAGAAGAACGGCACGCCGGCAGCGAGACACTGGTCGCGGATCTCGCGCGCCCACGCCGGGTCCATGGGCCGGTGGCCCGGACCGCTCTCCCCACCGACGATGACCCAGTGGATGCCGGCCAGGTCAATCGTGCCGATTCGGCCGATCAGCGGCTCGATCGAGAGAAAGCGCACCGAGGCCGGGGCTGCCTGCAGGTGACGGATGCGCGACAGGCGGACGCGGTCCTCGACGGAGACGCCGACCCAGATGTGCGCCGGCGCCAGCCGTCCAGCGTAGCGGCGCTTCAGGTAGTCCCGCATCAGGCTGCTGCGCTTCGTCAAGAGTTGGAACTGATGCCAGTGGGCCCGCTCCATCGTATCGAAGACTTGCTCGATGAATGGAGTGGAGACACCCTTGTGGAACAGGTCCGACATGGAGTTGACGAAGATCCGGCGCGGCCGCTTCCAGAGGAGCGGCTGCTGGAGGCGCTCAGGCCGCAGGGTGAGATCGAAGCCGGCCTCGAAGGGGTGGCCTGGCGTTCCCCGAAACCGCTCCGAGAACCGGGCCGCATAGCAGTTGTCGCAGCCAGGGCTGATCTTCGCGCAGCCCGTTACCGGGTTCCAGGTCGCATCAGTCCACTCGATGTCAGACGATTCCGCCATGCCCGATCCCAGAACATAAAGCGAATCGTCTCACACTGCTCTTCGTTCCGCAACCCAGAAGTGAACAGGGCAAGGAATCGAAAGCCGTGGTTCTCGCTTCGATTTCGCACGTTCAGGCGATGGAAATGCTGAATCCAAGCAGGGGAGCCGCACCGAAGATGGCCCAAAAGCAAGGCGTAAACCTTGCTGGAAAAATCGGCCAACCCTCAAGGCTCGGAGAGCCTCCGGCATTTCGGAGAGAAAAGCCGCCCTCGTTCTGCCCTTGCACCATCAAGGTTGCGACCGAAAACCGCAGAAACCTGCGCCTCAGCGCAGTGCCCTGATCGGGAGAGACGGGTTGTAAGGAGACCGACTGGAGCCCCAGACGAATTTCGAACGCTCAGCCACAGCCGACTTCGTAACCCCTTGAATTAATATGGATTTATCCTTGGGACTAAATTGGCCAAGTCCCGAGGTCCGGAGAGATTCCGCCATTCGGAGAGAGAATTCCGCCATTCTCCGGCCTTGGCACTCCCAAGGTCCGCGCGGGAATCCAGGCGGAACCTGGGCTTCCAGGCGCCCTCGGCCCACCGGAGAGCGAGTTCTCAAGAAGGAAACGGTGTCCGCGGCGGGTTCAGCGGAATCGTGCCTTTTCCGCAACTTATAGTGTCTAACCGGGGTATCCGACCGCTCCGGAATCACGTCTTGCAGTCTATCCTGAGGCACGGGTGGCCATGGATGAGCGCCAGGGGCTTAGTCTCTATCCCTCTCCACCGCTGATTCCAGAGCGGAAGGTGCTGGCGGGTTGACGAGGAGCGGCTGAACAGTCGCGCTTGTTCTTCTTATGTTCTATACTTATCTCTTCGCCATTGGAGACCCCCATGGCGAAGAGACCTCCCCGCCCGCCTGCCCCCGAGACCCGTGCCCTGCAGCACTTGGCCGAACTGGCGCAGCGCGCTGCCGATCCTGGCCGCGTCCGCCGCGCCGTGGAGGCCATGGTCACGGACTGGCTGGCGGACACTCCGCCCATCGAGCGCGCACGGCTGCACGAGCGTGTGACGGACCTGCATGCGGCGCTGACCGAGGGCGTGGATGCCGCCCAGGAACAGATCGACGACCTGGACCGCGACGATGCCGCCGGTCAGCGGCAGGCGCAGCGGTCTCTGGCCGCGCTGCAGGCGGCCCGGGACGCCTTGGCCGCAGCACGGCTGCAGCTGGCCTGAGCGGCAGCGATGAACGACAGCCGGTCAAAGCCTGCGGACCCGGTCTTTCTGTAGGCCGGGCTGCGGCTGCACGTGGTGTGCGGCTGCGGGCGCAGCACCAAGCCGCGCATTGGCGAGCTGGCCGTCCGGCACCGGGTGCCCAGCGTGACGCCGATCCGACAGGTGATCGAACGGCTGCGCTGCTCGCGCTGTGGCGACAAGCCGGCCACCGCCGAGCCGGTGCATTAGCCGGCGGGCTGACAGCGCGGGCGCTTCTGAGCAGGCGTAGTGGGGCAATCCGCCACATCTGCTGGCCGCCAGTGGCGCCCCCGCCTTCGGCTGGGTGGAGGAAGGCGAGGAGGAGCCGGGCGGCTGACCGGCCCCTCTCGCGGTCAGGCGAAGGTCAGCGCCGAGGAATGGAAGTTCTCGCTGGCAACCGTGAGGCTGACGTCGATGACGACGGCATCGGAGGCCAGGTCGGTCAGCATGATCCGTTCGCTGATGTATTCCGGCGTGGAGTGGCTGTAATCGAGAGTGAGGCGCAGGCCGTTGTCGAGATCGGTGCTGCGGTGGGTCACCTCGCCCGTTTCGTCCTGCATCTCGGTCCAGTGCCGGGCACCGAGCGTTTCCTGCATGGCGAGGTAATGGTTGTAGACGCCGGGCGGCATCCCAAGTGGTCCGCTCGGCTCCTGGTCGATCTGCAGGACCAGCCGTTCATGCGCGTCGCGGATGATGATGTCGCTGGGGTTCGGAGGGCCGCCCCAGTCGCTGCCGTTGATGCGGATGTAGGACCCCCCCTCATCGAACAGGATAACCTGCTTGTAGTTCGATACCCGATAGGCGGACTCGCTGGTCCATGCCGCCCAGGGTTGGGCATCGTCGGGATCAAGGTAGGTCATGAGCCGGACGTTGACGCCAGAAAGTGGGTGGTCCTGCGTATGCTCGATGGCGGTCGAATGCCCCGCCTCGTCATGGTACTCGCGAGAATATCGGAAACGAGCATCCGGCCAGACCGGTATGGGGCCGCTGCCGAGCCCGTCATCGTAGTCGAACGCCTCGGTGCGGACGCCGTCCTTCACCATGCTGGTCCAGACGGTCCAGTCATAGCTGTCGTTGACGTCGTAGTGGGTGATGACCTGGCTGCCATCATCGCCGACCTCGACCCGCTGCACGAGGTGGTCCTGCGCGTCAAACAGCGAGGTCCGCGCGCTCCAGGCGCGCGTGCCGGCGGTGTCGTGCTCGACCGTGTCGTGGCTGCCGTCGTCGTGGCGGATCTCGGTGCGCTCCGGCGCGGTATCAGCGACGGGCACGTAGAAGGCGATGCCCTCGTAGGTCCAGCTCGGCGCATGCGCCAGGATGCCGTCCCGCTCGGCGACATCGGCCGTGAAGAAATGCGTGCGCGAGCCGGTGTCGAAGAAGCGGTAGACCGCCTCCAGGCCCGCCCCGCCCGTGGTGCTGGCGAGGAAGACGTTGCCCTCGTCCTGCCAGCCCGGGCAGGTGAGAAGGGCGAAGGCCTCCTCGCCGCTGATGGTGTAGTGGTGGTCGCCCGAGATCGGCTCGTAGAAGCGATGCACCAGGGCGACGCCCGGCACGGACGGGTCCAGGGGGACGGAGAAGCCCACCCCCTCGTCGCGCATGATCGTCGGGGCACTCAGCGCCATGTCCCGCTCGGCCGCGTCCGTGGTGTAAAGGTGGCCGCCGGTGTTGAGGTCGCAGAAGCGATACACGACCCGGGTGGTGACGGGTTCCGGATCCGGCGGCGTCTCCGGACTGGTCGACGGCTCGGGCGTTCCGCCCGTCGGCCCCGGCAGGGTGACCGGCACGAAGGTCCCGCCCTCCGCGTCAACGCCGCCGACCACCTGGGAGGCAAGGAGGCTGGTGCCCGCTGCGGTTCCGTCGGTGATCCAGATTTCGCCCTTGCCGGTTCCCGCGGGGCTGACAGCAAACAGGGTGCGGCCGTCGCCGACCTCCTGCCACCAGAGCTCGCCGCCCGCGGGATTGTCGTCGCTCGGGCCGCGCAGCAGGACGCGGTCCGTCCCGTCCAGCAGCCAGACTGCGTTGAGGCCCGTCGCCGGGTCGTCCTCGATGTGGATCGCCTTGCCGTCGCCGACCGGGACGTAGTCGTCATAGGAATGGCCCGTCCAGCCGCCCTCCACCGGCACGGTGCCCTCGGGCGAGCCGTCCGTGATCCAGAGGGTGTTGGCGTTCTCGGGACCGCCGTACAGCAGCGTCCGGCCATCACCGAGGTCCACCGCGCCTGAAACCCAGCCGGAGCCCTCGGGCAGCTCGAGCAGGCGGTGCGTCCCTGGCTCGGTCCCGTCGGTGACCCAGACGCTGCGCGGGACACTGCCGTCGAGGCTGCTGCCCACGCCGACAATGACGCGCCCGTCCGCCGCGTGCAGGAAGTCGCCGACCGACGGCTTGTCGCCGCGCCCTTCGGTCCACGGGGGGTCGAAGCGGTGGGTGCCTGTCGCGGTGCCGTCCGTCACCCAGTAACCGCCCGACACCGACCGGTAGAGGGCCGACCCGTTCCCGAGCGCGGCGGCGTCGTCCAGGGCCAAGAAGTCGGTGCCGAAATCCTCGCTGACCTGGACCGTCCCGTCGGCGGACCCGTCCGTCACCCAGATGCCGTAGCCACCCGCCGCGTTCTTGCTGAGGAAAGACGCGCGGCCGTCGCCGAGATCGGTGATGCCCAGGATGTTCTGCTGGCCGTCCGTGCCGGGCAGGATGTCCTTGACGAGGGCGGTTCCCGCCTCGGTGCCGTCGGTGACCCAGAGCTCGAAGCCGTGCGTACCATCCGTCGCGACGAACAGCGCCCGGCCGTCGGCGAGGGGCGTGATGGAATGCGGGCCGTAGGCACCGGCGCCGACCGGTTGGACGCCCGGGAGGATGTCCTTGAGCAGGCGCGTGCCCTCCGGTGTGCCATCACTCACCCAGAGTTCCTGGCCGTGCTCCTGGTCCGTCCCCCCAAAGATGGCGCGACCGCCACCGAGGCCGTGCAGCTCGCGGGGCGATATCTGCTTGACCAGGCGCGTCTCGCCGGTCGAAGCGTCGAGCAGCCAGAGCCCGGCCTGATCGCCGTACTTCGCATAGAGGTAGGTGTTGGGCACGGGCATGCTGGTGGGATCCTGGATCGGTGATGCGAATGGTTCCGACGCCGTGCCCGCCGCGGCCAGATTGAGGCCGGCCCGCCCATCCTGAGATGTCATGCCCATGCTGCGGCAGCCCTTCCGCTGGCTAGCGGCGGGCCCCCAGGGCCGCCCCGTGTCGTTCAGGGAAGCTTAAGCACTGCCTATTTGGGCGCCAGGGGCCGACGGATCATAATGTATACAAATCTAGTTTATGTTCATGGCCCGACGCGCGCGGAAATTCTGTCCGCCAAGCGCCTTTTGCGGGCAGAATTGTAAGGGATAGAATTTCGAGATGCCGCGCAGTTTTTCTGTTGCGCATCGGTTCAGAAAACAGGGCGTGACGTCAGGGTAAGACCTCAACCCTCAGACAGGAGCGCTCCTATGGACGTCATTAACGGCACTTACGAAGGTATCCCCTACACCATCTATCTCACGCACGTGGGCCAGGGCCGATGGGACTGGGCTTATGAAGTCGATGGCGGCCCTCGCGTCTGCAATGGGCAGCACCTGGCCGCTACTCCGACCGACGCGGCGAAGCAGGCAACCGAGTTTGCTCACAACAGCATCAACGCCCTGAAGCGTAAGCGCGGGAAGCAGTGAGCGGCGCATTGCGGGCCGGGCGGGCGGTCTCGGCCTGAAGCCCCTCAGCTCTGGCGCCGCCCCGCATTGGCAACCTAGCTGCCCGCGCGCGGCGGCCAGACATAAGGCGCTGGCAGGCATTCGTGATCCAGCCAGTGATCCACCAGCATCTGCACGTGGCTGAGCTGTGTCCAGGATGACTTGAACGGGCGGCAAGCCCGATCCTCCAGAACCCGGAAGACCGCCAGCACCTCGACCGGTTGCGGCAAAGCTATCCGGGTTTGCGGCGCCGCAGCAGTCCAGGGCCTGCCGCGTGAACGCGCCCAGCTCGAGCGTTTGCCGGACAGATGTAGAGGGGCGGGTAGCCGACGCGGGGGTGACGGCGCCGAGTTCGGTGCGCGCCATATCGCCGCCCCCACACGAGATACGAACACCTCGATCGTCTGCATCCGGCAAGTTGTTGTTTCTGTTGAGGCCAAACCTTGGGACTAAATCGGCCAAGTCCCCAGGTCCGGAGAGAATCCGCCGTTGAGAAAGAGAATACCGGCCCTCTCCGGCCTCGGCACTCCCAAGGTCCTCGCGCCAACCCAGGCGGAACCTGGGCTTCCAGGCGCCTTCGGCCCAACCGGAGAGCGAGTTCTCAAGAAGGAAATGGTGTCCGCGGCGGGATTCGAACCCACGGCCCCAGGATTCATACCACTTCGGCTTTCGCCGCCGCCCGTGAGGACGTTTGTGGTCTGGACTGTCCCTCCACCCT
>NZ_DATMFZ010000182.1:0-6773 GCF_035556675.1 Geminicoccus sp. | reverse complement strand
AGTAGTGCATGGCTGCAGCGGCGAGATCGAGCCGAATGATCTGCCGGAGCAGGCGCAGCCGCTCGACGGCGCCATCTGCGTCATGGGCAGCGGGGCATCGGGATCGGACCAGTATCACTGGCATGCTGGGGACAGTGCGGAGGCAGCATTCTGGCGGGTCCGCGTCCAGGGCATGCCCGGGCAAAGCACGCGTCTCGCGCTCAGCCGACTTCATGGTGCCGCGCCGGAAGTGCAGGCTGACTATCTCGGGACACTCGATGCCTCCGGGCAGGAGCCCGATCTCACACTGCCGCCACTGCTCCTGCAGGACGACACGCTCGCACTTGAGATCGGGACAGGCGGCGGCCTCGGGCTCTACCGGATCATGACGGAGCGGCTGGATACGCTGCCACCGCGTCGAGATGCAGCCGGGACGCCGCTAGCCGACGATTTCGAGCTGACGCTGGACGGAGCCGAGACCACGCATGTGCTGGACTGGGAGCTGGATGCGGACGCTGCTGGGAAGCACTGGGACCTGACGCTGCAGGCGCGGCCGGGCTTCGAGGCGGAGCTGCGTCTTCTCGGGCCGGCTGGCCAGGACGTCCTTCAGCCTGCGGTGCGCCGTTGGTGGCTGGGCCAGCGCCGGCTCGAGGATCTGGTGCTCCAGCCTGGACGCTACCAGCTGGAACTCGACCGTCCTACGCAGACGCCCCTCGTGGTCAAAGCGCACGCCCGACCGGCCGCACCTGGAGAGCACGAGCCGAACGATTCTACCGAGACCGCTGAGGCCTGGGACGGTACCGGTCCTCTGTCCGGTCGACTGCTCGCCGGCGGCCCCGGCCAGGATGTTGACCTGATCCGGCTGGAGGCATCCGGGCCGGCGCTGCCGGCGCGCACTGCCTTGGTGGTGCGCACCGATCGACCTGATGCAACGATCACGGTCGGTCTTCAGTCGCCCGAGGGCGAGGAACTCATGCAGCGCAGCGGTGCGGGGGAGATCCGGCTGCCAGGGCTGGCGACCGAACGTTGGCCGCTGATCGTCAAGCTCGCCGGCGCGCCGCCGGCGGATCTTGCCTGGACGATGCATCTGGAGGAGGAACTGCCGCCACTGCCCGGCCAGGAAGCGGAGCCCGACGACCGGATCGCTCAAGCCTCGCCGTTCGGTCCGAATGGAATCGCAGTCGGGCAACTGTCCCCGGAGGACACTGACCAGCGCCTGCTTCAGGTGAACGGCGACCTCGGCCTCTGGCGGGTCGTGGGGGAAGGGAGGGGATTGCGGCGGCTTGCCCTGCTCGACGCCACGGGCAACCGGATAGCCGTGGCCGAGCGGATGGACGACAGCCAGCCGCTGCGTCTCTCCAACCTGGTGTTGAGCGAAGGGCCGCATGTCCTGGAAGCGCGTGGCGAGACCGGCGCCTACCGGCTGGTCGCCGAGCGAAGCGGTCCGGCACCCTACGAGATCGTCGGCGCGGCCGGCGCATCGATGGAGGCCGGTGGCGTCGACGAGATCGAACCGGACGACGATCCGGCCCTGGCCAGGGAACTGCCGTTCGGCATCGCCCGGCGCGGGCTCATCGATCGGATCGGCGACACCGATCAGTTCGGCTTCTTCTTAGAAGGGACCACCCCGATTCGGCTCACGATCGCCGCCGATGACGATGTCCGGCGAGTGGTAACCCTCTCCTGGGGGGGCGACCGTGCTCGTGTAGCACGTTTCGAGACGGCCGCCTCCGCCACCGGTCAGCGGGCGGTCTGGGATGGAATGCTTGCCCAGGGCGAGTGGCTGGTGTCGGTTACCGCCGCTGCACCGTCGGATCAGGCTTACACGCTGGAGTTACAGCGTCGCCGACTCCTGGCCCAGCCAGCCGACCTGGAACCGAACGATTCGGCATCTACCGCTCGGCCAGTCCCAGTGGACGGCCGGCTTGGCGGCAGCGTGGGGCCCGCCGATGAGGACTGGTTCGTTGTGCCCACGGCCGTGCAGGAAGGCGAGCTGGTAGTCCGGCCCGAGCCCGGCAGCGATCCGGCCGGCCTGACCCTGCGCCTCGGCAGGATCGTGCAGCAGGGGACAAAGCCGGAGGCAGCATGGCAAGGCGGCGACGCCGAGCCTGGCGTCGATGGGGCCTGGCGCGTGCGGCTGCCGGCCGGAGAGCCGGCTCTGCTGCGCGTCGCCTCGGGCCGGAGCATGGACTATCGGCTGGAGGTGGATGGCCGGGATCTCGGCTGGCAGCCGATCCCCCCGGCGTTCCTGCCGGCAGCGCTCGCTCTGGAGCACGCGGAGATCGCGGCACTGGCGGCGGATGGCCAGGTGGTGCACGGCACGCTGCGGCTGGGACCCAGCCCGGTCGCCGCCTCGCTGACCTTGCAGCCGAGTGCCACGGATGACCGCTGGCGGGTGGAGCTCGGAGCTCGTGAGGCCGTGCTGGATGCAGGCGGCACGCTGGAGGTTCCGGTAACGATCCATGTGGCGCCGGATGCGGCGCCGGACCTGCCAGTTTCGATCGCGATAACGGCCACCGGCGCCGAAATGGCAGGGGGTGCCGAGGCGGATCTGGTGGCACGGCTCGATGCAGCGCCCACTCGGCCGACACGCTGGATGGTCTATCCCAAAGTACTGCAGGGCACCATCGATGCAGCATGGGACGCACTCGGCGGACAGACTGATGCGGCAACTACGGGGCTGATCGACGGCTTGGTCAACGAGGGCGGGGCGGTCCGGCTGCAACGTGACGGAGAAGGCTTCGCGGCGGCAACCGTGACGCTCCCGGGCGACGCGCCCTTGCCGGTCGCAGGCTTTGCCATTGACGTGCGCTCGTTCCCTTCCATGGCCGAACGGCTCAGCCGATTCGTCCTGGAGACCTCTTTGGATGGGGTCACTTGGCAAGAGGCCATGAGCGGCGAGCTCTCACCCCGGCCGGGCCCACAGCCGTTCGCACTCAAAGCACCGAAGTTGGCCCGCGCCGTTCGCCTAGTGCCGCTCATGGCGCAAGGCGGTCCGCTGGTCGATACGGTGACGCTCGGCGAGCTAGAGGTGCTGGTGGCGCAATCGGCCTTCCCGATACCTGAACGGGGCTTCGATGTGGCAGGCGAAGCAGTAGGCGGGCGTCTCGAGCGCATCGATCCGTGGGACTACGGTGCGGAGGCGATGCTGTCCGACCTGCCGCAGATGGTCCGGGTCAGCTTGCCGGCCGAGCGCAGTGACGGACCGAGCTGGGTGATTGGATTTCGCCACGGCCGCACGGCACAGCTGGCGGCGGTCGAATGGCAGGATGCGCCAGGCAGCGAGCCGACTGCACAGTTGCCGCGCGTGCGGCTCGCCGTGAGCAGCGAGAGCCCGGACGGGCCCTGGATCGAAGCGGGCGACTGGATCCTCGATCGACGGCCGGATGGCACGGTGGCGCCCTTTGTCTTTCCGGCACCGGTCACCGCGCGCTGGCTCCGCGTCGCTGCCGATCGCCCCTTGGCCGATCAGGGTTATGCGGAACTCCCGGGCCGCTTCAGCGTCCGGGAGAGCACCGACTGGTCGAGTATCTTGGCAGTAGAGGAGCCATCGGCCATCGATGCCGACGAGCAGCTGGTGGCGGCTCCGCCCGGACCAGGAACCGCACTCGAATCCGGGGCTGCGGCTGCCGGGCTGGCTTCGCTCGATCGGGAACCGGATCGGTATCCGCTCGACATCAGCGCGGACGTCCGTCACGTGCGGCTCGTAGTCCGCGGGCAGCCGACTGCCGATGTCGGCATCAGGATGATCGATCCGGCCGGCCAGCCGGTGGCGCTGCGCGTCGAACAGGACGATCCGTCGGAGCGCCGGTGGAGTGCCGAGGTGACGCCCGGCCGCTACCTCGTCGAGGTCTTCGGCCTGCCCCGCTCGGTGGTGCTGGCCTGGGACACGTCGGGCAGTGTCGGCGCCTTCGTGCCCGCCATCATCCGCGGCGTGCGCAGCTTTGTCCGGGACGTGGCGCCGGGCCGGGACGAAGCGCAGCTCATGCCGTTCGGCGAGCCGCAGGCCAGGGGGCTCCTGCCGGACTGGAGCGGCAATCCGGGCATGCTGTTCGCGAAGCTCCAGACCTATCGGTGGGACGACAGTTCGAGCAGTGCCGAGGGCGGCCTGCTCGGCGCTGCGGAGGCGCTCGCGGCGCGCCCGGGCATCCGGGCCGCGATCATCGTGACTGATGGCCAGACCAGCGGCGAAGCGCTGCGTCCGGACCTGTGGGCTGCGCTCACCGCGGTGTGGCCGCGGGTTTTCACGATCGGCACGCCCACGTTCAGCCAGGGCACGGAGGCGCGCGCCGAACTGGCCCTCCTGGAAGGCTGGGCGAATAGCAGCGGCGGCCGATTCACTCGGGTCGGCGACGCCGGAGAACTGTCACGTGCCATCGCGACGGCCGTGGCCCGCCTGCGCCGGCCGATACCCTTTACGCTTGCCGTGGAGCTTGCGGCCGAGCCGCCGCCGCCCGCGCGGATCCGGGTAGTCCAGCCGCCACCCGATGCTGGCACGTCCGCGGCACCGCCCCGTCAGGCAGTGTCCATCGTGCTGGATACCTCAGGCAGCATGCTGCAGCGGCTGGACGGCAAGCGCCGCATCGAGATCGCCAAGGAGGTGCTGACCGACCTCGCGAACCAGGACTTGGCGCCGGGTACGCCGGTGGCCTTGCGCGTGTTCGGCCAGGGGGGACGCGGGTCCTGCCGCTCGGATCTGGCGCTGCCGCTCGCACCGCTGGACCGGTCCGCGATGGTGGCAGCCGTGCAGGGACTTACAGCCACCGATGGTGCCAGGACCCCGATCGCCGCCTCGTTGGAGGCGGCGGCGCAGGATCTCGCGGCGGCCCAGGGCCCGCGCACGGTCGTGCTGATCACGGATGGCGAGGAAACCTGCGACGGCGACCCGCTGGCTGCGGTCCAGGCTCTGCGCGCCTCAGGCATAGCGGTGCGGCTGAACATCGTCGGCTTCGCAGTCGATCAGCCCGTGGTCGCTTCCATGTTCCGCAGCTGGGCCGAGGCCGGTGGCGGCGCCTATTTCTCCGCCGACGACGCCGACGGTCTGGCGCGTGCCGTAAGGGAAGCGTCCTCCACACCATTCGAGGTGATCGATGGCCAGGGCACTTCGGTCGCCCGGGGGACGGTGGACGGCGAGGCGGTCAGCATCGCGGCCGGTCGTTACCGGATCCGGCCGCTGGATGGGGCGCTTCCGGAACTCGGTCCTCTGGACCTGGCGCCAGGCGAGGAGCGTAGCCTGCAACTTCGTTAGAACCGCCGCCAGCCCCTTTGCTTACAACTGCAGAACAGAGGTAATGGCGTCCCGGTCGAAGCGCCGCACTTCGGGCCATGGCAAGTCATCCGCCAAACGCCGCGACGATCTCCGCCAGCTCGCCGCGTGCCACCACCTCGGCTGGGTCCGCCAGCACCGGATTGTCCAGCATCAGGCAGTGCAGCCGGTCCATGAGTGCTGGGTCGGCCGGCTGGCTACAGGTATCGACCAGGATGCCTGAGGGCCGCACGTCGACTCGCCAACCCCGCGTTTCAGCTTCGGCGATCACCGCCGCAGCGGCCGTAGTCGATGCGGCGGCGACCTCGGCCGCCTTGAAGGCCGCCAGGATCTCCGCGCGGCGTGCTCGCAGCTCCGCACGCAGCGCTGGCGTGATCGGCTGAGCGTAACGCCATTGGAGCTTGCCATCCGGCGTCAGCAAGACCGTCACTCCCGCCGCATGTGCCCGAGCCAGGGCGGCGTTCACAACTCGCCCTCGAACATGTGCCGCGGCGGCATGCCGACAGAAGAGAACGGAGCGTCACGAGCGTCACCACCGTCATCGACCTGCGCGGTTTCCGGCACGATCCGGATCGACCACTTACCCCGCTCCCGGTTGGTGCGGTCGGTCTGGGTCGCCTCGTAGGACGCCAGAAACTCGCCCGGCGCGAACCCAAGCTCCAGGGCGGCCGCTTCCACCCAGCGGGCGAAGTCGGCCATTCGCGGCTTGGAAGCTAGCTGGGTCTCCGGGGAACCGCCGCAGCGCGCCCGAAACTCCGTCCAACAACGCGCCCAGCACCGCCGGTGCCAGCGCTTCGAACTTCCGCCAGAAGTCCCTCTCGAAGGCCCGCGCCGTATCGGCGCGGGCCTCCAGATCCAACAGGATCGCGCAGTCCAGGAGATCTGGGCACGGGTCCCATCCGGGATGGCATTCAACAGCTGCGGCCGGCTGGCCGAGAACAGCACCTCCTCCTCGTCCGTGAACAGCTGGCGGGCCCGAAACCCGCCGCCCGTCGCCATCCGGCACATCGCGTCGGACAGCTCGCCGTCGATGAACGACATGTTGTCGAAGCCCAGCACCCAGGTGTTGCGGGCCGCGATCATCAGGTCGCGCCCCTCCTTCGGCTTGGCGCCCAGGTCGACCTTCGGGTCGATCAGCCGCCGGAGCACGCGCGCCAGCGTGGTCTTGCCGCTGCCCTGCTCGCCGGTGATCACCCGGAGAGAGGTGGTCCCCGGATTTGGGACAGGTGGATAAGCTTGGTTCGTTCTGGATGAAGGACGGATCCGATGACGGGAAAGCGGACGCGGTACGCAGCTGAGTTCAAGGCGAAGGTGGCCTTGGAGGCGCTGCGTGGGGAGCCAGGCACGGCCCAGCTGGCGGCCAGGCACAGCATCCATCAGACGATGGTGAGCGAATGGAAGCGCCAGGCGATGGAGGGGCTGGCATCGGTGTTTGCCGGCAGGTCGGCCGTCCAGGAGAATGCGAAGGTCGCTGAGGCCGAGGTCGAGAAGCTGCATGCCAGGATCGGACAGTTGCTGGTGGGGCGGG
>NZ_DATMFZ010000181.1:0-12206 GCF_035556675.1 Geminicoccus sp. | reverse complement strand
CCCGCCCCACCAGCAACTGTCCGATCCTGGCATGCAGCTTCTCGACCTCGGCCTCAGCGACCTTCGCATTCTCCTGGACGGCCGACCTGCCGGCAAACACCGATGCCAGCCCCTCCATCGCCTGGCGCTTCCATTCGCTCATCATCGTCTGATGGATGCTGTGCCTGGCCGCCAGCTGGGCCGTGCCTGGCTCCCACGCAGCGCCTCCAAGGCCACCTTCGCCTTGAACTCAGCTGCGTACCGCGTCCGCTTTCCCCTCATCGGATCCGTCCTTCATGCAGAACGAACCAAGCTCATCCACCTGTCCCAAATCCCGGGACCACCTCTGTACCGGCCTCTGATGGCCTGCTCCGCCCGGACCCGTCAGCCGTCCCGCTCCTGCTTGGCCAGTTCCACCGCCGCACGGACTTCGATCTCGGCCAGCACGTCCGCCAACTCCGGCTCGATCGCCGTCGGTGCCTCATCGCCCAACACGGTGCGCAGCCGGGCGAGGCAGGCGGAGTCGTCGCCGGCACCCAGCAGCGCCAGCTGAAGATCGCTCAAGGCCGCCAGCAGCGCCTCGCCACGGCGCACTGCCCGCTGCCGCCGCTCATCCAGCTCAGGCGACACCTCCTGAACGGCCAGCATGGTCTGCAAGGAGGCGAGGGCTGCGGTGGAGCCGGGTCCGGGTGCCGGGCGGAGGCTTGTCGGCTCCCCGGGCATCCTGAACTGCCCGCTGGATACACGGCCGATCTCCCGGCTGTGGCTGGCGGCGAATGTGGCGAGCGGCTGGATCGGCATCACGGTTGTCGACCTCCTGATGCCGGATCTTAACCAGATTGGATGAATCAATCGTTAAGAGCGGCCGGCCGTCCCTGGAGCTGTCTCTCCCAGGGCCGTCCGAGTGCGTAGGCAAGGACCTGGTCCGCCGACAGCGGCGTTCCCAGGAGCGGGCCCTGCACCAGGTCGCAGCCCTGGGCCAGCAGGAAGTCCAGCTGGCGGGCCTCGGCAACGCCTTCGGCCACGGTCTCGATTCCGAGCCCGTGCGCCAGCTCGATGATCGCCCGGATGATCGCGGCGTCGCCCTGGTCGTTGATCGCGGCATGGACGAAGCCGGAGCTGATGCGCAGCCGGTCGATCGGCAGGCGCCGGAGCTGCAGGAGCGAGGCGTGGCCGGCGCCGAAATCAGTCAGCGAGAGGCCTACGCCGCGCTGGTGCAAGGCCTGCAGCACCTCGCCGATCGCGGCACCGTCACGGCCGAGCAGCATGGCCTCGGTGATCCCGATCTCCAGGTGGCAGGGCGCCACCGGGCTGCCGGACAGGGCCTTATCGACGATCCGGTACAGCTCGCCCGCCATGACGGAGGCGGGGCCGAGGCGGACGGTCAGGCGCTCCAGTGCCAGGCCGGCACCCTGCCACCAGCTGGCATCTTCCAGCGCATGACGCAGCAGGCCGGCCAGGAGCGGGCCCATCAGCCCGCTTTCCTCGGCGATCGGCAGGAAGCTCTCCGGCTCCAGGCTGCCCTGCTGGGGGTGCAGCCAGCGGACGGTGGCGTCGAACGAGATCCTGCCGGCAGCGCCCGGCCGCACCACCGGCTCGTAGCGCAGCGCCAGCTCCGGCCCGTCCACCGCGCGCCGCAGCTCCCGCTCCATGCGCCGGCGCGTCTCGGCCTGGATCCGCATCTCTTCGTCGAAGAAGCACCAGCGGCCCCGGCCGCTCTCCTTGGCGCGGTAAAGGGCGATGTCGGCGTGCTTGAGCAGGTCGCCGGCCGTGGCCGCATCATTCGGAAACACGGCGATGCCGATGCTGGCACAGGGCCGCAGTTCCTGGCCCTCGAAGCTGAACGGCCGTGCCAGCTCCACCAGGATCCGCGACGCGATCACCGCAGCGTCGGTCGGCCGACGCACCGCGTCCAGGATCACGGCGAACTCGTCGCCGCCGAGACGCGCCACGGTGTCCTGGCGGCGCCGCGCGTGCCTGAGGCGGCTCGCCACCTCGAGCAGGAGAGCATCGCCGGCATCGTGGCCGAGCGTGTCGTTGACGTCCTTGAACGCGTCCAGGTCGACCAGCAGCAGTGCCGTGATCTGGCCATGCCGTTCGCCCCGTCCGACCGCCTGGGTCAGCCGCTCATGGAAGGCACGGCGGTTGGGCAGCCCGGTGAGCACATCGTGATGTGCCAGGTGATGCAGGCGCTGCTCTGAGATCTTGCGCTCGGTGACGTCGATGTTGACCCCGACCAGGCCGATCACCTGGCCATCCACTTGGATCGGCACCAGGATCGTATCGAGATGGTAGACGTCGCCGCCAGTCCCGTAGGTCTCGTCCAGGCGCAGGTGCCGGCCCTGGAGCACCTGCTCGACATTGGCCTGCCATCTCCGCTTCACCTGGGGTGGCATGTCCAGGTCGATCATCCGCTTGCCCAGAAGGTCGCCCCAGCGCGCCCGGGCCGGGGCGTTCAGCATCACGTAGCGCCCTTCGGCATCCTGGATCCACAGGCCGAAGGGCAGGCTCTCGATCGCCGCGGCCAGCTTCGCCTCGCTCTCGCGCCGGGCGCGCTCGGCTGCCTTGCGTTCGCTGTTGTCGATGCTGACGCCGACCAGGCCGTCGATCTGGCCCTGCTCGTCGCGCACCGGTGCCACGATCTCCTCGACCTGGATGGTCCGGTCGCCGATCTGGTAGGTGAAGTCGCCGCGCATCATCTGGCCGGCCAGGGCACGGCGGTTGTTCTCGGCCCAGACATTGGCGATCTCTGCAGCGACCCCGGTCTCGTTCGGAGTGCGGCCGAGATGGGTGCCCCACAGGGCCCGGCCGACGGCGTTCTGCAGGATGTAGCGGCCTTGGGCGTCGCACAGCCAGAAGTCGAACGGCAGGCTGTCGATCACCCGGCCGAGGCGACTGCGCTCCGCCCGCACCGCGGCTTCCGCCCGCGCCTGCTCGCGGATCTGCCGGCGCAGCTCCATCTCGCTGGCGACGATCGCGGCACAGTCGGTCAGGAGCTGGCGCTGCTGGCGGCTCAGGCGGCGCCGGCGCCGGTCATGGATGCTGAGTGAGCCGACCACCGCACCGCCCGGCATGACGAGCGGCACGCCGGCATAGAAGAACAGGGGGTCCGGCCGGTCGACCAGCGGGTGGTGCGCGTGGCGCGGGTCCTGCCGGGCGTCCTGGATGACCAGGAGCCGCCCCGCCGCCACCACGCGTGGGCAGAAGGACACCGTGCGGTCGATGCGGTGCATCCGCTCGATGCCGAAGCTCGACATGGTCCAGGCATGGCGGTGCCCCAGGAGCAAGATGGCGACGTGCGGCACCTGCAGGACGGTGCCGAGCAGCCTGGTGACCCGGTCGAAGCTCTCCTCAAGATCCTCCAGCCGCACGTCGTTGCCGGCCAGCCCCACGAACTCTTCCCGGCGCTCGGGGGTGACTGGGCCGCTCATCCGCGCGCTCCGCTTCCTGGCAGCAGGACGCATGCCGCCACTGCCACCCGGCCGATCTGCCTGGGTGCGGATGCGCATGAGGGACGCAAGCGGGCGGACAGGCTCAGGATGACGTGCGCTGCGTTCCCGGGCTATCTGGAGGCGATATCAACGACAGCGCGGTACGAGTCATGGCCAATCCTCGCCCTCAGGCATTTGATCCTGATCTTGCCATTCCACCGAAAGGCGAAGCAACCCTGGAGGGTTATGCCTCCGACGACGGCATCCTCACGACGGGCACCTGGACCCATGCCGGCGGAACACTCACCGCCGAGTTCGCCTACGACGAGGTGTGCATCCTGTTGTCCGGTCACGTCCGCCTGACCGACCATAGCGGCTATACGGCCGAGTTCAAGGCTGGTGAAACATTCGTGATCCCGAAAGGTTTCAAGGGTACCTGGGAAACGATAGAACCCGTGCGTAAACACTATATTATTTTCGATTCCTCCCGGAAGACCTCATGAATTCGTCAGATGTTTCGCTCGGCAGCACTTGAAAGGTAGCGGTGGCTGAGCGCGTGGTAGATTGGTTGCGGACAGACCAGGCGCGAGGCCCCCAGGGCCAGAATGGCGGTAGCCATGAGCGGGACGGTCATCGCCGTGCCCGCCGTCATTTCGAGGACGATCACAACCGTCGTTAGAGGTGCCTGCACCACGCCCGTGAAATAGCCGGTCATGCCGATCAGCACGATCGTGGCCGGCGGAACGCTGGGAAACAGCACGCTCAACTGCTGGCCGATGCCGGCACCGACCGACAGGGATGGCGAGAAGATGCCGCCGGGCAGGCCACTGATCGTCGAGAGCAGCGTGGCGGCCAGCTTGGCCGGGCCATACCAGAAGCCCGGATCGGCAGTGCCCTCCAGCAGACCGCGTGCTTGATCATAGCCGGTGCCATAGGTGGCCCCGCCGGTGAGCAGCCCCAGCACTGCGATCAGCAGCCCGCAGCCAGCCGCGAACGCGACCTTGTGGCGCAGTATGCCGGCGAGCCAGGCACGCCGCTCACCGAAGGCGAACAGGATCACCAGCCGGCTGAATCCCCCGCCCAGCAGGCCGCCGATCACGCCGCACACGACTACGGCGAGCCAAGTGCCGGCACCCGTGGGCAGGGCGTCCGACTGACCGAAATAGGTGTAGTTGCCGACCAGGGCCAGCGAGACGAGGCCTGCCACGATCACGCTGGAGAACACCAACCAGCTGTTGCGCTGCTGGAAGGAGCGGCCGAGTTCCTCGATGGCGAACACCACGCCAGCGATCGGGGTGTTGAAGGCCGCGGCGATCGCCGCGGCACCGCCCGCCAGCAGCAGGCCCTCATAGCGTCGCCCGCCGGTGCGGCCGAGCACGTGCATGATCGAGGCGCCCACCTGCACGGTCGGACCCTCGCGTCCGATCGACGCCCCGCAGACGATGCCAAGGAGAGTCAGGCCGATCTTGCCCAGCGCCAGGCGTAGGGCCAGGAGGCGCTGCCGACCGGCTGGAGAGGCGACCTGGCGGGCCGCAATGGCCTGAGGGATGCCGCTGCCCTGGGAACCCTGGAAGTAGCGTTCGGTGAGCAGCGCCAGCAGGGCGAAGCCCAGCGGTGTGACGGCCAGCATCACCCAGGGCGACCAGCCGGTCATGACCTGCAGCAACTGATAGGCGCTGTCCGCGAGCTTCGCGAACGCGACCGCCACCACGCCGATCAGGGCGCCCCCGCCCCAGAACACGGCCTGTTGCCGCCATCTGGGGCCGAGGAACAGCTGCCGGCGCATCCGCCGCCACCAGCCAGTAAGACCTGTCGCCATGCCTGCCGATCACCCCGCTGCCGATTCGTCGCCGGCGACGGATGGCATGCCCACGGGACGAGGGCGAGCGGCTTCGAGTCGGTGCGTCCGCCGATCAGCCCGTGGCGCCGGTGGTGCCTTCCTGTGCCACGCGCAGGTTGTTCACCACGAACTTCACCCCAGGCGTCCCGGTCGCGACCGCCTCGGCCTGCGCGCGCAACTTGGCACTGACCACCGTGCCGGCCAGGGTGACTTGGTCGCCGACCACGTCGATCTGCACCTGCGGCGCGTCCGCATCGAGGCTGCGCACCATCCGGCTGGCGATCTCGTCGCGGATCCGGTCTTCGTCGCTCATTGTCGGCCTCATCCTGATGGTTGTGGTTCGGCGTGGAAAACGGCAGCGGGCAGAGTGCGTTCCCCCCACTGGCGGCGGCGATGCACGGATGCAATCATCGACCGCGGACGAGGTCGCCGGACCTGACGGCGGCATGAACAAGCAAGCGACGAAAACAGGGAGGTGTCATGGACCCGCTGGCCACGCGGCCACTCGGCCGGACCGGTATCCAGCTCAACCAGATGGGGTTCGGCGGCGCACCGCTGGGTGACCTGTTCGACCGGCTCAGCGAGACGCAGGCGGAGACGACACTGCAGGCGGCCTGGGACAGCGGAATCCGCTACTACGATACGGCCCCGTGGTATGGGCGGGGGCAGTCCGAGCATCGCTTCGGCCGGTTCCTCTACCGCCAGCCGCGCGACGGCTTCGTCCTTTCCACCAAGGTCGGCCGGATCCTCAGGGCACCGCGCCACCCGGACCGGTTCGAGAGCGGCTTCTGGGCCGGCGGCCTCCAGTTCGACCATGTGTTCGACTATTCCTACGACGCGATCATGCGCGCCTTCGAGGACAGCCTGCAGCGTCTGGGCATGAACCGGATCGACCTCCTGATCATCCATGACCTGGACTTTCGTCATCATGCCACCGAGCCGAAGGTGGCGGCCTATCTCGCCCAGCTGCTCACCGGGGGCTTCCGGGCGCTGGAGGAATTGCGCGACGCCGGGATCATCCGGGCGATCGGTGCCGGCATCAACGAGCTGGGGATGATGCCCCGCTTCCTCGACCTGTTCGACCTGGACTTCTTCCTGTGCGCGCTGCGCTACTCGCTGATGGAGCACGACGTCCTGGACAGCGAGTTCCCCTATTGCGAGCGGCGCCAGGTGGGCATCATCGTCGGCGGCGCATTCTCCTCCGGGATCACCGCGACCGGACCGGTGCCAGGCGCCAAGTATAATTACGAGGACGCGACGCCTGAGGTGCTGGACAAGGTGCGGCGGATCCAGGCGGTCTGCCAGCGGCATGGCGTGCCCCTGCCGGCCGTGGCCCTGCAGTTCCCGCTGGGTCACCCGATCGTCAGCTCGGTCATCCCCGGCGGCATCCGGCCGGAGCACGTCACGCAGAACATCGACCACATGCAGCGCGCCATTCCGGCCGATCTGTGGGCCGAGCTGAAGCACGAACAACTGATCCGCGCCGATGCACCGGTGCCGGCAGCGGGAGGACAGCAGCACTCATGACCAGGATCACGCGCGTCGAGCTCACCTCGTTCCGGTTCGAGGTCGAGGGGCTGAGCCTGCCGCGGCACGGGGCGGCCGGTGTGGGCAACCTGATCGCGCTGAAAGGCGGGCGGATGCCGGCGGTGCGCTGGGCGGTGCGCATCTTCTGTGAGGATGGCTCCGAAGGCGCCTATGTCACGCACTGGGTCGGCACCGCCGCCTCGTTCGCCCAGGCGCAGATGCTGGCCCCGCATCTGATCGGCCGCGACCCGGACACGCGCGAGCAGATCTGGGACGACCTGAAGCGCGAGGTACGCGCCTACGATCATATGGGCCATGGCCCGATCGATATCGCGCTTTGGGACCTGGCGGGCCGGCGCGCTGGCATGTCGGTCGCCCGGATGCTGGGCGGCTGGCGCACGCAGCTGCCGACCTATGCCAGCACCTATCACGGCCAGGACGAGCCGGGCGGGCTGGATTCGCCCGAGGCCTTTGCCGAGTACGCGGCCATCTGCAAGGCCAAGGGCTTTGCCGGCTTCAAGATCCATGGCTGGCACGATGGCAATGTCGCCCGGGAGATCCGCACGATCCATGCGGTGCGCGAGGCGGTCGGCGACGGCTTTCCGCTGATGCTGGACCCCGCCTGCCAGCTGCGCACCTGGATGGACGCGCTCCAGGTCGGGCGGGCCTGCGACGATGCGGGCTTCTTCTGGTTCGAGGATCCCTATCGTGATTCCGGGATCTCGCCGGAGGGCCACAAGCGGCTGCGCGAGAAGCTGCGCACGCCGCTGCTCACCTGCGAGCATGTCCGCGGGATCGAGCTCAAGACCGCGTTCATCCTGGCCGGGGGCGGCGACATGATCCACGCCGATCCGGAATACGACATGGGCATCACCGGTGCGATCAAGATCGCCCATGTCTGCGAGGCGCTGGGCCTCGACCTGCAGTACCATGCCTGCGGGCCGGCGCACCGGGCGGTGATGGCGGCGACCCGCAATACCCATTTCTACGAGTTGGCGCTGGTCGGCCCTGGGATGAGGAACGCGGTGCCACCGGTCTATACCTGCGGCTACTCGGATGACGAGGCGGACCTGCCGGCGGAAGGCGGGATGCCGGTTCCGGACGGTCCGGGCCTGGGCGTCGCCTATGACTGGGCGTTCATCGAGCGGAACAAGGTGGCGGAAGCGGTGTTCACGGCGTGAGATCCACGCCGATCGAGGTGCCCGCCCGATGCTGATGGTGGCCGACGACCTGACCGGTGCCGCCGACTGCGCGGTGCAGGGCGTCCGCCAGGGGCTGTCCGCACTGGTCGCCATGTCGCCGGCAGGCCTGGGCATGCC
Source organism: Geminicoccus sp. (assembly GCF_035556675.1). GTDB lineage: Bacteria > Pseudomonadota > Alphaproteobacteria > Geminicoccales > Geminicoccaceae > Geminicoccus. The sequence continues at coordinate 4,110 of NZ_DATMFZ010000181.1, read as the reverse complement.
GGCCGATCTGGTCGCGGTGGATGCCGACACGCGCTCGCTTCCGGCAGAGGCCGCGGCATTGCGGGTGGCGGATCTGATCCGGATGGCGCCGAAGGACCGGCGGCTGTTCAAGAAGGTCGATTCCACCCTGCGCGGTCATGTCGGTCCCGAGCTGGCAGCGGCGCTGCAGAGCTGGCGAATGGTACACCGGGTACGTGCCGTCGCGCTGTTCGCCCCGGCCTTCCCGGCGACCGGCCGCACGATCATCGGCAGCCGGCCGTTCCTGCACGGTGAGCCGCTGGAGGCGACCGAACTGTGGCGGCGCGAGGGCAGCGGTGCGTCGATCGCCCTGCCCGCCATGTTCCAGGCGGCCGGGCTCGCCACCGCCACCGTGACCTTGGTCACGATCCGCAGCGGGGAACTGGCAGAGACCCTGCCCCGGCTGGCCGAAAGCACCGACGTGCTGATCTGTGACACAGAGACCGATGCCGACCTCGCTGCCCTCGCGACCGCATCGCCGGCTCTGGGCGACGCCATGATCCACGCGGGCTCGGCTGGGTTGGCCGGTCAGCTCGTCCGCACAATGAGCCCGAGACCCGGACCGGCTCTTGCCGGCGTGCCGCCGGTTCCAGCACTGCCGCTCCTGTTCGTGGTCGGCAGCATGTCGAGTGTCTCACGTCGTCAGGCGGCGAAGCTCGGGCGGCAGTCTGGCATCCGGTCGCTGCCGGTGCCGCTGGCAGAGCTGGTCGCCGGGAGCGAAGCCGCCCTGGCACCCTGGTGCCAGCAGCTGCAAAGCGCTCTGGTCCGGGGCGAGGACGTTGTGCTGGTGCCGGAACCGGACGGTCCGGAGGATCTGGGCCACGCCCTGCCGCTGCGCCGGGCCCTGGCCATCCTGGTGGCGTCGGTGGCAGGCCGTATCGGCGGCCTGTTCCTGACGGGCGGCGAGACCGCGCGGGCCGTCCTGGACGCATGCGGCGTGACCGGGCTCAGCCTGCACCGCGAGGTCGAGCCGGGCGTGCCGCTCGCCACCGCCCTTGGCCGCCACGGCTTCGGCGTCGTCACCAAGGCCGGGGCTTTCGGTGACGAGCGGACGATGCTCCATTGCCGCCAGGCACTGCTGGACCTCCGGCAGCCCGCTTTTCCACCTTCTGCAACGTGTGGATCGGAATTTCCCTCATGAACAGGCCCGTGATCGCGATCACCATGGGCGATGCTGCCGGCATCGGTGCCGAAGTCATCATGAAGAGCCTCGCCCATGCCGATGTCTACGAGCGCTGCAAGCCGGTGGTGATCGGCGATGCCGCCCGCCTGGAGCTGGCCGGACGGATCGTCGGCAAGGAGCTGAAGGTGCGCTCTCTCACCGAGAAGGAGCTCGGCCAGGGCAGCTTCGTGCACGGCACCGTCGACTGCGTCGACCTGAAGCTGATCCCCGCCGACCTGCCGTTCGGCCAGATCTCGCCGATTGCGGGCGATGCGGCGTTCCGGTTCATCGAGACCGCGACTAGGCTTGCCATGGCGCAGGAGGTGGACGCGATCTGCACGGCACCGATCAACAAGGAGGCGATGCACGCGGGCGGACATCGCTATCCCGGGCACACCGAGATCCTGGCCGATCTCACCGGCACCGAGGAGGTGTCGATGATGCTCACGGCACCGGGGCTGAGGGTCATCCACGTGACCGTCCATGTCGGGCTGATCGACGCGATCAACCGGATCGAGCCGGGCCTGGTCGAGCGGACCATCGCCCGCGGCAAGGCGGTGCTGGAGCGCGCCGGCCTCGAGCGACAGAAGATCGGCGTGTGCGGGATCAACCCGCATGCGGGCGAGAACGGCCTGTTCGGCTATCGCGAGGAGGAGACCAAGATCGTCCCGGCGGTAGAGGCCTGCCGCGCGCGGGGCTGGGACGTGGAGGGCCCGCTGCCGGCCGACACCCTGTTCTTCCGTGCCGGTCGCGGCGACTTCGACATGGTGGTGGCGATGTACCACGACCAGGGTCACACGCCGATCAAGGTGCTGGGCATCGATTCGGGCGTGAACATCACGGTGGGATTGCCGGTGATCCGCACCTCGGTCGACCACGGCACCGCCTTCGACGTGGCCGGCAAGGGCATCGCCGACGAGCGCAGCCTTCTGGAAGCACTGCGTCAGGCGATCGCGCTGACCGCAGCGTAGTCGGCGTCGCTCACCTGCTCCAGCCAGGTGGTCTCGCCGGCCTCACCACCCTCCTGGATCGCAAGGTGGACCATGGTCGTGGCCGGCGTGGCACCGTGCCAGTGCTTCTCGCCCGGCGGGATCCACAGTGTATCGCCCGGGCGGATCAGCACGGCCGGTTCGCCCGCGGTCTGGAACAGGCCGAGCCCGCTCAGCACGTGCAGTGTCTGGCCGAGCGGGTGGGTATGCCAGGCCGTGCGCGCACCGGGCACGAAGCTCACGCGCAATGCCCGCACCCTGGCCGGTGCGGGCGCCTGGATGATCCGGTCGATCCAGACCGTGCCGCTGAAATAGTCGGGATTGCCCGGGATGCTCGGCTGGCTCCCGGCAGAGGTCAATTCCATGCAGCACTCCCTGGTCTGCCGTATGCTCAACTCTCTAAATCAGTCGGATGCCGGGGCAGGCGGTCCGCCGTGTCGAACCATGGCAGCCGGCTCGACACCCAGATGTGCTGGTCGGGTGCCAGCAGGTCGGCCCGATCGAAGGCCGCAATGGCCAGGTCGAGCCGATCCGGCTCTGCATCGCTCCGGAAGGCGAGCGGTGAGCCGCATTCGCCGCAGAAGGCGCGAGTGGCTTTGGGGCTGGAGCGGTAGATGCGAGGTGGGGTGCCGCTCCAGGTGAGCGAGGCGGCAGATACGGTCGCCCAGGCGACGATCGGGGCACCGGCGGCGCGCTGGCACATCCGGCAGTGGCAGTAGAGCAGGGCGAGTGGCTGATCGGCGAGCCGGAAGCGTGCCGACCCGCACAGACAGCCACCCTGCCAGCCTTCCGTATCAGTCAACATTATCTGTTCACCGCAGCCCGCTCCTGGCGACTTCAATGGCCAAAAGCAGGCACGGTTCCGCGGATGGCAGAGATGGCGCCAGCGGCACTCAGCACCGGATGGCGAAGGCGCTTAGTGCAGGAGCTCGTCTTCGTTGCGCTCATGGTCATGGTCGGAGAAGCCATCCGGGCGGGACAGCACATCCTGGATCAGTTCGCGCACCCGTTCCGATTCCAGATCATTGCCGGCGAGAATGTCCGCCAACCTTGCAACCAGCTCCACGTCCGCGACCCGCAACGTGACCTCAACCGCTTCTAGCCGCTGCCGCTCGGACCACCGTTCAGGCTCCGGAAATTCTCTGCCCATTGTCATATTCTCCCGCACTAACTACCGGCCACCCCTCGCCCGATCCATGCATTCGGACGAGGGACGATCGGAGGGGGAGAATATACTGGCTATGTACTATTGGACATGCGCACGATGACGCTGCCCCTCACCAGCCAGAAGCGTGTGCCTACGGTGTCTCCAGCCATTCCTTGAAGCTGAGGGTAGGTTTCTTCGGCATGGAAGAGAGGATGATGGCGCGCAAGCGCTCGGAGGCACGATCGTCTGGTGCCAGCGCCCGGGCCACTCGCCGGATCAATTCGGCGTCCTGCTCGCGGACGCACACCTCGACCCGCCGAATACCGTTCTCCGTCATGCGCCGACGATGGGTCTGCAGCGAATCTTTCATCGTATGGTTGCCCTGCAATGTTACATAACTGTGCTTTAGGTTTAGAAGTAACACCACGAAGAGACTATGCCGTGCTCCTATAATATAGGAGTTCCATATCCCGAAAGCAGAAAATGTCGGGCCGGTACGGGCGGTGACCCAGGGTACGCCGCCAGGCTGCGGCGGCATCTGAGGAATGGCCGTGTTGCCGCCTTCACAAGGCGTGGGCGGCAGCCGTCATCTCCTGGCCGAGATAGGCCTCGACCCGGGGATCGCGGACCAGATCCGCAAAGCTCCCCTTGCGTTCCGCGCGCCCGCCATGGACCAGCAGGAAGCTCTCGCCGATCTCGTTCAGGATCTCGAGATGGTAGCGTGCGGTCGGGTGCAGGCAGACGAACACCAGCTTGCCCTCGGCGCGCAGCCTGCGGAAGAAGTCGAGCATGAA
>NZ_DATMFZ010000180.1:0-13124 GCF_035556675.1 Geminicoccus sp. | reverse complement strand
GTCGATCACCACGTACTGCTTGTCTTCCTTGAGCAGGGTGGGGATGACCTTGTTCTGCAGGTGCGCCGTGTTGGGCACGTCACGGGAGCCGCTGCCGAACAGCTCCTCCACGTAGAGGATCCGCATGAACTCGCTGATGCCGCAATTGGCGAACGAGGACGGCATGCCGGTGTAGCGGAAGCCGCGATAGAACTTGAAATAGGGCTTCTTGGCCTTGGGCGGCGGTGCGGTCACCGCATCCTCGGGGAACTTCGCCGCCACCGCCTTGGCATAGGCGTCGACATAGGCATCGGTGACCTTGTTCTTGTCCCGGTACAACTCGTATTCGGCCTGCTTGGCGGCCGAGTACTTGCCTTGTTCCTTGAGTTCGGTGAGGCGGTAGCGCCAGCCGGACTTCTCGATCGGCGTGTTGCCCAGGATCGGGTCGATCGAGGGGTCGCTGGGCAGCGGGTTGGGCGTCGGGCCGGTGGCGAGCGGCGTGCCGTAGATCGCGGAGACGGCGGCGGCATAGGCCACCACCCACTCATCAGTGAGCTTGTACTGTTCCAGGTAGGACAGGTACTGCTCGGCCTTGAAAGTATTGGTCTGGCCAGCGGCGCGTATCAACACCAGGTTGTAACGCCAGCCAGTATTGGCGATCGGGACAGTGCCCAGATCGACCGCGGCCGGGGCCGGGGTGGCAGAAAGCAGGGCGCAAGCCAGCACAGTCGCGGCAAGCATTGCCGCGCCTCGGACGCGAACCATGGACACCTCAATCGATGGCTGGGGAACTAATCGGCGCTGTGTTTGTCGTCTGAACTGATGTCGGAATCATGGGTTCATCCATATGCATGGATAACGCCATGATTATCAGCTGTGACCCCCTTAAGAACGCCGAATTACCCGTAGTTATACGGCTCGTTCCGGAAACCACCAGAGAAAGTTCCCATATTGCTGGAATTTAATCTTGAACTTTCAACGTGGACGAATGAAGCGTAAATGCTACCCGGAAGAGATTTTTCTAATATCCAGGTAGATGAATTAGCCGGTTCTGTGGAACGACAGCGAAGGGTTTCGCGATTCGCGCCGTCCCGCGCCTGTTAGACGCGTTCAAGATGAACAAGTATTTGGAGAATGCCGCGCCTGGAGAGAGCGGGCACACGTGCAGCGTCCGTGCGCGGGCTACCGGCCAAAGCAGCAGGGAATCGGGCAGGCATCAGGTCTATCATCCTGCCGCCATGCCGGGGAGGACCGCCCGGATCATGCGCCGGGCGGTATCGGGGGCGGCCGCCGGACACATCCCGTCGGCGACCTCCGCTTCATCCTGGAACAGGGCTTCCAGGCTGCTCGAGCCGGGAAGCCGATCCTCACAACGCCGGGCAGGGCCCGGCAACGTCTCCTACATCCAGCCGGCATACATGTAGCGGGCCAGCTCCGGGTCGACGTCCGGCGCCAGCGCCTTGCCCAGCCGGTCCAGCGCCCGGCCGATGACGCCGCGCGGCTTCTCCCCGGACAGCCCGTGACGCAGTTCGACCATCGCCTCGTTCGCCGTGGCGAGCCGCCTGGCCATGACCGTCGCCACGAACAGGGCCGCCACCGGGTCGCAGCGCAGGAACCCGGCGGCATCGGCGACGCGGAAACTGCAGGCGGTGACCGCCGTGACGTCGGCGGTGTGCGGTTGACCGAGCAGCGCCGAGATCTCGCCCAGCACCGTACCGGGCTCGGCCAGCTGGCAGATCTCGACGTCCTGCTTGGTGACCTGGGCCGTGCCGGAAACCAGGATGAACAGCTTGCCCGTGCTGGTGCCCGCCTTGAGTATCGGCGCACCCTCGGCGAAGCTTTCGAGCGGCAGGGTCTCGATGCGTTCGCGCAGCGAGCCGGTGTCCAGCAGCAGTTCCATGTTCACGAGCCTCCTAATATCCTGGGGGATCGACCTGCCGACTTGGCCCCCATCTCAGACGAGCGTAGCTGAACTGTAGCCGCCAGCAAGGGGCCGGCTCCGTCTGAGCGGACCGCTCCTAGACCGGCAGTCCCGCCAGCCGCAAGCTCCCGTGAAAATGTGCCTGGTCCTCCGCACGGCGCAGCGGGGTGGTGTCGAGCAGCCAGCGGCAGCATTCCCCGGCATCCGGCACTTCCTCGCCACACCATTGCGCGGCTGCCTGGGTGACGAAGGAGGCGGCCTCGTCCCGTGCCTCGGCCAGCCGGCCCAGCCTCGCCAGCATCGCGGTCCGCCAGGCCGAGCATCGCGGGCCGGCATTGCTCCCGGCATCCAGGCGGGCGAGGGCGGCAGGGTAGCGGTGCCCCAGGAAGTCGATCCGGGCAGGGTACCAGTACCAGGCCTCCGTGCGCATGGCCTCGCCCATGAGCGTCACCGCCAGCTCGTTCTCACCCAGGCATGCCCGCATCCAGGCGGCGCCGATCAGGACGGTCGAGTCGTTCGGGTTCAAGGCAACAGCCTGGTCGTCATGGGCGCACGCACGGTCATAGCTGCGCCGGAACAGGCAGATGCTGGCGAGCGCGGAATGGACCCGCGCGTCGTTGGGATCGAGGGCCAGGGCCCGCTCGGCATGGCCCAGCGCCTCGTCCAGCAGGGCATGGCCCGCCGGGCGGGGCCTGGGCGCCACGCCGTCGAGCAGGCAGGTCCAGGCCAGCCCGTTATGGGCGCGGGCGAACCGCGGGTCGAGGCTCCGGGCGCGCTGGAACAGGGCGGCAGCCTCCACCCGCTCCTCCCGCGTGCCGTCCATGAGCTGGTTGCCGCGCAGGAAGCAGTCATAGGCGCCCCAGTCCTCCGGCGGCCGGCGCCCCGCCATTTCGCGGATCTCCCGGGAAAGTCGCGTCGCCACCGTGTAGGCGATGCTGCGCACGACCTGGTCCTGCATCTCGAACAGCTTCTCGACATCCCGGTCGAAGCGCTCCGACCAGAGATGCCAGCCGGTCGCCACCTCGATCAGCTGGGCGGTGATCCTGATCCGCGTGCCGTGGCGCCGCACGCTGCCTTCCACGATGAACCGGGCACCCAGCAGCCGGCCGAGCTCGTGGATCGGCAGGTCGGTGTCGCGGAAGCGGAACGAGGAGGTCCGGGCGGCGACCGCCAGCGGCCGGAACCGGGCGAGCTCGGTGATGATGTCCTCGGTGATGCCGTCGCTCAGATAGGTCTCTGCCGGATCGCCGCTCAGATTGACGAATGGCAGGACCGCAACCGAGGGGGCCACCACGCTTGGCCCGGGCGAGGGCAGTGCCGGCGGGGGCCGGCCATCGGCGGGATCGACCCGATAGACCCGCACCGGGCGCGCGATGTTCTTGAGGCGGTGCTCCCCGATCGGAGTGATCGTGCAGTCCAGCTTGCCCGGCAGGTGGTCGAAGGCGGTTCCCGAGATCGCGATGCCGTCCGGCGGGGCCAGTTCCTGCAGCCGCGCCGCGAGGTTGACCCCGTCGCCATAGATGTCGCCGTCCGCGGCACCGATGATGTCGCCGAGATTGATGCCGATCCGCAGGCGGATCCGGTCCTCGGCAGGATCGTCGGCGGCACGCGCGCGCATGGCCTGCTGGATGCGCACGGCACAGTCGACCGCGTCGACGACGCTGCCGAACTCGGCCAGCAGCCCGTCGCCCATCCGCTTGACCAGCCGGCCGTGCCGGCTGGTCAGCAGCGGCTCGACCAGCTCGGACTGGCAGGCGAGGGTGCGCGCAAGCGTCTGCCGCTCGTTCTGCTCCATCAGCCGCGTGTAACCGGCGACGTCAGCCGCGAGGATCGCGGCGAGGCGGCGTGTCGCTTCTGGACCGGCCATGCAATTCTTCCCAGGGGACCGGGTCAGGATCGGGGGAGGACTGTACCAGGAATCCGGTCCGGCACCATCGATGTGACCCGCAGACGGGACGTGACCGCTGGCTCAGGCCCGGCGACTGCCGCCGGCCAGGACCAGCCAGACCCCGGCTCCGGCGGCGACCAGGCCCAGCATCGCCAGGAGCGAGAAGGTCTCGCCCAGGATCAGCCAGGCGAGCAAGGCCGCCAGGCCCGGCACCAGATAGAGCAGGCTGGTCACCCGTGCCGCCTCGCCCCGGTGGATCATCAGGTTGAGGAGGGTCACCGCCACGATGGAGTTGGCGAGCACCAGATAGGCCATCACGCCCAGGAAGCCTGGCGCCAGCGTCACGCTCGGCGTCTCGGCGAGGAAGGCGGCCGCGACGCTGAATGCGGCGGCCGCCAGATACTGGACGGTGCCGCCCGCCCACAGGTCGAAGCTCGGGCAGAACCGCTTCTGCAGGAGGACGCCGCCGGTCAGCGCCAGCATGGCGGCGAAGACCAGGACGATGCCGCCCGGCGTGCCGAGGCCCAGCGCCAGCTTGTTCCAGATCACCAGCGTCACGCCCACCAGGCCGAGCACCAGGCCCAGCCACTGCCAGGGCCGGACCCGCTCGTCCAGGAGCGGCATGGCGATGCAGGCCGTGATGACCGGCTGGAGCGCGTTGATGAGGGCGGCGGTGCCGGCCCCGACCCCGCTGGCGAAGGCCAGGTAGACCAGGACGAAGTGGACGCCCAGGTTGAGCAGGCCGACCAGCGCTACCCAGAACAGCTCGATGCCGCGCGGCCAGCGCGCGCGCAGCACGAACGCGATCACGGCGAAGATCGCAGCGGCCAGCACGAAGCGGATCGCCACCATCGCGATCGGCGTGGCATAGGCCAGGCCCAACCGGCCGGCGATGTAGCCGCCGCTCCACAGGAGCAGGAACAGGACCGGTGCGGTGCGCTCGACCAGCCCGCCCTGGCGGATCAACGGCCCATCCGTGCCACTGTCACGTGGCGGGCCGGGTCAGGAAGGCCTGGAGTGCCGCGAAGAAGGGCTCTGCCGCCTCCACATGGGGCCAGTGCCCGGCCTCGGGCAGGCTCTCGATCTCGACCCGGGGGAACAGGCGGCGCAGTGCCGCCTCGCCGGCCTCGTCGACATAGGGCGAGAGCGCGCCGCGCAGTTGGAGGGTCGGCCCGGGGAATGGCGGGGTACTGGGCGGGTCGGTCCAGCCGATCAGGTCCGGCAGGGCCGCCAGCAGCAGGTCGACGTCGACCCGCCAGCGGAACCCGCCCCCGCCGTCGCTTTCCAGGTTCTGCAGGAGGAAGGAGCGCATGGCGAGGTCGGGCACGGCCGGCTCCATCAGCCGGTCGGCATCGCCGCGGCGCTGCACCTGGGCGAGGTCCAGGGCGCGCATCGCCAGCAGATAGTCGGTGAACGAGCGGTGGCGGTAGGCGATGGGGGCGATGTCGACCAGCACCAGCCGGGCGACCCGGTCGGGCCGGCGCAGCGCCAGATTCATCGCGACCTTGCCGCCCATGCTGTGGCCGAGCAGGTCGACCGCCCCGTCGCCCAGGCCGGCGATCAGCCGGGCCACGTCGTCGGCCATGGCGTCGTAGCTCATGGGCTTGGCCCAGGGGCTCTGCCCATGGCTGCGCAGATCGACCAGCACCACCGGTCGGCCGCTCTCGTTCAGCCGGCGCGCCGGACCGAGCCAGTTGCGGCCGCTGCCGAGCAGGCCGTGCAGCACCACCAGGGGCCGTCCCTCGCCGGGCAGGGCGTTGCTTGCGAGTTCCATCTGCACCTATGCCGGTCGCCGGTTCACGATAGGAGAGCGCGAATGCGGGCGGAACCTAGCGCGGCGGGAAGCGAACGTCTCGCGGCGATCGTCGATTTCCTGCTGCTCGCCGACCGGCTGAAGACGGTGGAGCGGATGGGGATCGTGCCGGGTGTCGGCCGGCGCGAGACGGTGGCCGAGCATTGCTGGCACATGGCGCTCACCGCCGTCCTGCTCGAGCGGGAGCTGGGCTTCGCCGTCGATCTCGGCCGGACCCTGGCGCTGGTCGCCGTCCACGACCTCGTGGAGATCCTGGCAGGCGACACCTATGCCTACGATCAGGCCGGCGTGGCGGGGCAGGCCGAGCGGGAGGAGGCCGCCGCGGCCCAGCTGTTCGGTACCCTGCCGGATGATCTCGCCGCGCGGGTGGACGGGCTGTGGCGCGAGTTCGAGGCGGGTGAAACGCCGGAGGCCAGGCTCGCCAAGGCCTGCGACCGCCTGCAGGGCTTCATGCAGAACGTCGCGGCAAAGGGTGCGGTGTGGAAGGCGAACGGCATCGACCGCGAGCGGACCCGGATCCGCACCGACTATCCGCGCAGCGTGGACCCGGCGATCGATGCGATCATCGACCTGCTCTACGCTCGCGCCGATGCCGCCGGCATGTGGCCGGCCGAAAGCGCGGACCCGGGCTGACCGGGTTCGCGGGAAGGGCCGGCAGAACAGCGGCAGGCCCGCTCGCGGGGCCTCCCTTCCGCCCAGGCCACCTGCCGGCGCAATTCCTGAAACGGCCATCGGCCTGGCCGGGACCGCGCGATCAGGATGCGGCGGCCATGCCCTGATCGGAGGCCGGATGGGACAGGCCCGTTCCCGCCGCTGCGGCCCGCGGCAGGATCAGGGCGATCGTGGTGCCAGCACCCGGCCGGGTCTCGATGCGGACGGCACCGCCCGACTGCCGGACGAAGCCGTAGACCTGGCTGAGCCCCAGCCCGGAGCCCTTGCCGACCTCCTTGGTCGTGAAGAACGGCTCGCACGCCCGCGCCGCGACCTCGGGCGGCATGCCCGTGCCGGTATCGATCACGCGCAGGCGCACGAAGTCGCCGGTCAGCCCTTCCGGGTCCTGGCCGGGGGGCAGCGACAGGTTTCGCCCCTCGATCGTGAGCTGGCCGCCATCTGGCATGGCGTCGCGTGCGTTGACTGCGAGGTTCAGCAGCGCCAGCTCGAACTGGGTGGGATCGGCCTCGATCCGCCACAGCTCCGGCTCGAGGTCGATCTCCAGGCGGATGTCGGCACGCAGCGAGCGGGCCAGCAGCTCGGAGGTGACCGTGAGCGTCGTGCCGATGTCGATCGGCTCCGGGTGCAGCGGCTGGCGGCGGGCAAACGCCAGCAGCTGCTGGGTGAGCCTGGCACCCCGGTCGATCGCCTGCTGCCCGGCGACCAGAAACTCGCGGATCCGCGGATCGTCGCTGCGGCGCTCGACCATCTGCAGGCAGCCCGAGACCGCCTGAAGCAGGTTGTTGAAGTCGTGGGCGATCCCGCCGGTGAGCTGGCCGATCGCCTCCATCTTCTGCGCCTGGAACAGCTGCTCGCGTGCTTCCTCCAGCGCCTTCTGCGCCTGGCGCCGCTCGGTGATGTCGCGGGTGACCTTGGCAAAGCCGACGAGCTGGCCGTTCTCGTGGATCGGGTCGATCACGACGCTGGCGAAGAACCGGCTGCCGTCCTTGCGCACGCGCCAGCCTTCCTTCTCGAAATGGCCCTGCTCGCGTGCGGCCGCGAGTGCCCTGGCCGGCTGGCCGGCCGCACGGTCCTCCTCGGTATAGAAGCGGGAGAAGTGTTGGCCGATGATTTCGTCGGCGCCATAGCCCTTCAGCATCGCCGCACCGCTGTTCCAGCTCGTGACGTGACCGTCCGGGTCGAGCATGAAGATGGCGTAGTCGGTGACCCCCTGGACCAGGCGGCGGAACTGCTGCTCGCTGGCCCGGAGGGTATCCTCGGCGAGCTTGCGCTCGGTGAAGTCCCGGGTGATCCCGGCAAAGCCGATCAGCTGGCCGGCCTCGTCCCGGATCGCGTCGAGCACGGCCATCGCCCAGAACCGGCTGCCGTCCTTGCGCACCCGCCAGCCCTCGTCCTCGCACCTTCCATCCGCGGCGGCGGCCGCCAGTATCTGGCCGGGCCTGCCCGCTGCCTGGTCCTCCAGCGAGAAGAAACGGGAAAAGTCCTGGCCGGTCACCTCGTCGGCCAGGTAGGCCGTGATCCGCTCCCCGCCGGGGTTCCAGGTGATGATCCGCCCCTGCGGGTCGAGCAGATAGATGGCATGGTCGGACACCGCTTCGATGAGCAGCCGGAAGCTTCGCTCGCCGGCCGCCAGCAGTGGGCTTTCCTGATTCTTCGGCCGCGGGTTGATTTTTGCTCGCTCCTGCTGGGTTGGACCGGTCACTGGCCCCGCATATCCGGCAGTCTAGGCGACTGCGGGAAAAATGGCGACTGTGCGGAAATCGCCATGGCGCCCGCAGGAGTGCCGGCCGCGTGTTTCACCTCGACATGCGTTTGGATCCGGAGGAAGTCTCCCCGGCGGGAATTGAGCGCAGACGAACTGGACCGCCGCGGCCCGCGGCCGCGGGATCCCTGAATATTGCAGGATGGGGGAGGATATCGACGATGGCGAAATGGTCGAATGATCGGCTGGACATTCTGAGTGTCGACCGCCGGCGGCTCCTGCAGGGTGCCGCCGGGTTCGGCATGGCGCTGGGCATGGCTGGCGGGCTGGGTGCCTTGTCCCGGACGGCTGCGGCACAGGACAGCATCCGTGCCCAGATCCTGCAGATCCCGGGCGTGGGTGCCGGCTCGCCGGGCGACGCCGACTGGCAGCAGGTCGGCGAGCTGTGCCTGGGGGCCACCAAGCAGAATGTGCAGGAAGGCGAGTTCGCCGGGGTCGAGCTGACCTTCATGGGGCTGAACAACCAGAACCTGCACAACCTCCTGTTCCGCGGCTTCCTCAAGCCCTGGGAGACCTATACCGGGGCGAAGATCACCTGGATCGACCTGGCCCAGGCCGACTACAACCCGCGCCTGCAGCAGGCGATCGCGACCGGCACGGTCGACTTCGACATCCTGGAGATGGGCGCGCCCTTCGAGGGCGATGTCTGCGGCAAGGGGCTCGCGTCCGAGATGCCGGACTGGGTCAAGGCCCAGATCGACATGGACGACTATGTCGACTACCTGAAGGCGCCGGTCGGCACCTGGGACGGCAAGACCTACCGGATCTCGATCGACGGCGACTGCCACAACTTCAACTACCGGACCGACTATTTCAGCGATCCGGAACTGGCCGAGGCGTGGAAGGCCGAGGGTCACGAGGGCGAGTGGGGCGTGCCGCGCACCTGGCAGCAGGTCCAGGCCGTGACCAAGTTCCTCAAGGGCAAGCAGGTCGCCGGGCAGGACGCCTATGGCTATCTGGATCCGCTCAAGCCCTGGGGCGGGTTCGGCTTCTATTTCCTGGCCAGCCGCGCCACCGCCTATGCCAAGCACCCGGACGACAAGGCCTGGCTGTTCGACGTCGACACGATGAAGCCGCGCATCAACAACCCCGCCTGGGTGCGCGCCATCCAGGACGTGCTGGATGTGCTGCCCGACCAGCCGGCCGACCAGCTCAACGCCGACCCGAACACCACCGGCTTCCAGCAGTTCCTGTTCGGCACCGGCTCGATGCTGTCCTGGTGGGGCGACATCGGCTCGAACGCCCGGACCAGCGACTCCTCGGTGATCGGCGAGACGATCGGCTTCGACATCCTCCCGGGCTCGGACGACGTCTACAACAGCAAGACCGGCCAGTGGGACAAGCTCGCCGACGGGCCGAGCTTTGCCCCCAACATGGCCTATATCGGCTGGGGCATCTACGTGATGGCCAGGGTCGACGGGGACGCGAAGAAGCACAAGGCGGCGTGGAGCGCTGCCGCGCATCTGGGCGGCAAGGACCTGTCGCTGTGGACCTCGGCCTACCCGTCGGGCTTCCAGCCCTACCGCAAGAGCCACTTCAACATCGCGGAGTGGACCGAGGCCGGCTACGACGAGGCATTCATCTCCGGCTACCTCGCCTCGCAGTCCAACTCCTACAACCACCCCAACGCCGCGATCGAGCCGCGCATCCCCGGCATCTTCCAGTATTACAGCGTCGCCGAGGACGAGCTGGCCAAGGTGTTCGCCGGCCAGGTCGACGCCCAGACCGGGGCGGACAACATCGCCGCCGCCTGGGAGAAGATCACCGACTCGATTGGCCGCGAACAGCAGATCAAGCTGTACCAGGCCTCGCTCGGTCTCTGACTTGTAGGTTATCCTGTCCGCCGGTCCCGCTCCGCCGGGGCCGGCGCAATTTTTTTTAACGGTCCGCCTCCGGGCGGACGCCCATGACGAGGATCTAGATGCCGCCTGCGCCGTCCGCGACCGCATCCGCCGCCCCCGTCCGAGCGGCACCCGACCCGGCCCGGCGCCAGGCGATCGGCCGCGGCCTGTTCTGGGCGGCGACCGCGCTGCTTCTCGCGGCCGTGCTGGTGCAGGGCCTCCACAGCGCCGGGTGGACGGGGGTCGGCTTCGCCAACTGGCGGCCGGTGCTCTATGCTTACGTGCTCTGGTCGGTGGCCGTGTGCGCCAGCCAGGTGCTGCGCCACGGGCAGCAGGGCCAGCGGGCGCTGTTCGTGCTGCCGGCCTTCCTGTTCACCCTGGCCGTGGTGGTGTTCCCGACCGTCTTCGGCCTGTTCATCGCCTTTTCCGACTGGAACCTGAGCTCGTTCACCGGGCGGCAGTTCAACGGCATCGACAATTTCGTCGCGATGCTGAACGACCCCTATTACTGGAACGCCATGGGCAACATGGTGATCTACGTGCTGGCGGTGCTGGTCCAGTACGCGATCGCCTTCGGCCTGGCGCTGCTGCTCAACGCCGAGATCCGGGCGCGCAAGTTCTTCCGCGTGGCCTTCCTCCTGCCGTTCATGCTGAGCCCGGTGGCGGTGAGCTGGATGATCGGCAAGTCGCTCATGGAGTACCGGTTCGGCCCGCTCGCACAAGCGGCCCGCTTCCTGGGCTGGGACAGCCCGGCCTTCTTCGCCACGCCCTGGGTCGCCCGGGCCAGCATCATCGCCCTGGACAGCTGGGTGTCGATCCCGTTCATCATGATCCTGCTCCTGGCAGGCCTGCAGGCCATGCCCAAGGACATCATGGAGGCGGCCAGGATCGACGGGGCCACCGGCTGGCAGTCCTTCTGGAAGATCACCTTTCCCCTGATGCTGCCGGTCAGCGTCACCGCGATCGTCCTGCGCATCATCTTCCAGCTCAAGCTCGCCGACATCGTGATCAACACCACCGCCGGCGGGCCGGGCGGGGCCACCGACACGGTGACGAGCTTCATCTACCGCGAGTATCGCGACCGCTCGAACGTCGGCTACGGCACGATGCTGGCGGAGTTCTACTTCGTGCTGATCGTGATCTTCCTGACCGTGCTGCTGGCGCTGATCAATCGCTGGATGAAGCGCTTCCCGACGACCTGAGGCTAGGAGTGGCCCCGTTGGCAACCAGTCTGCCCAACCAGAACATTGCCGCCCGCAAGCGGCCCAGCCGGCAGGCATGGGGCCGGGTGATCGTCTATGCGCTGCTCCTGTTCTGGACCTTCGTGTCGCTGTTCCCGGTCTATTGGACCGTCACCACCTCGTTCAAGGTCGCGGCCGACGTCACCCAGGGCCACCTGATCCCCTGGGTCGACTTCACCCCGCAATGGCGGGGCTGGCGCTCACTGGGCCTCTCGCCCGAGACGATCGGCCAGATCTCCACGGTGCGCGACGAGTTCCTCAAGCGCTTCGGCAACAGCGTGGTGATCTCGGTGGGTGCCTCGTTCCTGGCCGTGGCGCTGGGCTCGCTCGCCGCCTACGGCCTGTCCCGCTTCCAGTACCGGTTCGGCAAGCTCGGCAACCGCGACCTGGCCTTCTTCTTCCTCTCGCAGCTGATCCTGCCGCCCGTCGTGCTCGCCATGCCGTTTTTGGTGCTCTACCGCGAGCTGGCCCTGCTCGACACGCGCATCGGCATCATCCTGCTCTACACCCTGACCGTCCTGCCGATCGTGATCTGGATCATGCGCGACCAGTTCCAGTCCATCCCGATCGAGCTGGAAGAAGCCGCCTTCATCGACGGCGCCTCGATCTGGGGCGCCTTCTTCCGCATCATCCTGCCGATAGCATTGCCCGGCATGGTCGCGGCCTTCATCCTGTCCCTGGTGCTCTGCTGGAACGAGTATTTCTTCGCCGCATTGCTCACCAGCACCAACGCCAACACCCTCCCGGTCATGCTCGCCAGCCAGACCGGCTCGCAGGGCGTGAACTGGTGGTCCATGGCAGCGCTCGCCACCGCCGCCATCCTGCCGCTCGCGATCGTCGGCATCCTCCTGGAACGCTACCTCATCAAGGGGCTCACCGCGGGCGCCGTGAAGTGAGCGGGAAAGGGTGCGCCGCGGCCGGCACCTGATCGGGCCCGCTGCCATACCTGAACGACGATGACCTGAAGGATCTGCGTCTTCCGTGCGGGCCCCGGCGGGTCGTAGCCGCAGCCATCTCCCAGTTCCTGCCTGCGCCTCCTGCCGGCGATCGGCCGCAAGGGCGTGGCTTCGAGATGAACAGTGCGGCCAGTGCCGCGATCCGCGCCGCAGCCCAGGCGGCATCGGGGCCTGGCGAGGATGCGATCCTGGCACTGCGCGACGCGATCGCCCGGCACCGCCGGCTGGGCGCCTTGTCCCAGATCACCTAGTTCCTCTGCTTCCTCGCTGAGGACCCGCCGGCACGGCGGCAGTGGGCTGCTGGCCTGTCCGTGAGTGCCGGGACTCTGGCCGTGATGAACGAGACCGAAGAGCGTTCCATCGAGGCGGACATCCACCGGATCGCACGGCTTTGGCTGAAGCAGGGATTGCAGCAGGTCGACGTTCGTGACCTGCTGCAATCCCTGCGCAGGACGGTGGACCATGATGGTGCTTCCGCCGACCTCCGATGTGCCGAGGTGATCCTGGCTGGCATGGACGCCGGAGTGGATCCGGCCCGTTTCTAGCACCCGGTAGCTCCCCGTCCATTCACCATGATCCGTCAGGAGGCTGATCCTTCGGCAGCCGGACGCTGCTGAGCCGGTTGCGCACCGGTCATGTCGTCGGCCGCTGACGCGCAGGCGAAGCGGATCTGGGGCCGGCTATTGAACCCGCTCGCCATGCACGTTGACGGCGAAAAAGTCTCGAATGTTCACCCTAATAGTCTTCTTGCGGGCAAATTAATGATCAAATAGACGCGGTCCGTGTCCAGCTCGTGTGACGCCGAGAACTTGGACTTAGGTTGCTTGACGATTTGGTATATGTATGCATTTTTCCAGAAACTAACAAATGAAGGTGCGACCCATGGCGAGGCGTTGTCCGTGGATTAGTCTGGCGGCCGTCTGCATGTTGTTCGCACCCCCCGGAATGGCCAAGGAACCGCCGCCACCGGTCGCCGACACCGTCTATCTGGGCGGCAATGTCGTGACCATGGACGCCGCCCAGCCGCGGGCCAGGGCGGTTGCGGTCAAGG
>NZ_DATMFZ010000179.1:0-7047 GCF_035556675.1 Geminicoccus sp. | reverse complement strand
CCGGCAGCGTCGCCATGTCGAGGGCGGCGCGCATGAAGTCGAGCGCCCGCCCGGCCGCCGCTGCCGGAAGCCGGCCGATCCGCCCCTGCCGTGCCGCCAGCGCCGTCTCGAGCACGTCCCGCCAGCAGGCCGGATAAGCTTCCAGCCCCCACCGGCCTGCCGCCGACTTGCTGACGATCCGGCCGGTCCGGAGCGTGCAGTCGATGCGGGCGATTCCGAGCACGCCCCAGGCGACCGTGCCGGCAGCCACCTCGTCGTCAGCGCCCTTGCTCGCCATGGCCGCCACGCCATGCGCGACCCAGCCGCGCCAGTAGCTCTCCAGATTGCCGCGCAGGAACCCGCGCAGTGCCGCGGCATCGAGGCCGATCCCGAGCTCCGCGGGGGCTGGGCCCAGCAGGGGGAGGCCATGGCGGGCCAGGCAGAACCAGGTGACCGGGTTGGCGTCGAAGCAGGCTTCCGCCCGGCGCAGCCGGCCATCGAGGCTGAAGGGAACCGCCAGCGGGCGGACGGGCGTCGTCCGGAGCTGCGTCACGTCCAGGTAGCAGCCGTCGAAGGACGGGGTGTCCGGTGCTGCCAGTCCGGTATGGACCCGCTCCACCCGGTCCAGCTCGTCCGAGGTGAGCGGGGCCGGCATCACGGTCACGAAATCGACGTCGCTCCGGCCCTCCTGGTAGTCGCCCAGCGCCAGCGAGCCCACCAGGTAGAGGCCACGGGGCCTGGGAGCACCATGCCGGTCGAGCAGGACCAGGTAGTGGTCGACCATGCGGGCCACGGCGTCGGGCAGGTGCCGCCGCATGCAGGCATATCCAGAGTCCACTAGCGGCCGGCCCCTGGCCGCTCCACCACTGCACGCACCAGCCCGCTCAGGGCGGCGCGGACGGCCGGGTCGTCGATCTGGCTGAACGGCACTTCGGCCGGGCCGGCCTCAGGCGAGTCCTTGGCCGCCAAGGCAGTGCTGGGCGGGTGCAGGTCGACCATGCCGCACAGCCACTGGATGTCGGTGCGCAACCGCTCGGCGATCAGGATCAGCCGCGCAGCACTCACCCGGTTAGCACCGCGCTCGAACTTCTGGACCTGCTGGTAGGACACGCCGATCACCTGGCCCACCTGTTCCTGGGTCAGGCCGAGCTCGATCCGGCGACGGCGCAGCCGTTCCCCGATCTTGCGCTCGATCAGCGTCTCGCGATCCACCAGCCAGCCCTCCGGCCGTCGAACCGGCCCATCTGGCTTGCACCATCCGGCTCGGCTAAGGTCCTGCCGACAAGCGATGATCATAACCCCAGGTGGAACGGGCTACAAGGAATGCCGCTGATCGACCCTCGCGACCGCGTCCTCGGGATCCGGTTGCGGCACGTCCTGCGCACCGGTGCCGTGGCCTTGATCCTGGCATTGGCGGCCTGCGGCGGGGGCAGTGAGTCCGACCAGGCCCTGGTCGAGCCGGACAAGCCGGCCGAGCAACTCTACGGCGAAGCCCAGGACCTGATGCAGCAAGGCAGCTGGAACCGGGCGGCCGCCGCGTTCGAGGAGGTCGAGCGCCAGCATCCCTATTCCGAGCTCGCCAAGCGCGCTCAGGTCGAGGCGGCCTATGCCTATTACGAGGGCAGCTCCTACGACGAGGCCATCGGTGCCGCCGAGCGGTTCATCGACCTGCATCCGGGCGACGAGGCGACCCCGTATGCCTACTACCTGATCGGCCTGTGCTACTACGAGCAGATCAGCGACGTGGGGCGCGACCAGGAGATGACCCAGCGCGCCAAGAGCGCGTTCGAGGACATGGTCCGCCGCTACCCGCAGAGCGACTACGCCCGCGACGCCACGCTGAAGCTCGACCTGATCCGCGACCATCTGGCCGGCAAGGAGATGGAGATCGGGCGCTACTACGAGAACCGCAAGCAGTATGTCGGCGCCATCAACCGCTTCCGCAACGTGGTCGAGAACTACCAGACCACCTCGCATGTGCCGGAAGCCCTGTTCCGGCTGACCGAGAGCTATCTGGCACTCGGCGTGCACAAGGAGGCCCAGGCCGCCGCAGCCGTGCTTGGTTACAACTATCCGGGATCTATCTGGTACGAACGGTCCTATGCCCTCCTGGAGGGCCGGGATCTGGCACCAGCGGAGGACAGCGGCTCATGGCTGTCGAACCTGTTCTGAGCACCCCAGTTCTGAGCATCATGGCCGGTTCATGCTGCTCAGCCTGAACGTCCGCGACCTGCTGCTCCTGGACCGGCTCGACCTGGAGTTCGGCTCGGGCCTCACCACGCTCACCGGCGAGACCGGGGCGGGCAAGTCGATCCTGCTGGGCTGCCTGGGCCTCGCCACGGGTGCCCGGGCGGAGCGCGGCCAGGTTAGGGTCGGCTGCCAGCAGGGCTCGGTCACCGCGATCTTCGGCCTGTCCCCGGACCATCCGGCCCGCCAGCATCTGGCCGAGCAGGGTATCACGGTGGGCGAGGAGATCAGCCTGCGCCGGGTCGTGTTCGCCGATGGCCGCTCGCGCGCCTTCATCGAGGACGAGCCGGTGGCGATCGGCACGCTGGAGCGGGTCGGCCGCGACCTGGTCGAGGTGCATGGCCAGTTCGAGCAGCGCGGCCTGGCCGACCCGGCTCGGCACCGCAGCCTCCTGGACGCGTTCGGCGGCCATGAGGGCGACGCGGAGGCGGTGCGCGCCGCCTGGGCGGCCTGGCGCGACCTGAAGGGGCGGCTCGACGAGCGGCGCCATGCGGTCGAGCAGGCGGCGGCCGAGGAGGAGCGGCTGCGCGCCCATCTGGCCGAGCTGGAGAAGTTCGGCCCGGTGCCCGGCGAGGAGGAGGAACTGGCCGCCGAGCGCCAGCGCCTGCAGACCCGCGACCGGCAGATCGCCCTGTTCGACGAGGCCGCCAAGGGCCTGGCCGAGGCCGCCGAGCGGCTGGCCGGGACCCAGCGCAAGCTCGACCGCTCCGGGATCGACGATCCGAGCCTGGAGCAGATCGTGGACGGGCTGGAGCGTGCCGCCTCCGAGCTGGCCGATGTCGAGCGGGCCACGGGCGAGCGGCTGCGCGAGCTGATCCACGCCGAGGGCCGGCTTGACGAGGTCGAGGAGCGGCTGTTCGCACTGCGCGCCCTCGCCCGCAAGCACCGCGTCGGCACCGACGAGCTGGAAGGCTTGCGCGACGAGTTCGTGGCGGCCCTGGCGCGGATCGAGACCGGGGCTGCCGACATCGTCCGGCTGGAGGCCGAGGCCGAGACCCTGCACCGCCGCTTCCTGGCGGCGGTCGAGGCGCTCACCGCCGCCCGCCAGCGCGCAGCCGGCATGCTGGCCGACGCGGTCGCGGCCGAGCTGGCGCCGCTCAAGCTGGAACGCGCCACTCTGCGGGTGACGCTCACGCCGCTCGAGCCGGAAGCCTATGGCGAGCACGGGGCGGAGCGGGTCGCCTTCGAGGTGCGCACCAATCCGGGCCAGCCGTTCGGGCCGATCGGCAAGATCGCGTCCGGCGGCGAGCTGGCCCGCTTCATGCTGGCGCTCAAGGTCGTGCTGGCCCGGCTGACCCCGGTCGAGACCCTGGTGTTCGACGAGATCGACGCCGGCACGGGCGGGGCCACTGCCGATGCGATCGGCGAGCGCCTGGCCCGTCTCGCCGAGGAGCGCCAGGTGCTGGTGGTGACCCACGCGCCGCAGGTGGCGGCCAGGGCGCAGAGCCATCTGCGGGTGGTGAAGCTGCAGGAGGAGGACCGCACCCGGGTGATCGTGGAAGCGCTGGAGGGCGAGGAGCGCCGCGACGAGGTGGCGCGGATGCTGGCCGGCGCCCAGGTCACCGACGCCGCCCGGGCTGCGGCCGACAGCCTGATCCAGGATGCCGTCACCTGAGCCGGCGTCTGCGCGTCAGGAACGGCCGTCTGGTTCCGGCTCCCCCGGGAGCGGCGAGCTACTGCACCCGCGATACCTCCAACAGCCGTATACGGCCGCCGGCTGCTTCTGCCCCGGCCCATGCAGCGGTATACGGCTTCAGGAGCTGGCCATGTCCACGATCGTGACCTGCCGTCTCGACGACGAGGTGCTGGCCGGGCTGGACCGCTTCGCGGCGCGATACACCAACGGCTCCCGCAGTGCCGCGCTCGAACGGCTGGCGCGTCAGCAGCTGGCCATCCCGGCCCAGCCCAGGACCGGCGGACAGGACCGGGCTTCGGGCGCGGCGGCGGCCGCGTTCGGCAAGGAGGCGGCGGCGTTCCTGGCAGGGCAGCTCCGAGCCACCAGGATCGTCCAGGAGCCGGCGAACATCTACGGCCTGCCCGACGGCACGCGGGTGCTCATCAAGAGCGCCAAAGGCCTGGGCGAGCGGATCAACGTCTTGCCGGGCCTGCTCGGGCGCTTCCACTATCTCCATGCAGGCTTCTGGGACCGGCAGGGCACCGCGTGTGACCTGTTCGAGCTTCCGGCGGATCTGTTCGTCCGGCATGCCCGCAAGGCCAGCCAGGGAAAGTACCTGCAGATCGACCGGGGGACGGTCGAGTGCCTCCAACTGGTGGCCAGGGTCTATCGGAGAGGGTGAGGTGTCGGTTGGGTCGGGATCATCCAGCATCGCGGATCAGGCCAGTGCGTCGCGGGGCAACCCGATGACGGATGTCGACGCCCTGGACGAGGCGGCCGCCGGCGCGGAGCTGCAGCGCCTGGCCGAAGCGATCGCCAAAGCCGACCGCGAATACTACCAGCAGGACCGGCCGAGCCTGACCGATGCGCAGTATGACGAGCTGCGCCGGCGGAACCAGGCGATCGAGGCGCGCTTCCCGGCGCTCATCCGCCCGGACAGCCCGAGCCACCGGGTGGGGGCCGCCCCGGTGGCGGCGTTCGGCAAGGTCGTCCACCGCGTGCCGATGCTCTCGCTCGACAACGCCATGAACCCCGAGGAGATCCACGAGTTCGTGGCCCGCGTGCGCCGCTTCCTCAAGCGCCCGGACGACGTCCAGGACGATTATGTCTGCGAGCCCAAGATCGACGGCCTGTCCTGCTCGCTGCGCTATGAGGACGGCGTGCTGGTGCGCGCCGCCACCCGCGGCGACGGCACCACCGGCGAGGACGTCACCGCCAACGTGCGCACGATCAAGGACGTGCCGACCCGGCTGCACGGCGAGGCTCCGCGCGTGATCGAGGTGCGCGGCGAGGTCTACATGGAGCGGCCGGCCTTCGCCCGGCTGAACGAGGAGCAGGAGGAGGCCGGCCAGCTCCCCTTCGCCAACCCGCGCAACGCCGCGGCCGGCTCGCTGCGCCAGCTCGACAGCAAGATCACCGCGAAGCGCCCGCTGCGCTTCTTCGCCTATGGCTGGGGCGAGGCGGATCCGCCGGTCGCCGGGCGCTACTCGGCCTTTCTCGACCGGCTGCGCGGCTGGGGCTTCGTCGTCAACCCGCTCACCCGGATCTGCCGCACCGCCGACGAGCTGGTGGCGCACCAGGTCGAGATCGGCCGGCAGCGGCCGGATCTCGCCTACGAGATCGACGGCGTGGTCGACAAGATCGACGACATCACGCTCCAGGAGCGGCTGGGCTTCGTCGGCCGGGCACCTCGCTGGGCGATCGCCCACAAGTTCAAGGCCGAGCAGGCCCAGACCACGGTCCGCGAGATCACGATCCAGGTCGGCCGCACCGGCGCGCTGACCCCGGTGGCCGAGCTGGAGCCGGTCAATGTCGGCGGGGTGACCGTGGCCCGCGCCACCCTGCACAACGAGGACTTCATCCAGGCCAAGGACATTCGCGTCGGCGACCGGGTGCTGATCCAGCGCGCCGGCGACGTGATCCCCCAGATCGTCGAGGTGGTCGACCCCGACCGCCCGGACCGTGCCCCAGCCTATGTCTTCCCGGACACCTGCCCGATCTGCGCCAGCCACGCGGTGCGGCTGGAGGGCGAGGCGGTGCGGCGCTGCACGGGCGGCCTGATCTGTGCTGCCCAGGTGGCGGGCCGGCTCCAGCTCCTGGTGGGGCGCGACGCGTTCGACATCGAGGGGCTGGGCAAGAAGCAGGTCCCGCAGTTGATCGAGGCCGGGCTGCTGCGCGAGCCGGCCGACCTGTTCGTGCTGGCCCGCGATCCGGAACGTCTGGCGAGGCTGGGCGAGCTGGAAGGCTGGGGCAAGCGCAAGATCGAGAATCTGGTCCGCTCGATCGAGGCAAGGCGCACCATCCCGCTCGACCGCTTCATCCTGGGCCTGGGCATCCGCTTCACCGGCGAGGTCAATGCAAGGCTGCTGGCCCGCGCCTATGGCAGCTACGCCGCCTGGCGGGAGGGCATGCTGAAGCTCGCCGCCGGCGACCCGGACGAGCTGGCCCATCTGGACAATGTCGACCGGGTCGGCAGTGCGCTCATCGGCGCGCTCACCGCCTTCTTCGCCGAGCCGCACAATGTCGCGGCGGTCGACGCGCTGGCGGCCGAGCTCACCATCACGGACGCTGCCCGGCCCCGGGCGATCGAGAGCCCGCTCTCGGGCAAGGTCGTGATCTTCACCGGCACGCTGGAGACGCTCGGCCGTGCCGAGGCCAAGGCCCGGGCGGAGCGGTTCGGCGCCAAGGTCGGCTCGTCCGTGTCGAAGAACACCGATTATCTGGTGGTGGGCGCGGATGCCGGCTCCAAGGCCGCCAAGGCCCAGGCACTGGGCGTACAGACCCTCTCCGAGCAGCAGTTCCTGGAAATGACCAGCGGCACCTAGCCACGAGCTGGGCAATATTACGAGCCGGACAACATCGCCTTGTACAACTCGTGCGACGGGCGATGTCATGATATCATCGATCCTCTCCATCCTGAGAGGTGACGAGATGAGAATGCGAATCATGTTGGCCGCAATTGCGGCGGCCACTTCCATGCTGTCAGTGACGGCCAGCGCCGAGACTATGGAAGGGCAGGTGAAGGCTGCCTATGAGGCATGGGATGCCGCGTTCAACCAGGGCGACGCGAAGACCGTCGCCAGCCTTTACACGGACGACGCCATGCTGCTGCCGCCCACGCACGACGTCATCGAGGGGACGGCCGGCATCGAGCAGTTCTTCACGGGCGTGATCGGCAGCGGGGCGACCGACCACACGCTGCAGCC
>NZ_DATMFZ010000178.1:0-2070 GCF_035556675.1 Geminicoccus sp. | reverse complement strand
CTGGAGGAAGCCCGCGTCGAACAGGGAAGGCACCTCGGCCGCCGTCATCGGGCCATAGCCCACCCGGCCCTGCGGCAGCTCGACCTCGACCAGCGGCTCCAGCCAGAGCATGCCCCGGCTGCCGTTGCGCACGATCTCGATGTCGAGCCCGCGGGTCAGCGCCTCGGCGCGGATCCGGGCCACCACCTGGCCGGCACCCACCGCCAGTGCTGCGGCATCCTGGGGGACGAAGACGCGCACCCGGCTCATGCCTGCACCTCCTGGGCGAGCGTCAGCACGCTCACCGGATCGAGCCGGCCGTGGAGCTCGCCGTCCAGCATGGCCGACGGTGCGCTGGCGCACAGGCCCAGGCAGTAGACCGGCTCCAGCGTGACCCGGCCATCCGGGCTGGTCTCGCCCAGACGGATGCCGAGCGCCGTCTCGAGCGCGGCCAGCACCCGGTCCGAGCCCATCGATTGGCAGGCCTCGGCCTGGCAGAGCTTGATCACATGGCGCCCGGCCGGTTCCTGGCGGAAGTCGTGATAGAAGGTCACCACGCCATGAACGTCGGCACGCGACAGGTTCAGGACCTCGGCCACGATCGGGATCGCACGACGATCGACATAGCCGAACCGGTCGACCAGCGCGTGGAGGATCGGCAGGAGCGGACCCTCCAGGCCCTTCAGCTCGGTCGCCACCGCCCGCACTTCCGCCGGGTCGAATTCTCGATACCGTTCCTGCACCAGCAAGCTGCCAGCCTCCCGCAGCGAACCGCCCTTCAGAGTTCGACTAATTCTATCCACCGGTTCAGCGCGATGATCAAACGGGGAAAATCGATGGTATGATCGCTATTCTCGATCATCAGCTTCCAATCGCTCGATCATGTCCTGAAGCCGCAATCCGGATGCCGCTTTTTCGAGAGCGTCCACCAGCGGCGGGATCGGCGACTGGTCGCGCAGCACCAGCCCGATCATGTGCGACCGGTCGGGCCTGGCCAGCGGCAGGGCGATCATTCCGGGCGGGATGCCGGCGACCCAGAGGAAGCTGTGCGGCAGGACGCTGGACCAGCTGCCTGCGCGCATCTGCGAATAGAGCGCCATCACCGAGTTGGTTTCCAGGCGCGGGGCAGGGGTGAGGCCCATCTCGGTGAAGATGCCGTTCAGGATGCGCCGGTTCTGCATGTCCGGGGTGAGCAGGCAGAGCGGCAGTGCCGCCAGCTCCGACCAGGCCGCCTCGCTGCGCCCGGCGAACGGCCCGTCCTTGG
The DNA here is from genome assembly GCF_035556675.1 of Geminicoccus sp. GTDB lineage: Bacteria > Pseudomonadota > Alphaproteobacteria > Geminicoccales > Geminicoccaceae > Geminicoccus. Next base: position 827 of record NZ_DATMFZ010000178.1, on the reverse strand, counting down.
GCGTCACCAGGAGATAGCGCTCGCGATAGAGCGGCACGGCGCGCAGCCCGTGCAGGGGCTCGTTGTCGAGATAGGTCAGGCCGGCCTCCAGGTGGAACTCGTCCAGGCCGCGCTGGATCTCGGTGGAGGTGCGCGAGGTCACGGTCATGCGCACGCCCGGATAGGCCTCCAGCAAGGGCGTGGTCACCATGCCCACGATCGGCAGCGCCATCGGGATGGCGCCGATCCGCAGATGCCCGGTGAGCCCCTCGCGCAGGGCACCCAGTTCCTGGCCCAGCAGGTCGCGTTCGGCCAGCATCCGTCTCGCCCAGCCGAGCAGGACCCGCCCTTCCGGGGTGAAGTCGCGAAAGCGCCGGTCGCGCTCGACCAAGGGCGCGCCCACCTCCTCCTCGAGCTGGCGGATCGCGGCGGAGAGGGTGGACTGGGTGATGTTGCAGGCGGCGGCGGCCCGGCCGAAATGCAGCTCGCGTCCGAGCGAAGCGAAATAGGCCAGGTGGCGCAGCTGCATGGGGCGGCTCCAGGCGTGTTCTCGACGGTGCGGTCAGTGGCTCGGCCACGATGCGGTGCCGTGGCGGAGGCGACAAGCGCCTGGCAGCCTGCCATGATCCGGCGGCACGGGGCGTCAAGGAGGAGGCTGCATTGGCCGTCGAGCTGCAGATCCACGAGCGGATCCTGGCCGACCTGCAGGACGGCGTCATGACGCTCGACCTGGAGGGCCGGCTGATCACCATCAACCCGGCCGCCGCCCGGCTGCTCGACCTGGACGCGACCAGCGCCATCGGCCGGAGCTATGCCGAGCTGTTCTTCCTGGACGAGGCGTTCGAGCC
>NZ_DATMFZ010000177.1:0-4233 GCF_035556675.1 Geminicoccus sp. | reverse complement strand
CTCGGCAGGCTTGTGCAGGAAGTCGACGGATCGGCTGGACGGCGAGGTGACCTCCACGAGGAGGACGGGATCACGCATCACCAGCTCCGCATCGGCAGGAGCACAGGACAGCACGACGTCGGGAATCCGCCGCCCGTCCTGAACCTCGACCGTGGCATCGGTTGCGACCCGGCAGCCCTTCGGCCGGCGTGCCCGGATCAGGCTGGCACAGGTGAGCTGGATGGTGTGGTGATTGGCCGTACCGCTGGCCACCGCCACGACCGGGTTCTCTTCCGAGGGAAATTTCGGGACCGGCCGGCCGTCGATGTATTCCCAGGGCTCCTCTCGCCCCTCACGCCACCGGAAATACTCCTCGACCGTCATCGGGCCGGGATCCTCGGCGTCTTCCACAGTCTGGGTGGACTTGGCCATGCCCGCACCTCCATGGCGCGAACGCTAGCACGCGGCATTCACACCCGTGAACACTTCCACCCCGTCTGCCGTGATCCCCACCGTATGCTCCGCCTGCGCCGCCCAGCCCCGGTCGCGGGTGACGGTCGACCAGCCATCGGGCAGGGTCTTTGTGTCGGGTCGGCCGGCGACCAGGATCGGCTGGACCGAGAGGAACATGCCCTCTTCCAACACGTCGCCCTCGCCCGGGCTGCCCCAGTGGTGGACGTGCGGCTCGGTGAAGAACTCGCGGCCGATGCCGTGGCCGCCCAGGTCGCGGAGGACGGCGAAGGCGACGCCGCCGATGCGGGCTTCGGCGGCCTGCTGGATGGCGTGGCCGAGGTCGCCCAGCGTGGCGCCGGGGCGGAGCACGGCCAGGCCGGCGGCCAGCGCCTGCTCGGCGCGTTCGGCCAGCAGGCGGCCGCGCGCCGTGGGCCGGCCGGCGTGGAAGCTCCGGCAGATGCCGGCGTGCCAGCCGTCCAGCCTCGCCTTGAAGGCGATCTTCACGAGGTCGCCGTCGGCCAGGCGCTTGGTCGGGCTCGGAATGCCGTGGCAGGCGACATGGTTGACCGAGATGCAGGCAGCGGCGGGAAAGCCGCGCATGCCCTTGGTCGCGGGCTCGCCGCCCCCGGCGCGGATCGTCGCCTCGACGATCGCGTCCAGTTCCGCCGTGCTGATGCCGGGACGGACCGCCGCTCCGGCCGCGGCCAGGGCCTGCGCCGCAAGCTGGCCGGCCCGGCGCATGGCGGCGAAGGCCTCCGGGCCGTGGCGGGAGATGGCCATGGCCGGACGGTCAGCCGACCTGCTGGACCGGCTTGTAGGGGGGCTTCTCGTAGCCGAGCGCCGAGCGGGTGAAGATCTCGACACCGGTCTCGGTCACGCCCACCGTGTGCTCGAACTGGGCGGAGGAGGTCTTGTCGCGGGTCACGCAGGTCCAGCCGTCGGCCAGCACCAGCACGTCCGGGCGGCCGACGTTCACCATGGGTTCGATGGTGAAGAACATGCCGGGCTGGAGCACCACGGGCGGGCGGGGCTCGAACTGCAGCTTGCGCGGGGTCTTGTAGTGCTTGACCTCGGGGGCGTCGTGGAAGTTGCGGCCGACGCCGTGGCCCACGAACTCCTCGACCACCGAGAACGCGACGCCGTGGCGGCGCTCTTCCACCACCTTCTGGATCGCCTCGCCGACATCGTCCAGCGTGGCGCCGGGCTTCACCACATTGATCCCGGCCCACATCGCCTCGTAGGTCCGCTCGATCAGGAGCAGGTCCTTCACCTTCGCCTTGGGCAGGGCGAACATGCGCGAGGTGTCGCCGTACCAGCCGTCCAGGATGACGGTGACGTCGATGTTGAGCGTGTCGTCCGGCTGGAGGAGCTTCTTCTCGCTGGGAATGCCGTGGTTCACCACCCGGCCGATCGAGATGCAGGACGAGGCCGGGTAGCCCTTGTAGTTCTTGGTGGCGGGGATGCCGCCATGGTCGAGCATGTAGCCTTCGATCAGCCGGTCGAGCTCGGCCGTGCTGATGCCCGGGCGGATATGGGGCGTGATGAAGTCGAGCGTGTCGGCGGCCAGGCGACCCGCCTTGCGCATGCCCTCGAAGCCGGCCTCGTCATGGATCGGGATCGGCCGGTTCTCCAGGCCGCGCTCGATGAAGCTGTTGGCGAAGGTCTCGGCCGCGGCCTCGATCCCGGCCATGGACGCGAAGTCGAACACTTCGTCGGGCTTCTTGTAGATGCTCTTGGCGGGCTTGGTCGGGCGGTTCATTCGGCAGGGTCACAACAGGTCGGGCGGTGGACGGGTCCGGCTACACAGGCGCTCGCGCCGAAGTCAACCGGGCTGGGCGCGCAGGCGCTCGCGCCACGCGGCATAAAGCCCGCTGGCGACGATCACCAGGGCGCCCAGCACCACATATGGGCCCGGCACGTCGCCAAACACGACCCAGCCCGAAATCGCGGCCCAGATCAGCATGGTGTAGGTGAAGGGCTGCACCACCACGGCCGGGGCGTATTGCAGCGCCAGGACCAGCCCGAAATGGCCGATCACGCCGAGTGCCGCCACCATGGCCAGCAGCAGCCACTGCTCGCCCGTGGGATTGATCCAGAAGAAGGGGCCCACCAGCGACAGGGCGATCGTGCCGCCCACGGTCTGCCAGACCATCGAGGTGGCGGCGGCGTCGTAGCGGCCGGCGATGCGGGTCATCACCTGATAGAAGGCGTACATGCCGGCACAGCCCAGCATGATCAGCATGCCCGGGCTGATCTCGGCAAAGCCCGGCCGGACGATGATCAGCACGCCGCACAGGCCCACGCCCACCGCGATCCAGCGGCGCAGCCCGACCTGCTCGCCCAGCAGTGGCACGGAGAGCGCGGTCACCAGGAGCGGGGTGAGCGCGAAGATCGCATGGGCGTCCGCCAGCGGCACGGTCTGGTAGCCCACCACCACGAAGGTCATCTCGGCGGCGATGAATATGGCGCGGGCGATCTGCAGCTTCGGCCGGGCACTGCGCAGCGTGGTGCGCAGCCCGCCGGGCATGGCCAGGGCCAGCGCCAAGGGAATGGAGAGCGCATAGCGCACCCACAGGATCTGCACGGGCGGCAGCTGGGTGGACAGCGTCTTGCTCGCCGCGTCCATCCAGCCGAAGCACGCCATGCCGCACAGGCAGATCAGGATGCCCTTGGTCTTGGTGTCGAGCGTCACGTCCCGGCGAGGGCGAAGCCGGACGGCCGGAACGGGCCGAACACCCGCTCGACCGCCGCGGCCGCCTGCAGGACCAGCGCCTCGGCGAACGGCCGGCCGATGATCTGCAGGCCGATCGGCATGCGGTTGCCGTCCAGGCCCACCGGCACCGAGACAGCCGGCAGGCCCAGCCAGTTGGACAGGCCGATCAGCTGGCCGATCGCGTTGGCGGTCTCGACGAAGCGCGCGTCGCCGCCCGTGTCGGTGTCCACGATCCGCGGGGTCTGCACCGGGCAGGTCGGCAGCACCACGAGATCGGCCTGGCTGAAGACGGTGGCGCAGAAATGGTCGAGCGCCCGAGCCCGGCTGCGCATGGCGGAGAGATAGTCGACCGCACCCAGCGCGAAGCCCGGCTGCATGCGCGCCAGGGTCTGCGGGACGAAGTCGGCATGGCGCTGCTGGACATGGGCGCGATGCACGGCACTGCACTCGGCCATCAGCACCAGGCGGCGGATCGCGGTGATCCTCGCGATGTTCTCCATCCCGCCCTCGGTGACGCTGGCGCCGTCCTCGGCCAGGGCCCGGATCGCGTCGCGCACGGCGGCATCGATCACCGGGTCGATCTCGCAGCCGAGCCCGGAGGTCGCGTGGAACAGGCGCAGGCCGCCCACCCCGCGCTCCAGCCCGGCCGTGTAGACCGGGACCGGCAGGCGGCTCGTGGTGGTGTCGTCCGGGTCGTGGCCGGCGATCGCCTGGAGGATGAGGGCGGCATCCCGGCTGGTGCGGGTGAGCGGCCCGACATGATCCAGCGAGAAGCTGAGCGTCATCGCGCCGGCCCGGCTGACCCGGCCATAGGTCGGCTTGATCCCGACCAGGCCGCAGAACGAGGCCGGAATGCGGATCGAGCCGCCCGTGTCGGAGCCGAGCGTGGCCGGCACCAGGCCCGCCGCCACGGCGGTGGCACCGCCCGAGGTCGACCCGCCGGTGATGCGCTCGGGGTCGTGGGCGTTGCGCGGCGTGCCGGTATGGTTGTTGTGGCCGGTCACGCCGAGTGCGAACTCGACCATGTTGAGCCGGCCGACATCGATGGCACCGGCCTGGTCCAGGCGGGTGAGCACGGTGGCGGTGCG
>NZ_DATMFZ010000176.1:0-7274 GCF_035556675.1 Geminicoccus sp. | reverse complement strand
GTTCAGGATCTCGAGATGGTAGCGTGCGGTCGGGTGCAGGCAGACGAACACCAGCTTGCCCTCGGCGCGCAGCCTGCGGAAGAAGTCGAGCATGAAGCCGATATAGCCGTCCTGCGTGTTGAACTGCGGCTCGTCGAACAGGTGCAGGATCGGCTGCCGGGTCGGCGAGCGGTCCAGCAGGAAGGACGGCAGGATGCGGCGGAACGAGCGCACCTGATAGGACTGGTGATAGTGGATCGCCAGTCGGTCGCGCTCGCCGTAGCGCACCCGGTGGATGTCGGCGCCCGCCACCATCACCTTGCCGGCGCTCGGCGTGTTGGAGCCGGTGATCATCTCGAACAGGGTCGTCTTGCCAGCCCCGTTCGGCCCGACCACGCCGACGATGGCGCTCTGCTCGAACACGAGGTCGGCCTGGAGCTGGAAGGTCGGCGTGCGGTCGAACGTGCCCTTGCGGTAGATTTTGCGCACACCGTCCAGGCGCAGGATCGGCTCCGACATGGCGTCAGGCTCCCAGGAGGCGCTGGCGCAGCGCCCGGTCATGGCGCAGCTCGTCCGCCTCGCCCCGCCAGGCGACCCGGCCCCGATCCAGCACCAGTGCCCGGTCGGCCACCGACAGCGCCAGCTCGGCGTTCTGCTCCACCACTACCGAGGCTACCCCCTCGTCGCGCAGATGGCGGATGGTGGCGAGCACGTCCTCGACGATCTTGGGGGCGAGGCCCTGGCTCGGCTCGTCGAACAGGACCAGGCCCGGCGAGCCCAGCAGAGCCCGGGAGATCGCGACCATCTGCATCTCCCCACCCGACAGGTTCTCGGCATCGCGGTGCATCAGGTGGTCCAGGGCCGAGAAGATCCCGCAGCAGTCCTTGACGGTCCAGGCACGAAAGCGCGTGCGCTTGGCCGCGATCTGCAGGTTCTTGGCGACGCTGAGCGTGGGGCAGAGCCGGCGGTCATCCGGGACCCAGCCGATCCCGGCCCGGGCGACCCGGTGGGTCGGCCAGGCGGTGACGTCGGCGCCGTCGAAGCGCACCCTGCCCTGCGAGGGGCGGGTGAGTGCGAGGATCGAGCGCAGCGTCGTGGTCTTGCCGGCGCCGTTGGGGCCAAGCAGCGCCACGACCTCGCCCGGGCGCACGTCGAACGAGACCCCGAACAGGACCTGGGTCTCGCCGTAGAAGGTGTGGATGCCGTCGACCTCGAGGATCATCCGAACCGCCCCAGGTTGGACCGGCGCACCCAGGGGTTGGCCTTCAGCTCGTCCGGGCGGCCGTGCGCGATCACCTGGCCCCAGTGGACCACGGAGATCCGGTCGGCCAGGCCGAACAGGAACTCCATGTCGTGCTCGATCGCCACGATGGCGAGCCGGCCCTTCAGGCGGCGGACCATCTCCGCGATCCGGGCGATGCCGTCGCTGCCCAGGCCTGAGGTCGGCTCGTCCAGGCACAGCACGCGCGGCTCCTGCGCCAGCGCCACGGCGATCTCGAGGGCGCGGCGCTCGCCATAGGACAGGTCGCGCGCCAGCACATCGGCCTTGCTGCCCAGCCCCACTTCGTCCAGCACGAGGCGCGCCGCGGCATCGGCCTCGGGGTCGCCGATCGCGGCGCGATGGCCATGCAGCGCCTGGGCACGGAAGGCCGGCCGTGCCAGGGCGACGTTCTCCAGCGCGCTGAACTCGTCGAACAGGGTCATGATCTGGAAGGAGCGCGCCACGCCGAGCGCGGCGATCCGGTGCGGCGGCAGGCCGGTCACGTCCTTCCCGTCCACCAGCACCTGGCCGCGGCTGGGCCGCACCCGGCCGGTCAGCACGTTGAAGAAGGTGGTCTTGCCGGCCCCGTTCGGCCCCATGATGCCGTGCAGCTCGCCGGGCGCCACGCTGAAGTTCATCTCCTCCAGCACCACCCGGTCGCCGAAGCGGACATGGACCTGGCGGGCCTCCAGCGCGCTCACGACGTGCTCCGGGCGGCCGGCTGTGCGGGTGCCGCCGGCTGGCGGGAGAAGCGCCGGCGCAGGTCCTGGAAGACCCCGGCGATGCCTTCCGGCTTGAACAGGATCACCGCCACGAACAGGAGACCGAACCAGAGCATCCAGGTGAGGGTCACCGCCCCCAGCAGGTCGCGTGCCAGCAGGAACACCACGACGCCGATCACCGGCCCCCAGAAGCTGACCAGCCCGCCGCCCACCAGCACCATCATCACGATGTAGCCGGAATAGTGCAGCGCCATGACCTCCGGGAAAGCGCCGCCCTGCGCCATGGCGAACAGGCTGCCGGCAAGGCCGGCGAACGCCGCGGAGACGACGAAGGCCAGCATCTTGAACAGCACCACCTGGTAGCCGAGATGGGCCGCGCGCAGCTCGCTCTGGCGGATCGCCGACAGCACCCGGCCGAACGGCGAGTAGGTCAGCCGCCAAAGCGCCACCACCGTCGCGAGGAACAGGGCCAGCACGAAGAAATAAAGGGCCGTGTTGCCGGTCAGGTCGAAGGACACGATGCCGAAGTCGGCCGGTAGCCGGGCGATCGGCAGGAGGCCGTCCTCGCCGCCGGTCACGTTGCGCGCCTTCATGGCAATGAACCAGAACACCTGGCCGAACGCGATGGTGAGGAAGGCGAAGTAGATGCCGCGCCGCCGCGCGACGAACCCGGCCACCAGGGCTCCTGCCAGGCTCGCCGCCAGGATGCCGCCCAGGAGGCAGACCCACAGGTTCGCGGCCACGTGGAACTGGGTGAGCCCGAACGCATAGGCGCCGATGCCGAAGAAGGCGCCGTGCCCGAAGGACGGCAGGCCGGCCGTGCCCAGCAGGAGGTTGAAGCCCAGCGCGTAGATCGCCCAGATCAGGATCTCGACGCCGATATACTGGTAGAGCCCGACCTTGGCGATCCAGAGCGGCACGGTGAGGAGCACCAGCGCCACGCCCACCATGGCGGGGGTGATCAGGCGGCCGGCATGGGCGGGGGTCTGCATCGGCGTCAGGCCTCCAGGATGCTCTTCTTGCCGAACAGCCCGCGGGCGCGGAAGGTCACGACCACGATCAGCAGGATGTACATGGACAGCAGCGACCATTCGGACGCGTAGGCGGCGGTGAGGCCGATGACCATGCCGACCATCAGGCCCGCGATCACCGCCCCCCAGAACGAGCCGACCCCGCCCAGGACGATGATCAGGAAGGCCGGGATCACCGCGTCCACGCCCATATGCGGGCGGATGCCCCAGATGGGCGCCATGATGACGCCGGCTGCCGCCGCCAGCATGGTGCCGATCGCGAACACGGCGATGCGCAGCTTGGCCAGGTCATAGCCCAGGGCGCGGACCATCTCGCTGTCATGGGCGCCCGCCTTGATCACCGCGCCGAACCGGGTCCGCTCGATGAGCAGCCAGGTGAGCAGGATGAACACGAAAGCCGCGAAGGCGGCGAAGAACCGATAGGTCGACCAGATCAGGTTCAGCGCGATGAAGCCGCCCGAGATCGCGTCCGGGGTCGGCAGGATGTAGTCGCGCGTCCCCCAGATCGAGCGGATCACGTCCTCGATCACCATGGCGGCGCCGAAGGTGAGCAGGAGCCCGAACAGCGGGTCCTTGCCGTAGGTGCGGCGCATCCCCTGCTCGATCAGGATGCCGAGCAGCCCGACGATGCAGGGTGCGACCACCAGCGCCAGGACGTAGCGCAGCCCCAGGGGCAGCTCGGCCCACCACTCGCCCACCCCCGCCGGCAGCGGCAAAGGCGGGCCCAGCAGCGCGTAGGCCACATAGGCGCCGAGCGCGAACAGGGAGCCGTGGGCCAGGTTGATCTGCTCCATCACGCCCACGATCAGCATGAAGCCGAGCGCGATCAGCGCGAACAGCAGGCCCAGCGTCAGCCCGTTGATGAGGAAGGGGATCAGGTTGAACATCCGCTCCGCCTACCCACGGCTCCCGCCAAGGTTCATTCAGCCGTCGACCGTCGGGATCTGCTCGTAGGGGGCCAGCTTGCACAGCTTGCCTTCCTCGGGGTCGATCACGTCCTCCGGCTTGGACGCGCTGATGATCTCGTAGAGATCGGTGTCGTCGACCGGGTTCGGGTTGCGGCGGGCCAGGTAGATGGTCTGCTGCAGGTGATGGGTGTCCGGGTTCATCCAGGCGTCGTAATCCTGCATCCGGTCGGCGGCTGGGATCTTGAGCTGCTCCAGCTCCTTGATGATCGCGATGTTGTTGGTGCTGCCGGCGCGCTCGATCGCGCGCAGCGTCTCGCGCATCGCCGTGTAGCCGCAGTAGGACACGTTGCCGGGCACTGGGATCGCATCCGCATCGGCACGGGCCTGCCAACGCTTCACGAAGTCGTCCACGCCCGGCAGCTTGAGCTTGTGGTACCAGTTGGTGCCGAAGATGCCGACAATGCTGTCAGGGGCGCTCCACACGTCCGGCCAGTCCTGCTGGCTCTGGACCCAGGCGGCCTGCTTGTCGAGGCCGAGTTCGGCCACCTGCGCACGCAGGATCTTGCCGTCGTCGCCGCCGACCGCCGGGGCCACCACCTCCGGCGAGATCTGCTGGATCTTGAGCAGGTAGGAGGTGAAGTCGCGGGTGTTCTGCGGGATCAGCAGCTCGTCGATGATTTCGCCGCCCGCTTCTTCGACCAGCTTCCGGGTCGCGTCCGAGGTCTCGTGGCCCCAGACATAGTCGTTGGTGAGCAGGAGCCACTTCTTGCCGACCCGCTCTACCGCCGCCTTCACCGAGGACATGGTGAAGTTGGTGCCGTTTCCGTCCCAGACGAACTTGATCCGCGAGCAGTTCTCGCCGGCCTCGGTGGGCGCGGAGGAGTTGGAGTTCAGGTAGATGGTGCCGTATTTCTCGGCCACCTGGGTGATCGCGTTGGCCACGCCAGAATGGATGGCGCCGATCAGGATCGAGCAGTCCTCACGGGTGATGAAGCGCTCGGCGACGCGGCTGGCGGTGGCCGGGTTCGTTTCGGTGTCGGCGGTGATCCACTCGATCTTGCGCCCGAGCACGCCGCCGTTCGCGTTGAACTCGTCGATGCACATGGTGATGCCGCGCAGCTCGTCGCGGCCGGACGCGCCATACATGCCGCTGGCATCGCAGGTCAGCCCGATCTTGATGGGCTTGCCTTCCTGCGCATAGGCGCGGTTGTGCTTCCACGGCCCATAGAAGGTGCCAAAGCCGGCGGCGGCACCCGCCAGCATGGTGCCACCCTTGACCAGGCCGCGCCTGGTGATCCTGTCGGTCATCGTGCTTGCTCCCAGATCATGGCGGCCGGCCCCGTTCGTTGCGGGACAGGTCCGTTCGCTCAGAACTCCACCCGATCCCCGCCCTTGAGCTCCAGGATCTCGCGGGCCTCGGCGGGGCTGGCGATCTGCATGCCCAGCCCCTCGATGATCTGGCGGGCGCGGCGCACCTGGGCGGCATTGCTTTCCGCGAGCTTGCCCGGGCCATCCCACAGCGAGTCCTCCAGACCCACCCGGACATTGCCGCCCATCGCCGCCGCCTGGGCGGCGATCCGCATCTGGTGGCGGCCCGCCCCCAGCACCGACCAGCGATACTGGTCACCGAACAGCCGGTCGGCGGTGCGCTTCATGTGCGCCACGTCCTCCGGATGGGTGCCGATCCCGCCCAGGATGCCGAACACCGTCTGGACGAACAGCGGCGGCTTCACCAGGCCCTGCTCGAGGAAATAGGCCAGGTTGTAGAGATGCGCCGTGTCGTAGCACTCGAACTCGAAGCGCGTGTCGTTGCCGGCGCACAGCTTCAGGATGTACTCGATGTCGGCAAAGCTGTTCTTGAAGATGTTGTCCTTGGTCTTCTCGATGTAGGGGCGCTCCCAGGCGTGCTTGAACTCCTTGAAGCGCTTGAGCATCGGGAAGGTGGCGAAGTTCATCGAGCCCATGTTGAGCGAGGCGACCTCGGGCTTGAACACCGCCGTGGGTTTGGCCCGCTCCTCCACGGTCATGCCGATGCCGCCGCCGGTGGTGAGGTTGACCACGCAGTCCGAGCGCTGCTTGATGATCGGCAGGAAGCGGCCGAACGATTCCGGGGTCTGCACCGGCATGCCGTTCTCGGGGTCGCGCGCATGCAGATGGATGATCGCGGCACCCGCCTCGGCGGCACCCACCGCGGCATCGGCGATCTCCTCCGGGGTCACCGGCAGGTGGGGCGACATGGACGGCGTGTGGATGGCGCCGGTCACCGCACAGGTGATGATGACTTTGTCGCGTGCCGCCATGAGTAAGCGCTCCTGCCGGGAAGGGATCGCCTGCTCACCTGTCTCGATGGCCGGCGAACCTGCGGCGCTGCTGCCTGGCATGGCGCCGGAGCAGCGGCCGATTCGGGCCCGGCTTCCACCTGGGCATCCCTGATCCACGGCCTTTTTTGTGATCCGTGATCACGGTTGCCTAGTGCAGGTTTTCCAGCTTGTCTAGCCAGCCATTCGCACCAGTGCAGGATCAGCTGCCAGGCAGCAGAACCATGCTAGAGCGGTTGTGTGATCACGGATCGCGATAAGTGGCCAGCCTGTTCAACATGCAGCAACTCCTCCCGGTGGATCGGGACACGCTGGGCGACCGGGCCTATCGGCGGCTGCGTGAGCTCCTGATCTCCGGCCGCCTGGCACCTGGCGAGCGTCTGTCGCTCCGCTCGGCTGCCGAGGCGCTGGGCGTGTCGATCATGCCGGTCCGTGCCGCGGTCAGCCGGCTGGTCGCCGACCATGCGCTGGAGGTGACTCCCAGCCGCGCGATCCGGGTGCCGCTCACCGACGTGGCGCAATTCCGTGAGCTGACGGCAATCCGGATCGAGGTCGAGGGCTTTGCCGCGGAGCGGGCCGCATCCGTCCGGACCGCCGCCGACCTGGAGGCGATGGCGGTGGCCGAGGCCGGCTTTCGCATGGAAAGCCTGTCCAGCAGCCCGGACCTCGCCCGGGCGGTCCAGCTCAACATGAACTTCCACTTCGCGCTGTACCGGAGTTCCGGCATGCCGATGCTGGTCGAGCTGATCGAGCAGCTCTGGCTCCGGGTCGGGCCCATCATCAATCTGGAGACCCGCGGCAAGCCGGACCGGCTGGTGGAAGGCGGCGCCTATCGTCGCCACGCCCAGGCGCTGGAGGCGATCCACCGGGGCCAGGGTGCCGCCGCCAGGGAAGCGATCGCCGCCGACATCAGGGGGGCGGCCGAGTTCATCATCGCCCGGGGCGACATCCTGACCGGCTGACGGTGCGCCCGATGCGGGCATCGAGCCTGAGCTGCGGCTGCCGGAAATAAAAAGCGCCGGCATCAACGGAAGCCACACTTACCAGTTGTGCAA
>NZ_DATMFZ010000175.1:0-4317 GCF_035556675.1 Geminicoccus sp. | reverse complement strand
CTGGAGGAGCCGGCAGCCACGATCAAGGCGAGACCTGGTCGGGCTACTGCCCATTCCCCTTCGGAGACGGATCGATCGCTGCTGTGACCGATGGATCGGCGGACCTGCTCGTCGCGATGGCCCGGCCTGCACCGCCACGCGGCTGGTCGAGCTGCGCCACCGTCCATGGAGTTCCTGCCTGCAGCTGTGCGTGGACGCCTACGACCACGTCCGGCGCCTGAAGACCGTGCGCGGCCTCACGCCCTGCGAGTTCATCCGCCAGGCCTGGGAAAAAGAGCCTGACCGGTTCAGGCTCGACCCGTCCCACCATGTCCCGAGACCATACACCTACCCCCCGGAGTGCCAGGATAGCGCCAACCGACCCCGGCAGGCTGTTGATCGACAGGCGGGAACCTCAGATGGTCCGCTTCCCCGTCACCTCTGCAGCCGCGAGCTCGGCTTGGGTGTCGCGAACAGCCTGCTGCAGCTGGGCGATCATCTCGTCGAGCTTCTGCCCATCGGTGGCCGCCTGCTCGATGGCGCGGGCCAGGATGCCGATGCGCAGCAGGCCGAAGCTGGGGGCGGTACCGGCCAGGCGATGGGCAGGTTGGACGACCGCTTCGGGGTCATCCTGCAGACGTTCCACCTCCGCCGCCAGTGCCCTGGCCGATGTCATCGCGTCGGTGAGGAACTGCTCCAGCTTGGTTGGCCCCGCCGTCTTCCGCAGGCGGTCGATGCGTTGCCGGTCGAGGAGCGCTGCAAGCTGCCGGGGCTCAGAGGCCGCCACCGGGTTGGCAGGCTCGGACGTGGCCGCAGCCGCCTCCGTTACCGCCGCGAGCGTATCGAACAGCCGGTCCCAGTCGATCGGCTTGGTCAGGACCCGGTTCATCCCGGCTGCCAGACAACGTTGTTGCTCTGCCTCCATCACGTTGGCCGTGAGGGCCACGATCGGCAACCGGCGTGCCGGTGGCGGCAGCATCCGTATCCGCCGGGTAGCCTCGACCCCGTCCATCACCGGCATCTGCACGTCCATCAGCACCACGTCGAAGCTGTCCTGGCTGACCAGCGCCACCGCCTGTTCACCGTTCTCCGCCAGCAGGACCCGATGGCCGTTCTGCTCCAGGGAAACCTGCAGAAGATCGCGGTTCAGAGCCACGTCATCGGCCACCAGGATCCGCAGTGGCCGCAACGACAGTGAGCTGGGAACCCGGCTGCTCTTGCTGGGGATGAGGATCGAGCCGATCGGCAGCCGGATCTCGAAGAAGAAGGTGCTCCCCTTGCCTGGCTGGCTTGTGACCCCGATCTCGCCGCCCATGGCGGTGACCAGGCGCTGGCTGATGGCAAGGCCCAGCCCGGTGCCGCCGAACCGGCGTGTGATCGTCTGATCGGCCTGGGTGAATGCCTGGAACAGGTTTCTCCGGTTCTCTTCGGGAATCCCGATGCCGGTATCGCGCACCTCGAAACGGAACGGAACGATCCCGCCCTGGGTTGCGCCGCATCGGACGAAGACGCGCACCCCGCCATGGCTGGTGAACTTCAGGCCGTTGCCGATCAGGTTGATGAGCACCTGCTGCAGTCGGGTGGGATCACCACGCACGACCGGCGGGGAATACTCGTCGAGATCGATGGTCAGGACGAGGCCACGCTCGGTCGCCTGCGGCAGCATGAGGGCACGCACGTCCTCGAGCAATTTCACGAGGGAGAAGTCGACCTGTTCCAGGGGAACTTCACCGGCCTCCAGCCGCGAGAAGTCCAGGATGTCGTTGATGATGTGCAGGAGATGCTGGCCCGAGGAGCGGATCGCCCGGAGCACCTCCTGCTGGCGGCTGGTCAGCGGCTCGTTGGCCAAGAGCTCGGTCATGCCCAGCACGCCGGTCATGGGCGTGCGGATCTCGTGGCTCATCGACGCCAGGAACTGGCCCTTGGCCAGCTCGCTCCGTTCGGCCTCCACCCTGGCTGCTTCCGCGGCGCGCAATGCCTGACGAAGCGCCATGCTCTGGCGCTGCCGCCACCAGCTGAGCAGCCCCGCGCCCAGGGCGACCACACCGACGGCCCCAGCCGCGCCGCAGGCCTGATGCCACCAGTCCTGCAGGATGTCGTCGATCCTGTGCGCGGCCACGACCTGCAGGTCCGTTCCGGGCACCGCACTGGCAGCGACCACGAACGAGCTGGTGACCGAATGCGGCGATGGCCGCGCCAGCCACTCGTCCAGCCAGAGCGGCCGTTCTGGCGGCAACGTGCGGTCCGGCCAGTGCATTGCGTCGCGGGCATAGACGTTGCCGGCCTTGTCGATGAGGATCAGGCGCTGGTCGGGTCGGAGCAGCAGGCCGCTGAAGATGTCGGCATAGAGCTTCCACTCGACCGCGACACCGAAGATGCCGGCCAGCACGCCGTCCGGTCCCCGCAGCGGCCAGCTGAGGGGAACGACCCATCCTTTGGGATGAGTCCGGGCGTTGACGGGCCGGCCGATGAACATGCGGGTGCCGGGATGTTCTTGGTGATGACGGACATAGTCCCGGTCGCTCAGGTCGACACCGATCGCCGCCCCTGAGGTCGCCTGGGCCGTCCGGCCATCCGGAGTGATCAGGATGGCGTCATCGAGCGCGCGCAGCTGCTTGTCCGACGAAGCATAGGCGTGCAGCCACGGAAAGACCTCGTCTAGCCTGATATGGCCTTGGCGAAATTCCTCGGCCGCGATCGTCACGACCAGATCGAGGGTCGCCAAGGCTCGCTGGGTGACGCCGCCGGCGGATCTGCTGATGGCCGCGAGCTCGTGTTGGGAAGCATTCAGCGCCTGTCGCCGGCTCTCGGTCAGAAAGGCTGCCACGATGCCCGCGCCTATTAACAGAGTTATCAATGTACTTAGCGCAGCAACAGGGCAAGGCGGCCAGGATGACAGCTTGCCCCATCGACGCATCCACATCCGAATTTCCAGCCCTATAGCAATCACTTGAACTGCCGCCGAAAGAATCGGATATATTTCCGGTCCGGCTTCACGCTTGATCTTACTGCCACGCTGGCAATCTCGCCAGCTGCAGGACATGTCCATGGTCCGACGTCAACTGCTGTTTCGTCGCATCGATTCTTGGAGCAGGACATCCCGGGCAACTCTCGATGCGACGGTCATGTTCGCCGACCAGCCTTGTATCTTCGGCACATGATCCAGTGGAGACTGCCGCGAAAGCCTCACCGTTGGCATGGCCGAATGGGGCATGAGGCATTCGCATCATGCCTGGGCACCGCCGTTTGCCTGGACAGGTGGATCAATGCGGCCAGTTTGGCGGGCCCTGTCCCTTCTGGCGCCGGTCAGCCTGCGAGTTGATCAGCACGGCGCAAGTTCATGGCCATGCCGAGCAGCCAGAGCTGGCAGCGGTTGCGGACGAGGCCGTGGTAGCGCACGCGCCGGTACAGATAGCGCCGCTTCATGGTGCCGAAGAGCTTCTCGATCTGACCGCGCAACGGCGTGATCGCGACGTTCATCCACTTGGGCCAGCTGGGCTGGCGCTTGCCGGCCTGCCGTCGGTGCATGATCCGGTCGGTGATTCCGGCCTCGGCCAGGACCGCTCTTCTACCCACGGACTCGGAGGCCTTGTCGGCCAGCACGGCCTGCTCATCGCCGCAGATCAAGGCGTCGGCGGCGATGCTCTCGCCAATGTCGGCGCTGGTCAGAATGGCCTTGCGGATCAGATCAGAGCCCCGCTGCAGCCTCCTGGCTGCAGCCCTTGCAGGGATGGATCGATCGTCTGCTGACGATCGATGGTTGACGGCCAGGTGCGCTTTGTAGCCGAAGAAGCTGCGTTGCCCGCGCCGCGTGAAGCCGGCGGCCGGGTCCCGCACCGACACCTCACCTTCGCGCATGGGCGGCCGCTTCACGTCCGCCTCGACCAAGGTCGCGTCGATCATGGTGCCGGCCCTGATCACCAGGCCGCGCTGCTCGAGCTGCGCGTTCAACGCGTCGAAGACCGTCTCCGCCAGACCTGCCTCGGCCAGGTCGATCCGGAAGCGCGACAAGGTCGTCGCATCCGGCACCCCATCCTCCAGCCCGAGCCCGCAAAAGCGCCGAAAGCTCAAGCGATCCGCCAAGGCCTCCTCCAGGTCGCGATCCGACAGCCGATACCCTTGCCGTCCAGCAGGAACGGCAAGGCCGACTGCAGCGCAGGCGCGCGGTCAGTAGACCGCGCAGGTGTTGAAGCAACAGCGCCTTGAGCTGCACCAGCGGCGGATAAGCAGGCCGCCCTGTCGGTGAGCTGCGCATGGGCTGCAGCAGCGCGCCTCGATCGGCTGCCAGTCGACCTGTGCCCTGATCCGCTCCAGCCGCTGGTTGCTGCCAAAAGCGGC
>NZ_DATMFZ010000174.1:0-12960 GCF_035556675.1 Geminicoccus sp. | reverse complement strand
GACGGCCGTCCCGGTGGGATTGGATCGATCGCCTCCTGCGATCGATGGTCGGCCACCACGGCCGGCATTTCGGGAGAGATGGTTCAGGATCTCATGGTCGCCTGCGTCGAGCAGCGCTTTGGCAGCCTGAAGGCATCTCATCCGGTGGAGTGGCTGTCCGATAACGGCAGCGCCTACATCGCCAAGGACACCCGCAACACGGCCACCGCCCTCGGGCTGCGCTTGTGCTTCACGCCCATCCGCTCGCCCCAGAGCCCTGTCAGCTTTGCTGACATCACTCCGTGGGATCAGCCAAGGTCGATGGCATTGCCGAGGCCTTCGTGAAGACCTTTCGGCGCGACTACCTGCGGCTCTCGATCCTGCCGGATGCCGGCACCGTCCTCCGTCTGCTGCCGGCTTGGATGGACGACTACAACAATGTCCACCCGCACTCGGCGCTGCGCTTCCAATCACCCGCCGAGTTCCGCAAACTCAGTGCTTAACCCAGCCCAGGCTCTGTCCGGTGAAACCGGGTGCACTCCACTGTCCACCGGCACGATCGTGAAGGTCGGCTGCATGAACGCAGGCGAGCAGGATGAGCCCAACCGGATCAACCAGCACATGGCGCTTGCGGCCTTGGGCACGTTCGGCGCCATCGTAGCCCCGTTCTTGGGCCGCCGACGCCGGTGCACTTGACCGTTTGGCCATCGATCACCGCCCCGGTTGGATCGGCCCTCCGTCCCTCGGCCAGGCGCACGCGCCGACGAAGCTCCTCATGCACGAGGATCAGCGTACCGTTGAGCCGCCAACGCCGGAACTGCGAGAACACCGTCTGCCCTGTCAGCCGTGCTGACATCACTCCGCGGGATCGATGCTCCGCATCGATGGCGGGAACTCCCGCGGCGGCATCCACCAGGCACAGCCCGAGCGCACCAGGTAGCAGAGGGCACCCACCATCAGGCGCCGTGACCACGGTGGCCGGCCGCGGCCCGATGATAGCGGCAGCAATGGTTCGAGCACCGCCCATTCGTCGTCGCTCGGCTTCGACGGGTACGGACGACGAGCATCGGACATCGCAGCCTCTGACGATCCGAAGATCGTCGAAGACCACTGCCAAGTCCCTCAATTGCAACAACCATTTCAACGACAGTTTCTAGAACGAGCTCGGTTCTGGTTGTGGTCAGGCCGCCGATCTCTCGATGTCCCTTGCCCCGTAGGCCGCATCGGGCGTTCGACCGGCCAGAGCCGTTCGATGAACCCGTCGCCGAGCCAGCGTCCTCGTCCGTCCATGGCCACCTGGAGGCCGGCTTCCTTCAGCACGCTGGTGAACCTGGACGAGGTGAACTGCCTGCCATCCATGAGCAGCAGCCCATGGATCCGACGTCCGCAGGACCGGCGGTCGGCAGACCGCCGAGGGGGCGGCAGCGAAGATCTCCGGTCGGCCATGGCGAGCCGGGGCCTCCTTTAGGGCTTTCAGGCAGCACTCCCCGTCCATCGGGTCGAGCCCGCCAAGCCGGCACCTTGCGGCCAGCCCAGTCCATGACTGCGACCAGGTGGAGAAGGTCCCTGCGCCATCGGGAGGTGGGCCGGGCCGGCACAGCAAGCCTGGTTCGGCCGGTCCCGCAGCAGGCAGGGCCGGTGCTCCGGGTGCGGTACCGACGTTCTCGGCCGCTGGCAGATCGGCGCCTGGCCCCAGCTTCGCCATCAGCCACCGGATGCGCTGGCCGCCGACGGCATGGCCTCGGCCCCGGAAGGATCGCGCCGTCTGCCGCGATCCCTACCGAGGCGTCGCCCGGAACGGCACCTCGATCGGGCGCATCCGTTCCGGGTTCGGCCGGCTCTCGCGACTGGCCGGCGGTTGAACGGCCGATCGATCCCGATGCCTCTGGCACACGAGCGACAGCCGCGGATGTTCCGGCTCGATCATCCGGCGTCCACGGTCCAGGCTCATCGACCGGACGCGGTCGCCAAAGTAACCCGCTCCACCCAAAGCCGCCCGATCGGCGCATGCAGCTTCTCCCTCTCGGGCTTCGGTGGTCTTCGCGTGCGCTCCTGGGGCCGTCGCCTTGCCGGCGAATCCCGACGCCGGGCCCTCCATCGCCTGCCGCTCCCAATCGCTCGCCATGGTCAGGGGGCGGCCGGGCCCGGCCGCCAGCTGCGCTGTCGTCAGCTCCCCACGCATCGCCTCCAAGCCCACCTTCGCCGCGAACTCGGTCGAGGATCGGCCTCGTTTCCCCGTCCTCCGCGCCGGCCCTCATGCAGAGCGAAGCAGGCTCATCCACCGGGCCGAAATTCTGGGGTCACCTCAGGCTTTTCGCCCGGCTCGTTCGCGCGCCACTAGCAGCGCCACGTCGTGGCTGGTGCGGAGCCGCAGGAGACGCACGAAGCAGCGGAACCACCAGCACCCGGTCTGCCCCGGGCCGCACCGGATCGGCAGCATCCGCCAGCCACCGCCACTGCGTGCCGGGTAGCGGAGTGCATGCCGCACCCAGCACAGGTCGGTCTTCGGCTTGCGCCCGCGCAACGGCCGGCAGCACCGGCGCGATCCGCTGCCACGCCTCCTGGGGCGGATCCATCGGGTGATGTGTAGGGTCTGTGGTCATCGTTGCATGCGCGCGAAGGTGACATCCCAGCGGTAGTCCTGGGTGCGGATGCGCTCCTTGGCGGGATCGTAGGTGTCCCAAACGTCCTCGCTGGGCGGGATCTTGGCGATCAGCTCGCAGCCACGGTCGATGGGCGCGCGACCACCGCTCTGCGGCTCTCATGTGGACGGTCCGCCATGCGGCGAGGCGGTGGGCGAGATGGTGCCGGCGAGGTCGATGATCGGCCAGAACTCCTTGAACACGGTCTGCTGGGCACGTTCGCCCCCCAATCGGGTCGGGGGCAGGCTCTTGCCGTTCCGGTGCGGCGAGCGGGGCCGGATCGGCCGGAACTCGCGGCGCCAGTCACGCAGACGGTCCTGGACCTCGCAAGCGAAGACCTCCTGGCCGCAGTCGGTCCGAATGCGCTGCATGGCGAACGGCATTGCCTCGTCCCCCTGTCCCAGAAAGTCGAGGGCGCTCTTGGCATTTCTGCGCGGACAAGTCCGCAGCGCCTGAAAGCATGAGCAGTCGTCGATCGCAAGGTACCGATGCAGTCCTGGGCCGATCTTGCAGACGTCCATTCGGATGGAATCGCCCGGTACGGGTCGCATCTATGCTGTTCCCCCTGGGACTGACCAAGCCGTGGATGGGGAGGATACGCGCATCCTCCCCATCCACGGCCACCCCCTCAACGCTTGAGCGATGGTGAGAAGGTCAGGCCGCCAAGGCCGATGGGCAGCGCAAGCGAAAGCCTCTCGCCGATCCTCACACGTCAGCCACCCATAGCCATTCTCAAACGGGCCATTGGCCATGTACAACATGTTGGAGGAGTCAGTCGAATGGACAGAGCGGGCTGCAAATGTTTCCAGAAAAGCATTGATCGCGACTACAGTATTCCTTGCGCGATCGTCTGGATATGCCGATCAGGCTGCTCTGGGAGGCTCGTTTTATGCAGATCTATAGCTCCTCCCCGGTCGAGCTGGTGGCGAGCCTATGGCGCAACCGCCACCTTGCCATGGTCCTGGCCAGACGGGAGGTGGAAGGACGCTATCGCGGCTCCATCATGGGAATCCTCTGGTCTCTTTTTCAGCCCATGCTGATGCTGGCGGTCTACACCTTCGTTTTCAGTGTGGTCTTCAATGCTCGCTGGGGAAGCAGCGGCACATCGAGAGCCGAGTTCGCATTGACACTATTTGCAGGATTAATAATATTCAACATTTTTGCCGACTGCCTGAATCGCTCCGCCAATCTCATCATAGTAAATGCGAATTTAGTTAAAAAAATGATGTTTCCAATAGAAATTCTCCCTTGTGTAATTATGGCTTCAACATTGTTTCATGCCGCAGTGAATCTTATTGTATGGATGGCATTTTATGTTTTTATTATAGGATTTCCGCACTTGGAAATTTTAATTTTTCCGGCAGTTATAGCTCCATGTGTTATGTTTACCATGGGATTATCATGGATGATTTCTGCTCTGGGTGTATTCCTTCGGGATGTTGCTCAGGTTGTAGGGGTGCTCATTACGGCGCTGATGTTTCTCTCTCCAATCTTTTATCCAGTATCATCGCTGCCTGCCTCCTACCGGCCACTGATGCTGATCAACCCACTCACACCCGCTGTGGAACAGGTACGCGACGTGCTCATGTGGGGAAAAGCGCCACCCTGGGGCCTATTTGTGGTCTATCTACTCGCAGGCATGGTGGTGGCTTGCCTGGGCTTCGCATGGTTCCAGAAGACCCGCAAAGGATTTGCTGATGTCCTCTGAAGTCGCCATCAAGGTCAGCAACTTGGGGAAATGCTATCACATTTACGACAAGCCGCATGATCGGCTGCTGCAGATGCTCAGGCGTGGGCGCAAGCAGTACTATCGCGAGTTCTGGGCGCTGAGGAACGTTTCGTTCGAGATGAAAAAAGCCGAGACCGCCGGCATTGTCGGTCGGAACGGCAGCGGCAAGTCGACCCTGCTGCAACTCATTTGTGGTTTGCTCAATCCAACCGAAGGCAGCGTCACTACGAGCGGGCGCATCGCCGCCCTTCTCGAACTGGGTTCGGGGTTCAATCCCGATTTCACCGGCCGGGAGAACGTCTTTCTGAATGCTGCGGTCCTGGGTCTCAGTGAAGCAGAGATCAAGGCGCGGTTCGACCGAATCGCTGCCTTCGCCGATATCGGGGATTTTCTCGATCAGCCGGTAAAGAGTTATTCCAGTGGCATGAGCGCCAGGCTGGGCTTTGCCGTCGCGATCAATGTCGATCCCGACATTCTCGTGGTGGATGAAGCGCTCGCGGTCGGTGACGAGGCCTTTCAGCGCAAGTGCTTCGCCCGGATCAGTGCCCTTCGTGCCGGAGGAACCACCATTCTCTTCGTCAGCCATTCGGGCGCGACGGTCGTGGAATTATGCGATCGGGCGATCCTGATCGACCACGGCGAATCCATCCTGATCGGCGACCCCAAGCTCGTGATCGCGAAATACCAGCGCCTAGCCTACGCGCCGCCTGCCCGACAGGAGCAAGTCCGCCAAGCCATCCTCGCCATGCGCGAGGACGAAGATGGGACCGCTAGGCCGTTCGACCGTGAAGACGATGCAGAAGACGACGATGTCGGGCAGGCCGGCGACAATGATGCGCCCGAACAGACGCCCCGCGAACATGAGGTGAGTGCTTATTATGACAAGAACCTGGTGCCGACCAGTACGGTATCCTACACGCCCAATGGCGCCGTGATCGACAACATCAGGATCCTGGACGAGACGGATGCCGAGGTCAATATCATCACGTCCGGGAAAACCTACCGCTATTGCTACGAGGTTCGTTTCACGCAGGGGGTGTGCGCCGTTTACTTCGGGATGGTGCTGAAGACCATCAGCGGATTCGAGATCGGCGGCATGGGCTCGCACGAGGCCTCGGATGCCGAACCGTACATAGCAGGTGGTTCGGTGGTGCGCGTGACCTTCTGGTTTCGCAACATGCTGCGCCCAGGGATCTATTTCGCGAATGCCGGGGCCTACTCCTACGCGATGGAGAACCAGCAGGTCCTGCACCGGATCATCGATGCGCACATGTTTCGGGTCGTTGCGGCTCCGTCCATGCGCTGGAACCTGAGCGGCGTGGTCGACATCTCCAGCCCGCCGCGATGTCGTCTCGATATCTTGGCCGACGCCATGTCGGTGCCGTCGGATCATGACGAGATGCAGGGCGGGCGGGTCACGACGTGATCGGAGCAGACGGCCAGTCGCTGGCATTCTTGCTGGGTGTTCCCCGCTCGGGCACGACCCTCCTGTCCCATCTGCTGGACAGTCATCCAGACATCGCTTCGCCCCCTGAACCTTGGCTGATGTTCGCGGTGGAGGCGATCGGCAAGACCCATCCGCTTCATCCGGCCAGAAGCCAGCTGATCGGGCAGGGCTATCTGGAATTTACCCAGAACCTGGATTTACGGCGCGCGAAAGCCTCATACGCAACGGCACTTTACAACGAGCATCTCCAGAATAACAATAGCCGGATATTCGTCGACAAGACGCCGAGATACTATCAGATCATCGATGAAATTGCCCTGATCTTTCCCAGATGCAAGTTCGTCTACCTGAAGCGGCATCCCTTCGCCGTTGCGGGGTCCTTGAAATCCACCTGGGACTTCGACCTGGCCGCGGCCATGGCTGCCTCGGACAACGAGCTGTTGTTCGACCTGGTGCTGGGCTACCGCAGGTTGGAGCGCTTCGCTGCCGACAACCCGTCCCGGGTGCACGCATGCACTTATGATGAGCTCGTCGCCGATTCGGAGCAGGTCCTGCGGTCGGTGCTGGCCATCCTCGGTGCCGATCCGGATGTGGCTTCGCCGTCGTTCATCTCCGAGAAGCTCGAGCGTCGCCGGGGCCGCCTGGGCGACCAGAAGATCCTGGAGACACGCTCCATCCACCAGAACAGCCTCTGGGCCTGGCGTGATGTCCTCACCCGTGAGGAGAAGCAGGTCGTCCACGACATCTTTTCGGAGGAAGGAATCGTGGCGCTGGGCTTTGGCGATCTCATTCCTGCTCTTCGTGCGGAAGGGATCGTCGATCATGGACCGGCCCGAGCGCAGGAGATCGCAGCCGAGGTCGAGGAGAGCTACCGTGCGTGGCTGGACCTTATCGACGTAACGACGCGCGAACACCCGGAAGCACCGAAGCTGGCCGCAGCGCTGCGCAAGGCGGCACGGCAACCCGACGACGCGATCAAGCTGCTCGGGGTGGAGGAAGATCCCCTGGCGCTGATCGAGAGGCAGGCGACGGCGCTGGGACGCCTGGAGAACGAACGGGCACGTCACCTGGAACGAATTTCCGAGCTCAGCCAGATGCTTGCAGGACTGGAGCGGGAGCGACCGGCATGGCAGAGCCTGGAACAGACGGTTCGCACGCTACTGGAGGAGACAGGCGGCGAACGAGCAGCACGGCAAAACCTCGAGCAGATGATCCGTGCACTGCTGGAGGAGACAGGCAACGAACGAGCGGCACGACGCAACCTCGAGCAGATGATCCGCGCACTGCTGGAGGAGACGGGCAGCGAACAAGCGGCACGACAGAATATCGAGCAGGTACTTGCTCATGTTCTGGGTATTTTAAACAATAATCAGAAGAAATTGTCTTCCGGACTGCATAAATTTCTTGGTATATGGAAATAAGGTTACCCTCAATTATAGAACGCCTGGTGGCGACATAGCTTATTCAAGAAACAGTCATTACCACATGACGATGTACATCAAATCAATTTAAAGTTAATAGGATATTTTCCTGAGGCTTGAGACAACAGCAGAAAGAACCCAAATGTCTTGCGAGTTGCAGTTCTGTTTTTGCTAGAACTCCGCTCCAGAGGTTGGCAGAATTCATTTCAACATTAATAACTCTGGATGATTTTGTGAGAGGGTCGAAATGCGTAGCCTGAAGACGGTTGCGGTAGATTTGACCCCAATCCTGCCCGGGGCACAGAATGGCGGCGCAAAAATATTCGCGATCGAATTGGTTAGAGAGCTGGCGAAGCTGGCGCCGGACACACGCTTCATCCTGATGACGCAGCGGGCAGCGCATGACGAACTCTCTCATCTCGATGCACCCAACGTTCATCGTGTCCTGGTGCCGGGTATCGGAGCGATCGAGCGCGAGCGAGGTGTGGGTAGGCTATTGTATAGCTTACGCGCTGCGATATTCCGACGTGTCCCCAGAAAGCTGGCGATCGTCATGTCGCACGTCGCGGCGCACCTGATCAAAAGAACCTTCGTCCGGCCACCAGTTGCAGATACCAAGGCAGACTTGTTGTTCTGCCCGTTTACGGCACCGGTGTTCTATGAGCCAGGTGTACCGACCGTAACGACGATCCATGACATCCAGCACATGGTATATCCCCAGTTCTTTTCTGCCGAGGATTCAGCCAACAGGGACTTGGCGATCCGGAACTCCTTTCGTTTCTCGAGCGCGATCGCGGCCATTTCCAATCATGTGCGCGAGGCCGTGCTTGCGCATGGCCTCGCTGACCCGAACCGCGTTCGGACGATCCATCACCGGATGGCGCGCCGGCTCGAGAACAAGTGGTCGAGCTCGGATCGAGACAAGGTCTTTAGGATGCTCGACCTCACACCCGACCAGTATCTGGTTTACCCAGCCAACTTCTGGCGGCACAAGAATCACGAAATGCTGCTGACGGCCTTCGCCATGGCTCGCCATCGTGGGCTGCCGGATCATGTCCGCCTGGTCTGCACGGGAGCGCCAGATCCCCGGCGGGATCATGTGATGGACCTCGCGGAACGAATGCAGCTGGGCGGGAAGGTCATCTTTCCCGGGCATCTCGCGGATGTCGAGTTCGCTGCGCTCGTCAGCGCTGCCCGCGGCCTGATCTTTCCTTCGCTCTTCGAAGGCTTTGGCCTGCCGGTGGTCGAGGCGATGGCCCTCGGCGTGCCAGTTGCCTGCAGCAATGTCACTTCGCTGCCAGAGGTCGCGTGCGGTGCGGCGATGTTGTTCGATCCGCGTGTCCCGGTTGAGGTCGCCGGAGCAATCATGCGTCTGGTCACGGATGAGGCCGCGCGGGAAGCCTGGAAAACGGCTGGCAAGCAGCGGGCGGAACAGTTCGCCGACTCAGGGGCGATGGCGCGCGAGTACTGGGCCCTGTTCGGCTTTGCGCTGGACACGTTCGGCGGACGTCGTCGTCTTTCGGGTGTTCATCCTGATGGCTGGGCCGGCGCCGAGATCCTGCTCGAGCTTGCGCATGACGATGATGCGGGAGCCGTCGAGATCGACGTCCTCGCCCCGGAGTGGCTTCCCCACGCCGCAGTCCTGGTCTGGGCCGTCTTCTCCGACGGCACGACGATCAAGACACAGCCTCTTCAACGGAGCGAACGCCGCACGCTCCGGTTCGACCTGCCTGGCGCCGGTGGAGTCGCGAGGATCCGGGTAACTCCCTCCTTTGTCCCGGCACGGCACGGATCCAGCCCTGATCACAGGGAGATTTCGATCATCGTCGAGCGCTGCGAGTTCATCCGCTCCGACAGTGACCGCCTGCGGCTGTTCCCGGAGGTTCACGGGTGACGGTCAGCATCGTTACGCCGTCCTACAATCAAGCCCGCTTCATCGAGCGGACCCTGGAGAGCGTGATCGAGCAGGATGTCCCCGGACTGGAACATGTCGTGTTCGACGGAGCCAGCACCGACGGCACGGTCGACATCCTCAGACGCTATGATCATCGGCTGTTCTGGGTGAGCGAGAAGGATCGTGGCCAGACCCACGCCGTGAACAAGGGGCTGCACACGACCAAAGGATCCATCATCGGCTGGCTGAACTCGGATGACATCTACTATCCCGGTGCCGTCAGGAAGGTGCTCCGCGTCCTGGACGAGAACCCGGACATCGATGTCGTGTACGGCTTGGCCGACCATATCGATGTGCAGGACCGGGCCTTCGAGCCCTATCCGACCGAGCCCTGGGATTTCGACCGCCTGCGGGACACCTGCTTCCTCTGCCAACCCGCCGTGTTCTTCCGTCGCCGGGTCGTCCAACGCTGCGGCATGCTCGACGAGCGCCTGACCTACTGCATGGACTACGAGTACTGGCTTCGCATCGCGGCGATGGGAGCGAGGTTCTGCTACCTGGAGGAGAAGCTGTCCGGCTCGCGGCTGTACGCCGAGAACAAGACCCTTGGATCCCGCGTGAAGGTTCATGCGGAAATCAACGATATGCAGCGGCGGCTTCTCGGCAGGGTGCAGGATGCCTGGCTGTACAACTATGCCCACGCCGTCGTCGAGGCGCGGGTCGACCGGTCGAAGCACCCGAGACGCTTCGTCTGGGAAGTCGGAGTGCGGTCATTGCTGGCGGCGATGTGGTGGAACCATGGAATATCCAACGACATGCGGCAGGTGACGAAGAACTGGCTCTTCAAGCGCTGAGAAACAGGTAAGATCCAAGGCAAGCGATGCATATCGGGTTCGATGTCAGCCAGACCGGCGCGGGGAAAGCCGGGTGTGGCTATTTCGCGGATGCCATGGCCCGCGCGCTGGTGGATGTCGCGCCCGAGCATAGCTACGCGTTCTATCCCAGTTTCGGCGATTTCTACCTCGACGCGAAAATTCCTGCGCGGAACCCTTATCCCGGCCACGCCGTGCATTATGGCCCGCGCTTCCTCACGCGCGAGAGTGCCGCCGCCTTCTGGAACGCGGCGCGGCTCGAACAGGCGCTGCATCATCCGGACATCATTCACGCGAACAATTTCTGGTGCCCCACCCAGATCCGGCAGAGCCGCGTGGTCTACACGCTGCACGATCTGGGGTTCACCATCCAGCCCGACTGGACCACGGAAGCCAATCGCGTCGGATGCTTCGACGGCATCGTCCGCGCCGCAGCCTATGCCGATTGGATCATCGCGGTGTCCCACGCATCCAGGCGCCATTTCCTGGAGGTGTTCCCCTTCTTCCCCGAAGACCGTGTCGCCGTGGTTCATCCCTGCTCGCGGTTCCACGAGCCGCTCCGCAACGGCATAGCGCCTGGGCCCATGGCGCACGTCGAGCCCGGGACATTCTGGCTGTCCATCGGAACCATCGAGCCGCGCAAGAACCAGCTCCGGCTGGCCGAAGCCTATGCAGCCTACCTCTGGGCGGGCGGCCCCGCCATGCCGCTGGTGTTCGCCGGGGGAGAAGGCTGGCTCATGAACGACTTCAATCATCGGCTCGCAGAGCTGGGCATCGCATCGAATGTGATCTGCACAGGATATGTTTCAGACGAGAATCTGATCTGGCTCTACCGCAACTGTTACGCCAATCTCTATCCATCCCTCTTCGAGGGCTTCGGGCTGCCAATTCTCGAGGGGATGCAGTTCGGCGCGCCCACGATCTCGTCGAACAGCAGCTCGCTGCCGGAAGTAGGCGGCGACGCCGCTCTCCTGCTCGATCCGGAGGCGACCGAGGTATGGACGGCGGCCATGTTGATGCTGGCGCACGACCGCACGAAGCGCGAACGGATGTCCGCCGATGCCATCGCGCGCAGTGCACTGTTCGATGGGGCGTCCAGTGCCAGAAAACTGGAGACGATCTATCAGGCGGCACTGGCGCAGCCCAAGCGCCAGATCCAGTCTCGTACAAGGGGATAGAATTGAGCAAGCGGCCATGGATCAACCTCCTCCGGCGATCGTTCTCCAGATCGACCGATCTTCTGCCGAGGCGTGGCAGGCCGGCTTCCGCAACGAGCGGGACGATCCCGGCCCAGCCGACGGGCGAGCCGGCCTTCAGTCCCGAGAAGGTGGTCACCAGTCTCTACGAGGTCGCCCTGCGGCGCCCCCCCGATCGAAAGGGGCTGGAGGATCACGCCCTGTCGCTGAGGAATGGTGCTTCTCTCGATGACGTCATGAGTAGCTTCCTGCACTCGAAGGAATTCGCGGCGAAAGTCTACGACTATGTCGACCGCTTTCCGCTGGACGCGAGCGGCCCGCTACGCATCGACCTCGACGACACCGAAGGCCTACATGCCAGCCTTTGGCGGCACGTTGCGGAGGTATGGTCCGAGTACGGGGTGAGCGACCCGTACTGGTCGGTCCTGACGGACGAGCGCTGGCGGGCACGCAACATGATTCGTGCCGATGTCCTGGAGGAATTCTACAAGAGCGGTGCTAGCGGGCTCCGGCGACTCGAGACCTGGTTCGCAAGGAACAGGCTCGAGATCGATCCCGAAACGGTGTGCGCCGAGTACGGCTGTGGCGTGGGACGCTGCACCCTGTGGCTCGCGCGCCGCTTCCGTCGGGTCGTGGCATTCGACATCTCGCAGCATCACATCGACGCAGCCCACAAGGCACTCAAGGAACGGGGCATCACTAATGTGGACTTCGTCCTCGTGCGGGGGTCCGACGATCTGAGGCATCTTCAAGGGATCGACCTGTTCTTCTCGATCATCGTGCTCCAGCACAACCCGCCGCCGATCATCGTCGACATCCTCAAGGCTGCGTTCGAAGGACTGAGACCCAGCGGGATCCTGTACTTCCAGGTGCCGACCTATGGCGCGGGCTACTCCTTCATCGAGCAGGAGTACCGCGACGTGCAGCGGAGAAAGACCATGGAGATGCACTGCGTGCCGCAACGCGTGATCTTCGATCTCGCTGCCCGCCACGGCCTGCGCCTCATCGAGGTCCAGCCCGACAACATGACCGGCGCGCCACAGATCTGGGTCTCCAATACCTTCCTGATTCACAAGCCAGCTGAAGCTGGTGCCGGCCTTGCCGTTGCCTGACCAGCGAAGGTTTTCCGCCGGCTCAGCGTCGACCAAGATGGCGCGCATGCAGGGCCGTGCGCCACGAGGCGAGCGTCTACGCTCCGCCATTCCCCATGGGCACTGGAAGACGACCACCTTCGTCGCAGGCATGCGCTCGAGCGGCATGGTGGCACCCATGGTGCTGGACGGCCCGATCAACGGTGCGGCCTTCCAGGCCTATGTCGAGCAGATGCTGCTGCCAGAGCTGCGGCCGGGTGACACGGTCATCCCTTCGCGGTCTGATGACCGCGCTCCATTCAGGAATCGGATGAAAGGCCTGCTGGCCTTTCATGGACAATCTCGGCAGCCACAAGGGCCCGGCCGTCCGCGCGGCCATTGAAGGAGCCGGAGCCACTCTGCTCTACCTCCCACCCTATAGCCCTGACTTCAACCCAATCGAAAACGCGTTTGCGCAGCTCAAGGCACGGCTGCGCAAGGCCGCCCAACGCAGCGTCGAAGGCTTATGGAGAGCCATCGGCACGGCTGTGAGCGCCTTCACACCGCAAGAATGTGCCAACTATTTCGCCGCTGCCGGCTATGTCTACGATGCAGTCTGATCGGAAACCGCTCTAGCGCACTGATAGTAGAAGCTGCCGCTCGGCTAAATCGTTCCGTCATATCGGCCGGCAGCCAGAAGGCGGGGCGGG
>NZ_DATMFZ010000173.1:0-5469 GCF_035556675.1 Geminicoccus sp. | reverse complement strand
GAATGAACGCGGCGAAAGACGACGGCCTGATGCGGCATGGCACAGGATTTCTCTCGCTGGAGGATGCCGGAAGGCCGTTCCATCCGGAACGGCGCAGCTAAAGTGCCGCGCTGCAAGCGTTGCAGCTAGCCTTTAAGTCATGTCCTGCTAAGGATAAAGCTGTACGGCGACACACTGCAGAACACTGCCGATCCTGGGGGGAGCCGAAAGTTGAGCGGGACATGGTGCTCGGTACCGGTCCGGCGCCCAGCCGCGGGCCATCGCCTCTACTGTCTGCCCCATGCCGGCGGCGGCGCCTCCATGTTCGTTCCGCTTGCCGCCCGGCTGCCCGAGCCGGTCGAGCTGCGCGCGGTCCTGTTGCCCGGCCGGGAATCCCGGTTCCGCGAGCGCCCCTTCGACCGGATGACCGCGCTGGTCGCCGCCCTTGCCGATGCGCTGGCACCAGAGCTCACTCCATCCTACTCGCTGTTCGGCCACAGCATGGGGGCGCTGGTAGCCTTCGAGCTGGCGCGGGAGCTGCGCCGGCGCGGGCTGCCCTTGCCGGATGCCCTGATCGTCTCGGGCCGCCGGGCTCCGAACCTCGTTCTGGACGAGCCGCCGCTGCATCTCCTGCCCGATCAGGCCTTCGTCGCGGAGATCCAGGCGCGCTATGGCGGCATCCCCCAGGTCATCCTGGAGGAGCCGGAGCTGATGGAGCTGTTCCTCCCGACGCTCAAGGCCGACTTCGCGGTGTTCGAGACCTACCGCTTCACGCTGGAGCCGCCCTTGCCATGCCGTCTCGCCTTCTATGGCGGTGACCAGGACACGCAGTCGGCACCTGCGATGAGCGACGGCTGGGCGCGGCTGGTGAGCGGCCCGACGCGACGGCGGATCTTTCCGGGTGGCCACTTCTACCTGGCCGAGCAGCGCGATGCGGTCGCCGACGCACTCGGCACCGACCTGCTCGCCGAAGCGCTCCAGCACGGATGAGCGAGGCGGCGGCCGTGATCGAGCTTCGCGCCCTCCTGCGCGGCGCCCTGGCGCGGCAGCTCGGCCTGGAGCCGGCCGCCATCGACGAGAACGAGCGCTTCCACCGCTACGGGCTGGATTCTGCCGGGGCCCGCAGCCTGATCCAGGCGCTGGCCCAGGCGCTGGGCCGTCCGCTGCCGGCCACCATCGTATGGGACCATCCGACCCTCGACCGGCTGGCACGCCATCTGGCGGGCGAGCAGGTGACCGGAAGGCGCCCGCCGCCGGTGCCGCTCTCTCCGGACGAGCCGATCGCCGTGGTCGGCCTGTCCTGCCGGGTGCCGGGTGCCGCCGATCCGGAAGCGTTCTGGCGCCTGCTGATGGATGGCGTGGATGCGATCCGCGAGGTGCCGGCGGAGCGCTGGCCGATCGGGCGGCTGTTCGATCCCGATCCGGCGCGACCCGGCCGGATGAACACGCGCTTTGGCGGCTTTCTCGACGGGGTCGACCAGTTCGATGCGGCGTTCTTCGGCATCAGCCCGCGCGAGGCGGCGCAGATGGACCCGCAGCAGCGCCTGGCGCTGGAGCTGGCCTGGGAAGCGTTCGAGGATGCCGGCTGGCGGCCGTCCCTGCTGGCCGGGCGGCGCGCCGGCGTGTTCCTGGGCGCGATGTGGTCCGACTATGCCCGGCTCCTGACGGGAGCCGAGGGGATCGCCCAGCATACCGCCACCGGCCAGGACACCAGCATCGTCAGCGCCCGGATCTCCTATGCGCTGGGCCTGGAAGGACCGAGCCTCACCGTCAACACTGCCTGCTCGTCGGCGCTGGTCGCCGTGCATCTGGCCTGCCAGAGCCTGCGCAGCGGCGAATCCGAGCTGGCCTTGGCCGGCGGCGTCCATCTGGTGCTGGCACCGGAAAGCACCATCGCCCTGACCAAGTTCGGCGCGATGGCGCCGGACGGGCGCTGCAAGGCCTTCGATGCCCGGGCCAATGGCTATGTCCGCGGCGAGGGCGGCGGGCTGGTGGCGCTCAAGCCCCTGTCCCGCGCCGAGGCGGACGGCGATCGCATCTACGCGGTGATCCTGGGCAGTGCCGTCAACAATGACGGACCCAGCAACGGGCTGACTGCACCCAACCCCGATGCCCAGCGCGCCATGCTGGAGGATGCGCTCGCCGCCGCCCGGCTCTCGCCCGGGAGCGTCGACTATGTGGAGGCGCACGGCACCGGCACGGCACTGGGCGACCCCATCGAGGCCGGCGCGCTGGGCGCCGTGCTCGGGCGGGGCCGGCCGCCGTCCGGACGGCTCAGGATCGGCTCGGTCAAGACCAATATCGGCCATCTGGAGGCGGCGGCAGGTGCCGCCGGGCTGATCAAGACCGTGCTGGCGCTCGACCGGCGCCGGCTCCCGCCGAGCCTGCATTTCCAGACCCCCAGCCCGCACATCGAGTTCGATGCGCTGGGCCTCCAGGTGCAGACCGACCCCGAGCCCTGGCCGGACCGCCCGCACCCGCCCACCGCCGGGGTCAGTTCGTTCGGCTTCGGCGGGACCAATTGCCATGTCGTGCTGCGCGCACGGCCGCGCACGGGCGAGGTGGGCGGTGATCCGGTCCTGGTGTTCTCCGGCAATGGCGGGGTGTGGCCGGGCATGGGCCGCGACCTGCTGGCCGGCTCGCCCGGCTTCGCCGCGCTGGTCGAACGCCTGGACCGCCAGTTGCCGGCGCTCGGCTGCGACTGGCGGCTCTGCGATCTCCTGGGCGACGGCCGGCTCGCCCAGCGCATCGAGGAGCCGGCCTTCGCCCAGCCGGCCCTCTATGCCTGGCAGCTGGGCGCCGTCCAACTGCTGGCGGAGAGAGGGGTGCGTCCCGTCGCCGTGGTGGGCCACAGCGTCGGCGAAATCGCCGCTGCGGTCGTGGCGGGGGTACTCGACGAGGCGGACGGGCTGCGGATCGTGGTCGAGCGCAGCCGGCTGCAGGCCGGGCTCGCCGGCCAGGGTGCGATGGCCCTGGTGATGGCCGAGCCTGGCGCGATCACGGACCTGCTCGGCGCGGATGTCGCCATCGCCGGGCAGAACGCGCCGAAGGCCACCCTGATTTCCGGTACGCCCGTGGCCGTGGATGCCTGTCTGGCACGGATCGAGGCCGCCGGCCTGACCGGGCTGCCGGTCCGGGTCCCGGTCGCCTATCACAGCCCGCAGATGGAGCGGCTGCGCCCGCAGCTGGAAGCAGCGCTCGCCGGCCTGCGCCCGCGGGCAGCGGATCTGCCGTTCGCCTCCACCGTCACGGGTGGGCTGCTGGCGGGCGAAGCGCTGGATGCCGGCTACTGGGGCCGCAACCTGCGCGAGCCGGTCGCCTTCTCCGCCGCGATCACCGGCCTGGGTGCTGCCGGCCATCGCCGGTTCGTCGAGATCGGCCCGCACAGCCTCCTGGCCACGCCAATCCGCCAGACCCTGCCCGAGGCGGACGTCCTGCCGCTGATGCGACGCGGCGAGGACGAGCTGGCGGCACTCGACCACGTGGCAGCGCGCTTTGCCGGCCGCCGTACCGGACAGCGCAGCAGACATCTCCTGGTCCTCTCCGCGCGCAGCGAGGCAGCGCTCTGGCAGCTGGCCTCGAGCTGGGCGGAGCGACTGCAGGGTGGCGACTTTCCCGATCTCTGCCACACCGCCCTGGTCGGCCGCGAGCGCTTTGCTTGGCGCTTGGCGCTGCATGCAGCCGATGGCGCCGAGGCCGCGGCCCGGCTGCGTGCCCGCGACGCCCCCACCGCCCTTGTGCCGCCCGACCGGACACCCGGCCGCTTCGACCCCCAACGCGTCCCCGGCGAGGACGAAGCGGCCTTTCTCGACCGTGCCGCCGCTTCATTCCTGGCCGGCGACGAGATCGACGGCCGCCAGTTCGATGCCGACGAGCCCTGGCGGGTCTGCGCCGCCCCCACCTACCCGTTCGAGCGCAGCCGCCATTGGCTGCCGGACAGCGGGCGGGCGCAGCTCGATCCGGCCTGGCTGCTCGGCCTCACCTTCGTCCCGGCGCCGCCGCCGGTCTGGCCGGACATGGCCCTCGCCGCTCCGGAAGAGCAGTGTGCGCGCACCCGGGCACTGGACGCCCTGGCGCTGCGCTACGTGCAGGCGGCACTGGCCAAGATCGCACCGGAAGAAATCGCGCCACGCCATGCCGCCCTGGCCGCGCGTCTGCGTGGCTGGCCAGCACCTGCGGAAGTGGGGGAGCCCGCCGATGGCCCCGACCTCCGGCTCCTGTGCCGCGTGGGCGAGCGGCTGGCCGATCTTCTGCGCGGTGAGGTCGAGCCGCTCGACCTGCTCTTCCCGGGCGGCGATTTCGCCGAGGCGGCACGCCTCTATGCCGAGGCCCCGCTGTTCGCCGGCCCCGCCGCAGCGCTCGCCACGGCGGTGCGTGGCTGGGCGGAGCGCCGCGGCGGCATGCTGCGCGTCCTGGAGATCGGTGCCGGCACGGGCGGGCTGACCCGCCATCTCCTGCACGCCCTGGACGGGATCGAGCTCGACTATCTCTATACCGACCTGTCCCCGGCCTTCCTCGCCTGGGGCGAGGCGCAGTTCGGCAAGCGGCCGGGCTTCCGGACCGGCCTGTTCGACCTGGAGGCCGGAGACCTGCCACCCGGCAGCTTCGACCTTGTGGTTGCGGCCAATGCCGTTCACGCCACCGCCGACATCGGCGCCAGCATCGCCGCCGCCGCTCGCCAGCTGGCGCCGGGTGGCCATCTGGCCCTGGTGGAGCTGGCGCGGGCGCCTGCCTGGATCGACCTCGTGTTCGGCACGACCGAGGGCTGGTGGCGCTACCAGGGTGATCCGCGTCGGCCGGACCATGCGCTGCTGGACGCGCCGTCCTGGCGCCAGCTGGTTACGGATACCGGCCTTCAGCCGGTGGCGGTTGCCACGGATGGCGACGCCCATGCGGTGGTGGTCGCACGCCGGTCATCGGACCGGAGCTTCCGCATCCTCGGCGAAGGCCCGCTCGCCAGCCGGCTGCGGGCGGCACTGCCCGGCGAGCAGCCGCCGACTGACCTGGTCCTGGTCGCAGGCGGCGGCGATGTCGGCGCCCAGATCCAGGCGCTCGCCCAGGACGATGTGGCCCGCCGCTGGCTGGTCCACGAGCGGGACGAGACCGGTCTGCGCGGCGCCTTCGCCGCACTGGCGCTGGACCGGCCGGATAGCGCCGCCAGTGCGATCGAGCTGCTTGATCGGGACGAGGCCAGCATCGCGCTGCTCCTGGCCGAGCTAGAGACCGGCGGGGCGGAGGACCGGGTGCGCCTTGCCGCCGGGACGCGCCAGGTCGCCCGCCTGCTGTCCCGGAAAGAGCCGTTGCCCGAGGCATCGCCGGTGCGGGCGGACGGGCTCTATGTCATCGCTGGCGGGCAGGGCATGCTCGGCCGTGCCTTCGCTGCCTGGCTGGTCGAGCAGGGGGCCCGCCACCTGCTGCTGGTCGGCCGCTCCATCGCCGAAGGCTCCTGGCTGAACGGCCTGCGCGCCGCCGGCGCGGAGATCCGCCTGG
>NZ_DATMFZ010000172.1:0-7208 GCF_035556675.1 Geminicoccus sp. | reverse complement strand
CTGGCTGACCGCCATCTCCGGCACCGCCGACCGGTCGCCGGCCCGCAGCCGCATGAAGCCGGCATCGGTGTCCATCACCAGTTTCGGGAAGCCGGCGGCCACCACGTTCTGCAGGCGGTCGGCCGGGGATGCCAGGCTGAGCCTGGCCTGCTCGCCGCCATCCTCGACCTCCAGCAGTGCGAAGTCCGGCCCGCCGATCTCGACCTTGGGCGAGCGTGCCAGCAGCTTGGCCCGGGTGGCGCGGTTGAGCGCCTTGCTGGTAACCCAGATCTCGTCGGCGGGCGGGTCGCCCACCACATGGAGGTTGGTGACCACCAGGCCCGGGGCGACGAAGAAGCCGGTGCCGAACCCGCTGCCCTCCCGCTGGCCGCCGCGCGCCAGCACCAGCACGGTGGCTGCGTCCAGCAGGTCGGCCAGCGAGCGCTGCTCGGCCGGCGCTGCCGCCGGATCATGCACCGCTGGTGCCGCGATCCGCTCCACCGGCGGCGGCGGCAGGCTGGCATCGTCTGCATCGTTGGCCGGCACCGGGGCGCCGCCGGGGCCGTGGCGCATCAGCCGGTCGCCGGCCACACAGACATTGCCGGAAAGATCCTGCCGCATCTGCGCCACCTGCCGGGCCAGCGCCTGGTTGGCCTCCTTCTGCAGGGCGACCAGGACCGCAGTTTCCGGTGCGGGCGGCGGTACCGGATAGAGCAGCACGCCGGGCAACTGGAAGGCGGCCAGCACGGACGCGCCCGCGAGGCACGCGATCCTGAGGCTGAGACTCAGGCGCCGGCTCCGCATGCGGTGAGGACCGGCTGTCACCCGCTCGTCACCTTCCCCTCGTGCGGACCAGGCTCCCCGAGCAGCGCGGGTCCCGATGGCAAACCTCTCTCGACAATCGGCACGGCGGCGTCACCCGGACGAAAATAAGCGGTGCCTCCGTCGGGCACTCTCGACGGAAGGCATGCGATCAGATCAGAATATGACCAGGAGGCTAGCGAAGGCCGCGTGGCCTGTCGATATGCGTCATTTCCAAAAGATGACGGCCCGGAAATGTCCGGCCGCACCTGCCCCTGCCCGCTGATCCGGCCTCCCAGCTGATCCGGCCTCGCGGTCGCACACGGAACCGCCACGGTCGCGACGGCTTGCTCTGCTTGCACGTCCCTCCTCTTGCCGGAGCACGCCATGCACTTTCGCCCGTTCCTCCTGTCCGCCGCGCTGCTGCTCGGTGCCTGCAGCACCACGCCGCTTCTGCCCGACCAGCCGGGAGCGGTGGGCGCCATCGAAGACTATTACGCCCGCCACGCTTGGGAAGAGGGAGCCCGCTGCGTGCTGCCGCGCATGTCGGTCACGGCGGCGGAGGTCGTCGAATCGACGGACGGCCGGACCGTGATCGACGTGCGCTACTTCTGGCGGGACAACCGCCTGCAGAGCGACAGCGGCGCCACAACCTGCGCGGGCTTCGCCTCGCGTCGCTTCACCCTCGAGGGCGGCCGGGTGGTGGCCATGACCGGTGAGCAACGCCCGAGCACGGCAGCCGGTACGAGCTGAGGCGACGTGGTCGACGCGCTGCCGCCAAAGGCAGTGCGGCCGGCTTGCCCGACCTGGCTTTTATGGGAAAATGACCCGATACGCCGCATCGGGAGTGGCCCGGCGACGCCAGGACCCTCGGGCGGCACGGGAGGATTGTCATGAGCGACGAGCAGGACCGGACGGGAGCAGGAGCGGGTGCAGCCGGGACCGGTGGTGCCGAACCCAAGGGTGCGGAGGCCCAGCCCTTCCAGGGGCTCCGCCAGGAGATGGACCGGTTGTTCGACGACCTGTTCACGACCGCGCCGTTTGCCCTGCTGCGGCGGCGGCAGCTGGACGCGGATCCCTGGCGCCGCCTCCAGTCGGTGTTCGACGCGACCGCACCGGTGGTGGACGTGTTCGCCGGTGAGGGTGGCTACCGGCTGGTGGCCGAACTGCCGGGGCTGCGCGCCGAGGATCTCGACATCGCGGTCAGCAACGCCGTGCTGACCATCAAGGGGCACAAGCAGCAGGCGGCGGTCGAACGGCAGGAGGAGCAGGTGCTGGCCGAGCGGCGCTACGGCGCGTTCCAGCGCTCCTTCCCTCTGCCCGACGACGCCGACCCGGAGCGGATCGGGGCCGAGCTGAAGGATGGGCTGCTCACCGTCACCGTGCCGCGCCGCGAGGACGCCTCGGCCGGCCGGCGCCGGATCGAGATCACCGCCAGCTGAGACGGCGACCCGGCCGGGGCCAGCAGTGCCCCGGCCGGGTTGCCCCTGTTCCTCAGGCCCGACCCACTGCCGCGGTACGGCACAGGCAATGCGCTGCCGGACGCCGGAGCGCGCAGGCCCCGCTGGGCTCCGGCCAGGCCGGCAGGGGCCGGCTCACCATGAGCAGATAGCGACGCACCTCGGTCGGGATGCGGCTGGAGATGTCCGCCACCCGGAAGCTGCGAACCCCGTCGGGCCCCACCAGGGGCACCTGCTCGTCCTTCACGAGACACTGCGCACCCAGCCGATAGCTGTAGCCCTCGTCGGCTTCGGCACTCGGATCATAGTCGATGATCCAGGCCGAGCCCTCGGCCCCGCCGGCACGATGGCGCAGCGCTCCGATGAGGATCGGGTGTCCGCACGAGATGCGCAGCACCGGGCAGCCGCCGCGCTGCGCCCGCCACAGCTGCGGGTCCAGACGGCCATGACCGGTCAACGGCGCCAGCAGGTACAGGCTGCGCCGGTCGACCTCATGCGTGGCGGCGGGCCGCACGGCCTGGCTCAGCGTCACCCAGAACAGGCCGTCGGCACGCGGCGCCGGTGCGAACCGGACGGACTCCATCACGTAACTCCTACCGGCAGAACAGCGCCAGTGGTGACCCGCCCGCTCCTCATGCCGCCCTCGAGGATGGCACGGCCTCGCTCGCCTCGCGCATGAGCAGCTCGGCCTCGTCGCGATAGTCGGCGAGCATCCGCTGCGTGAAGGCACTCTGCAGCTCCGCGGCCTCGCGCACACTGGTGCATGTGGCCAGGGCAGCCATGTTGTCGGCATGAGCCGTGCACCGGCGGCTGGCAAAGCGCAGGCTCTCCGCGCTCAGCGTCAGCGGCAGGCGCAGCCAGGCGTGCCACCAGGTCAGGAGCTGGTTCGAACCGTCCATGAAGCTTGTTCCCTCATCCATTCTCCCCAGCCTGCCGATGCCACGCTCTTCCGTCGCGTTCCCTCGGCTGGCTGGCCGGCGGCTACCGCCGCGCAGCTAACTACGCCGACCCGTGGGCCACCTGCATTGATATAGATCAAGCCGCGACCGAGATTCCTGACCTGGGCCGGTGCCAGCACCGCCGGCGCTCCCCTTCACCGTGCCCTCACCGAGGAAGTCGATGCCTGCCGATCGTTCCGCCAACAGGCGGCCGCTCATCGTCGCCGCCATCGTGCTGGCGACCTTCATGGTGGCCATCGAGGCCACCATCGTCGCCACCGCGATGCCGCATATCGTGGGGCAGCTCGGCGGGTTCGCCTATTACAGCTGGGTGTTCTCCGCCTTCCTGCTGGCGCAGACCACCACCACGGTGATCTATGGCCGGCTGGCCGACATCTTCGGCCGCAAGCCGGTGCTGATCACCGGCACGGCCCTGTTCCTGCTGGCCTCGGTCCTGTGCGGGCTCGCCTGGTCGATGCCGAGCCTGATCCTGTTCCGGCTCCTGCAGGGCCTGGGCGCCGGCGCCATCCTGCCGGTGACCACCACGATCGTGGGCGACCTCTACCGGATCGAGGAGCGCGGCAAGATCCAGGGCCTGCTGTCCAGCGTCTGGGCCTCCTCCGCAGTGGTGGGGCCGCTGGCCGGCGCGGTGATCGTCGACCACCTGCCCTGGGCCTGGATCTTCTGGCTGAACCTGCCGTTCGGCGTGCTGGCGATCGCGGGCCTGGTCCTGTTCCTCCAGGAGAAGGTCACCAGGCAGAACGAGCCGATCGACTATGCCGGGGCCGCCCTGTTCGCCGTGGCGATCGCCGCCTTCATGCTGATGCTCACCGAAGCCGATGCCGGCCTCGGCATCGTCCTCCCCCTGGGCCTGCTGTTCCTGCTGGCGGGGGCGGCCTTCCTCTGGCAGGAGCGCCGCGCCACAGCACCCATGATCTCGCTCCAGCTCTGGCGCCGCCAGCTCATCGCCGCCTGCAACGTCGCCACGCTGCTGGCCGGCATGGCGCTGATCGGGCTGACCACGGTCCTGCCGCTGCACGTGCAGGGCGTGCTCGGCCGCAGCCCGCTGGAGGCCGGGTTCGCGCTCACCATGCTGATCCTGGGCTGGCCGCTCGCCGTCACATTGTCCAGCCGCTGCTACCGGATCTTCGGCATCCGCCGCACGCTGCGCCTGGGCAGCCTGATGTTCCCGCTGGGTGCGGCCGCCTTCCTCCAGCTCCAGCCGGGCAGCTCGCCGATCCTGGCCGGGGCCGGCTCGTTCGTGATGGGCTTCGGCATGGGCCTGCTCAGCATCACCTGCATCATCCTGATCCAGGAGAGCGTGGACTGGGCGGAGCGCGGCAGCGCCACCTCCTCCAACCTGTTCGCCCGCAGCCTGGGCAACACGCTGGGCGCCACCGCCCTGGGCGCCGTGCTCAATCTCGGGATCGACCGTTATGCGCCGCCCCATGCCGCGGCACGGCTGCACGGCCTGCTCGAGCGGCCGGACGGGCTGGGTGGGGTCGCGACCGACCCGCAGGCGCAGGCCGCCCTGCACCAGGCCCTGCATCTGGCCTTCTGGGGCATCCTGCTCCTGGCGCTGCTGGCCTGCCTGACCTGCTGGTGGATCCCGGCCCGACGCCACCTGGCCAAGCCGGCCTGACCTGCCCAGGTGTGGTTGACCGGGTGCTCAGGCCTGCCAGCTGAAGCCGAAGCCGGCCTGGGCGCGGCCGGCCCGGTCGCCCATCCCGGCGATATGGGTCGCGAGGTTGCCGAACTCGTCCTGGATCTCGGCGGTGCTGATCCCGCGCTCCCGGGCGGCCATCAGGCAGCGCGCGGCATACTCCCGCGACCGGTGCCGCTCTTCCCGATAAAGCTCCGGACCGATGTTCTCATCGATCCAGCACTGCACGAACGCCCGCGCCCGTGTGCTCATCCCGATCTCCGCCATGGGACATCGAGCCTAGGAACGTCGCAGGACTTTCGTCTTCACGGTGCGACAGTTTGACCTGGAGATGATGTTTGCTGGCCGGTTGGGCGTGGCGTACGCGGCACGTTCGGGCACCCGGTCTCGGGCGTTCAGCCGGGCTCGACGGCCCCGCCCTGCTCGGCCCAGTCCTTGAAGCCGCCGAGATTGCGCACGTCGCGAT
Organism: Geminicoccus sp.; assembly: GCF_035556675.1. GTDB lineage: Bacteria > Pseudomonadota > Alphaproteobacteria > Geminicoccales > Geminicoccaceae > Geminicoccus. The sequence goes on along the minus strand of NZ_DATMFZ010000172.1, from coordinate 1,901 downwards.
AGCCCAGGTCCAGCAGCGCCTTGCCGGCCAGTGCGGAGCGCCCGCCGGACGCACAGTAGACGATCACGGTCTTGGCCGGATCGAACGCCTGGTCGTGATAGGGCGAGGCCGGGTCGGCGCGGAACTCGAGCATGCCGCGCGACACCTGCCTGGCCCCGGCGATCTTGCCGCTCGCCTGCACCTCCGGCTGGTCGCGCACGTCCACGACCAGGACGTCGCCCCGCTTCATCAGCTCTTCGGCGGTCGCGCGATCGATCCGGGGCACCGCACTGTTGGCGGCGGCCAGCAATTCCTTGACCGAAGTCGGCATCGTTCATCCTCCCGGAAATGCCGTCCTGGCGGCGGATTCGCGCCCAGGCGGCCAGTTGGCGAACCTGCGGCATCCGGCCATCCCGGTCAACTTGCCGCCCGGCCGGGGCTCCATGGCCGGGCCACTGCCGGCGCAGGCAGTACAGCGGCCGGCAAACGGCACATCCGGCAATTCTTCCAGTTCTTCTTCGCCCCGGACCGTCCGTTCACTTGATTCGTCGGCGGCATTGCCGGATCCATCCAATGAGGAGCGACGTGGGATCAGTCCCGGGCTGCTCTGATTTCAAGGTGCCCGGAAAGGATACTTGGACTGATGATCCTGCGTGGCCGCATCTTTCTCGGCTGTACCTTCACCCTGCTGGGGGTGCCAGCCGCCCAGGCGGCGGACTGCAGCAGTACCTATGACTGCACCGTGACGAGCGGCAGCTATACCAGCCCCTACGGCCTGGATTCGACCGGCAGCAGCGGCGACCAGGACAATGATCCGGGCGACGGCTCCGCGATCACCATCACCAGCCAGGGCGACTTCACGCTGGGCGCCAGCAGCAATCCCTATGTGCTGCATGCCCAGTCCAATGGCGGCACGCCGGTCGACGAATCCACCGGCGGTGCCGGCGGTGCCGTCACCATCACCAGTGGCGGCGACCTGTCGCTCAGCCAGGGCTCCTACGACAGCGAGCTGATCGCCATCGACGCGCGCTCGGTGGGTGCCGATGCCGACCGGGACAACCAGAACAACGGCTCGCCCGGCGGCAATGGCGGGATGGCCGGCAACGTCGCGGTCACGAGCACGGGCAGCATCGTGCTGGGCAGCAGCCTGCCCCATGGCGGCATCGGCATCTATGCCCTCTCCCAGGGCGGCACCGGCGGTGAGGGCAATACCGAGTTCGGCGTCAACCAGCCCGGCGGCCATGGCGGGGCGGCCGGCACGGTCGCCGTCACCAACCAGGGCGCCATCACCATGGGCACCGGATCGGCCCCGGTGACCTCGGCCGAGCGTGCCTGGGGCATCCGCGCCGAATCCAATGGCGGCGGGGGCGATCCCGACCCGAACGGCGGCGACAACGACCCTGCCAGCGGTGCGGGTGTCGCCGGCAACACCGTCACCATCACGAACAGCGGCAAGATCAGCCTGCATGTCGACGGCACCGGCAGTTCCACCGGCGGCGTGAAGGGCATCTATGCCAGCTCGACCGGCGGCGACGGGGCCCAGTCCTCCTACAACTTCAACACGGGCGGCAGCGGCGGCAGCGGCGGCAGCGTCGACGTGGACGTCGACAGCGGCGGCGACATCGAGATCTCGTCCGCCCGCCCGCTCCCCGACGGCGGTGCCGGTGTCCATGTGCTGAGCAGCGGCGGCAATGGCGGGCTCGGCAACAAGCAGGACAGTGACGGCAATGGCCGTGGCGGCAGTGGCGGGAACGGCGGCAGCGTCAGCGTGAACGTGAGCGGGGCCGCGATCACCACGTCCGGCGACAATCTGGTGGGCGTGCTCGCCACCACGACCGGCGGCGATGGCGGCAGCGGCGACAGCGAGAACCAGAGCAGCGGCGGCCATGGCGGCTCGGGCGGGGCCATCCAGATCAACCTGG
>NZ_DATMFZ010000171.1:0-3370 GCF_035556675.1 Geminicoccus sp. | reverse complement strand
GCGCACGGCATGGTCGTGGATTTTCTTGCGTTCATGCGGCGTTACCGCCTTCTGCATGGTCTCGATCGTTTCCTTGATGAAGTCCAGGCGCTCCTGTTGCTGGCGTTCAATCTCGGCCTGGCGGTCTTCGGCCTGCTCGATTGCCTGCTCGGCCTGCAGCTGCTGCACGTAGTTCACATCGTCGAACATGCCCAGGAACACGTCAGCGCTGAAGCCGAGCATGGAGAGGGCTTTCTTGATGGCGTCGGTCAGCGACTTCTTCGGCGCCTCGCCGTCGGTGGTGGTGCCGTACTTCGACTTGTAGAGATACTGCGTGCAGCCGTACTGCTCGATCTCGCCGCGCTGGCCATCCAGAACGAACCAGAACTTGATCTTGATCGTGTGGTTCAGTTCGAAGCCGAGGCTGATGCGCTTATCGCCTTCGCCGCTGAACATCTCGGCGCCCTTGTCGAAGCGCTCTTCAACCACGTTCCAGCCAAAGCCGATGCCAGCCGGACCGAAAACCTCGGTGGCCTTCATGATCATCGCGGTGCCGTTCAGGCTAGTGATCTGCTGGCCGCCGACCTTGGCGTCCTTGGTGAATCGGGTGTCGGTCGTTTGGACCTTCTCCCAGATGCTCATGTTGGTAGTGGACATTAGAAAACCTCGCGCCAGGCCGGCGCCGTCAGTTGGGATAGGGAAATGCCAGGTCACCCAGGCACGGAGGTACGCTCCAGGCCCTGGCTGCGGTGGATGGTTGCGCGCTCTCGCCGCTTACGCTCCCGAAGGGGTACGGTTATCCCGAAGGGCCGCCGTGCTCGGCTACGTGATTCAGGAAGTGATACTGCCGGCGAGTGAGCTGGCGAGCATGAACGCAGTGCAGGCGAAGAGGGCAGAGAAAGAGCCGCGCCAGATGAGCAGGCGGCGGGCGCGCTGGTACCGGGTCACGGGCAAGGCCTCGGACGGGCGATTGGCCGGCGCTTCAGCCAGTCGGCCTTGATCGGATAGGGCAGGTCTGCGACGCGCATGCCGACCGGGAAGCGTAAAGTGCCGCGCACTTGGGCGGCCTGCACTTCTTCGATTTGCTCGTCGATCAGCGATTTAACGATTGGCGTGGTCATGATGCCTCCTGCTTACGGTAGCCGGCGTCATATAGGGCTTCGCAAACCTTGCGCGCCCAGGACTTGTCGATCATGGGTTGGGCCGCAACCATATTGCCCACTTCCTTCTCACGCTCTTCCGCCGCGATCTGCTCGGGCGTGCGGATTGGGCGGAAACATCCAGCCCCGCCCCGTTCTACGTAGGCAGGACCCCGGTTCTTGTTGTGCAGCTGGGCATTAAACAAGAACGCTGCCATCTTGAATCCGCCTTCGACATGGAAGTGCGCGATAATCTTCACCTTGTCGCCGACATGCAGATCTGGGTCCGTTTTGTCGTACTCGCTTGGGCTGTGCCCGGTGAACTCGCACTCAGTTCCAACTGGTGGCATGCCTTTGCCATCCCACGGTTCGATTGGCACGGCGTAGCCTGGGTGGCTGCTAACAGGGGTTAGATCCCCCATCTTCCAGTCAACCACACGCCAGAAACCTTCAAAGAACCACCACTGGCCTTTCTCGTACTTTCGGAAGCCTTTGTTGCCGCATCCAGCTTCGATGAACTGGGTGCCTTCGGGGATATTGATCACGCGACCTCCTTGCGCCCATCAACGATCTTGTTGAGGCGCCCGCAGTAGTGGTTGAACTCTTCGATGGTGATGCGCTGGTCGGCCAGCATTTCAGTGAGGAGCTTGAGGACCATGGCCTGCCAGGACAGTGGCGTCTCAGGGTGAGCCATGGCCTCAAGCTCTTCGTCGATCAGGACGTGAGGGCTTTTCATTGCGCCTCCTCGGCCTGGGCCAGCACTCCTTCTTTGGCGAAGGGGGTGAGCAGCTGGCGGGCGATCTCTTCCAGCGCCGACTCAGGGTTGGCCACGCTCAGGATCTCGTCGGCTGCCGCTGCTGCATCGCTGGTGACCTTGCACCGCGCAGCCAGAACCAGGCGGCCCAGCACCGTGTTGCTGATATCCGGCTGGCCAAGCTGGCCCATAACGAACTCATCCACCGCCTGGGCGAAGCGCTCATAGGTGACGCCCTGCTTCGGGCGCATCCGGCGCTGAAACACTACGTCGCGGCGCGCCATCAGCTCAGCGATGCCGTCGTCGATCCAAGTGGATTCCGCGTCGGCTACTTCGCTCACCGCCGGCGGCATCCGGTTGTCGTACTCAAACTGTGCTGCTCGAAGTGCGCCCATAGTCGCCTCCAGGTGGTGGGTTACTCGGTGGGTGGTGAAGGGAATAGCTGCCAGCAGACAGGCCAGTACAACGGATCAACCCAATAGTCGTCGTTCTCGAGGTTGTCATCGTCAGCGAATGGGTGGAAATCGCCGCTCATGAAGCTGAAAGGAACAACGATGAGCGCGGCCGCCTTGTCGTCTCGGAAATGCACGCAGCAAAGGCCGTGGTCACCATTCTTGGGAAGCTGATGCTCAGTCCTGATCCAGCCGCTCATGACTTCACCCGGGCGGCGAGCATGGCGTCGGCGTATCCGTAAGCAGATTCGGCGGCCTGCTTCGGGGTCATCTCGGCAAAAGAACCCCACATTTCGTTACCGGGGTAAGGGAGCATCCCCTGAAGAGCCTGGGCAGCGAAGTAGTCGCGCAGGGTCATGCCGTCATGCGGCAAGTGTCCTTGGTATGACTCGCCACTCGGCAATGTGACCGGGAACGCTGGGCCGCTTGTGTCTTTGCTCATTGCGTGAACCTCAGTAGAACCGCATTGGCCAGGAGCCATGCGCGGGTGACCAAACCCACCGTGAAAGGTGGCCTGGCGCCTGCCTAATGCGGTCGAAGTGAAGGGAAGGGGATGCAGATGCCGGGCGCTACCCCGGCAGCTGGCTTGGCGTGGACCCATCCAGCGGCGCAATTCGTTTACCCCCCAGTGCGAGGGAAGGGACGTCCACAGGTGCTTCGGTAACCGCGCCCGGAGCTTGGCGCTGCTCTGCATCGGGGTGTGATCTGGCCGGCGCTGATCTCCGGCTTGGCGGCCTAACTCTATGAGGCCTCAGTAGCTCGCCAACGAGGCTAGGTTCGCGCATCAGCCTGCGCATTCAGATCACACTCCGATGCAGCCTGCGATGGGGAGCAGGGCATCGGGCAGTTAACGTCAGGCGGACGGGGCGCTGGTAGTTCAGTCGTACAAGCCGTAGCTCAGGTCATCCGGGTCGCAGTCGATCACCAGAATGGCGTTGCCGAAGTACAGGGACGCCAGCATGCGCTCCCAGTCCGAACGGATTCGCATGTTGACAGCCACCTTCTTCTCGTCGAGCCGCGCGGAATAAACCTCGCCGAACTCGTCG
>NZ_DATMFZ010000170.1:0-28583 GCF_035556675.1 Geminicoccus sp. | reverse complement strand
CGCCGAGCAGGCCCTCATCCGAGGAGGGGTAGTGCGGTCGAGGGCCTCCACGCGCTCCTTTCGTCTCACCAGAGGTCAGGCTGACGCAAGCAAACTGTGGGGGATATTGTGGGGGACGCCGCCATGGCGGAAGCTTGGAGGGCGAAAAATCAGCCTCTTGAACAGAGGAAATGGTGTAGGGAATGAAACCGGGAGCGAACACTCTCTGGAGTTGCACATGAGTTAGATGTGGCGCGACCCTGGCCGAACGTGCCGATGCATTGCGGCAGTCTCCAAGGCCTAGGGTACCTCGGCGGCGGCCATCCGCTCTAAGCGCAACAGCCGTTGGAAGCCCGGGTCTGCTATGCCCACTCTCCTTCGGCTCAGGTCGTGTCTCATCGCGTGGTGCAGGAGCGCGATTTCCTCGGCGGGTTGGTTGGCCGGGTCAGGCTGGCACGGCCGAGAGCCTGACGGTGGCAGTATCGCTGACGGTGCTGATGGCTTCCAGGGTCATGTAGCACGAGCGCTGAATGGCCCACTCGTCGGACTGCTCGAGAAGGATGGCGCCGACGAGCCTCACGATGGCGGCCTCGTTGGGAAAGATGCCGACGACATCGGTGCGGCGCTTGATCTCGCCGTTGAGCCGCTCGATCGGGTTCGTCGGCTGTAGCTTTGCCCGGTGGGCGGCGGGGATGTGCATGTAGACCAGCACATCCTTCTCGGCGCTGTCCATCAGGGCGGCGAGTTTGGCCACCTTCGGGCGGAGCTGGTCGGCCACGCTGCGCCACCGGGCGTGCACGGCGGCTGCATCCTCCTGGGCGTAGGCGGTGCCGACCCAGGTCGAGACGATGCGGCGCTAGGCCTTGCCCGCATGCGCCAGCGCGTTGCGGGCGAAGTGGACGCAGCAGCGCTGCCAAGTCGCCCGTAGTACCTTCGTCACGGTGGCCTTCAGGCCCTCGGGGGCCTCGGAGACCGGCTTCACGCCCGCCCGGCCGCGCCGCTTCAGGGTGCTCAGGAAGTCGAGCCCGAAGGGCTCCGCCTCGGAGCTGCCGAGCGCCCTGCCGAGGACTTCGCGCCGCCCCTCGGCGTTGACGCAGACCGCAATGGTCCCGGCCACAGAGACGATCCGCCCGACCTCGCGCACCTTCACGTAGGTGGCGTCGAACCAGAGGTAGGGCCGGTCGCCCTCGATGGGACGGCGAGGAAGTCGCGTACCCGCTCGTTGATCTCGGCGCAGAGGCGCGAGATCTGGCGGCAGCTGATCCCCTTCATGCCCATCGCGCGGACCAAGTCGTCCACAGAGCGTGTGGAGATGCCCTGGACGCAGGCTTCCTGGATCGCCGCCGTTAGGGCCCTCTCGGCGGTCCGGCGGGGCTCGAGGAAAGCAGGGAAGTAGCTGCCTTTCCGCAGCTTCGGGATGCGGAGCTCGACCGTGGCGATCCGGGTCTGCTAGTCGCGCTCAGGTAGCTGTTGCGCTGCACCATGCGGGCGGGGCTGAGGCGCGGCAGGCTGGGTCCATCCACCGGCTGGCAGGCCCGGCGCTGGTTGGCTCGGCGGGGGCGGCGCTTCAGCGCGCTCAATGATCTTGTCGAGCCCGCCACGGTCAAGCCAGACGCCTCGGCACTGTGGGCAATAATCAAACTCGATGCCCTGGCGCTCGCTCATGGCGAGGCCTACGCCACAGCGCGGGCAGTCGAAGGAAAGCGTTCCGCTCATCGCGTCCTCCGGCACAGACGCAACCTGGCTGCCGGCGCGGGCCCAGTCTCCCACCTCCCCTCCCGAGGCGGCGAGGAGTTTCCGTGTCGCGTCGTACTCCGGGCCAGAAGCATCACGGCTCAGGAACTCCTCGACTTCCACTTCCGTGACATGGCCGCCGGATGAGGGATTGGCTTGATGCCGCACAAGAACCCGCCCCGTCACGCTATTGCGGATGAGATGCCAGGTGTCGCCGTTCGCGCTTCTGTAGATCTCCACCGACGAGAAGGTCACACAATATCTCCTTGGTAGCGGCCGCAGCAGGAGCTGCTGAAGGATCCGGCACTCATTGGATCCGCTCCCCTCGGCTTAATTCTCAGGTTCGGGCAGCCTCCAACGCCGCTCACCTCCCGGCCGTAGGCGGCGAGACCGACCATTCAGTCTGGGCAACTGCCCAAAGCGCCGTTGCGCGAGGCCCGTGGTGCCAAATTCGGAGCCCGCGGCCCGAAGAATCACCGCCTGATTACTGTCTATGGCGTATCAGGGATGGTGTGTCTGGCCCAGGCTGTTGCGGGGTTCCAGGTCGCTGCTAGCCCTTCTTCGCAGGCAACGGCGCGGCCCGCATTCGTATCGCTGCAAAGGGAGAGGCGGCCGCATTAGATTTTACCTTCGGCTGCCTCGGCTTCTTTGCTTCGCGGCCGCTTCGCTTCTGCCCCTTAGCCATTTTCTTTCCCCTCCAAGCTGTACCTGTCTGGCGGCACTCGCTTCGGTTTTGGGCTGGGACGAACGCAAAGACGGCGTCCATTGCTCAGCGAGGAAGTCTCGTCGCGCCACTCCCATGCCGGATCGAGCAAAATGCAAGGCGAGCTGAGCTGAGCGCGACTAGCGCGGGCAAGACACCAAGGCAGAACCTAAAGCGCCAACACGGCTGGAAGAGCGTTCAGGCATACGCCGGCGCACCCTCCTGTCACGCTCCGCGGCCCAACGCACCGGGTCATGGCCCTTGGCCTGGTGCTCTGGCATTCCTTCGTTCTCACTGCGCTCTTCGGCTTCGCGGTCGGCGATCTCATCGGCACGGTTCGAATTCATCGGACGTACCCTTTCAGGACCGCTCGGCCGCGCAGATCGGGGCTCAGCGCAGGCACTCCGGCGCAATCAGCTCACCGACCTGAGCGTCTGCCTGTCTAAGGTTGTGATCCCTCCCCGGGGATTTACAGCATCCACGGAAGCACCATTTCGTGCTCTCGGGTGCCCTCGCCACTGCCGGGCAAACTCCAATCGGGAAACGGCAGCGGCAATGCTGAGGAGGAGTCCATGCCAGCGCATGCCGCTGCAGCCATCTTCTGCCGGGATCGGGCACTGATCTCCAGATTGGGTACGCCACACAGACCTCGTTGCGCTGCCTTGCTGCTCGCGGCCCTCTTAGTCCTGGCTTCCCCGCGCATAATGGCCTTCGCTGCTGTTCCAGATGGCGTCTGGCTCATTGACGGAAAGGCAGCTGTGCAGATCTTTGACTGCAGCGGCCTGCTGTGCGGCCGGATTCTGTGGTTGCAGGTTCCACGCGATCCGCAGGGCCGGTTGAATCGAGACAAGCACAATCCCGATGCCGCCCTGCGGCAGCGCCAACTGTGCGGACTGACCATTTTGTGGGGTCTACGCTCCACTGGCCTTGATCGCTGGGGCGGCGGCTGGTTCTACAATCCGGATGACGGAAAAACCTACAGGGTTTCGGCAGAACTGAAATCCGCCGACCGGATAGCGGCACGCATCTATTTGGGCGCCCCGCTCTTCGGTGAGACCAAGACCCTGCTCCGGGTCCCCCACGGAACGTCAGAGGGATGGTGCTGAAGGCCGGAGATGCAGCCGCCCTGCCCGGTACGTTCATCGGCCAGCTGCATCGCCGCTCGCAACAGGTTGGCACGGGACATCATTGCCAAGCCAAGCCAAGCCAAGCCAGCGGTGCGAGGCCTCCCGCCGCCGACGCCAAGGAAGCGACAAGAATGCCGATTTTCGCGGTCTGCAGCGGCGGGTCCTGGAACGCCAGGTCCGCAATGAGCAGTGCCATGGTGAAGCCGATGCCGGCGAGCATGCCGCCGCCGGCCAGGGTGCCCCACCCGAGAGCTGCGGGTCGCACCGCCAGGCCCGGGCGCACCGCCAGCCAGGCGAAGCCGACCACACCGGCCGGCTTGCCGAGCACGAAGCCTGCCATCACGGCCTGCACCACGGAATCCCCGAGTGAGCTGAAGGAGATAGGTATGCCGGCGCTGGCGAGCGCAAACAGCGGCATGATGCCGACGGGCGATCCAGGGGTGCAGCGTGGCCCCCAGCCGTTCAACCGGGGAAAGCGCCTCCCGGGCCGCCAGCCACAAGCGCGATCCAGCCGATCCCGGCGCTGTAGCCGAAGGCGACGACAAGGATGGCGCCAATGTCGTCGATGACAGCCGGGGAGAGCAGGAAGACGCGCAGGGCCTGCGGGGCGCGCCGCCCCAGGAGCGCCAAGCCGCCAATCACGAAGACGGTGTCCGTCGCCACCACTGTGCCCCAGCCGTGCTCCCCAGCCTCGCCCAGCTGCAGCGCGAGGTAAGGCGCCGCGGGCACCAGCATGCAAAATTTGCTGGAGTGCCTTACCGGGGACATGGCGAAGCCCCTTGTTCCCGATGATCACTGGGCGGTACTCGCGCCGCTGCTGCCGCCGGAGCGGCCCGGGCCGCAGGGCGGGCGCCCTCGATGGCCGGACCGGGCTGCCCTGACCGGCATTGTGTTTGTTTTGACAGCCGGAACTTCCTGGGAGCGGCTGCTGGTGGAGATGGGCTGCGGGGCCGGCATGGCCTGCAGGCGTCCGCTGCGGGACTGGCAGGTCTCGGGTGGATGGAGCCGCCTGCACCGGGTGCTGCTGGAGTGCCTTCAGGCGGCGGAGGCCCTCGACTGGTCGCGGGCGGCACTCGACAGCGCCAGCCTTGGCGCCAAAAGGGGGGCACGGAGGTCGGCCCCCACCCCGACGGACCGCAGCAGGCCGGGCAGCAAGCGCCACCTCGTCACGGATGCCCGCGGCACGCCGCTGGGCCTGACGCTGAGCGGCGCAACCGCCAGGACCGCCGCATGCTGGCGGCCACCCTGGATGCCATGTCGCGCCTTCAGATCGGCGGTCCCGGCTGCCCCGCCGCAGGCCAGACAAGCTGCACGCCGACAAGGCTTATGATCATCGCCGCTGCCGCGGGGAATGCCGCGCCCGGGGCATCACCCCACGCATTGCCCGTCGTGGCGTCCAAAGCAGACAGCCGCTTGGCAAGCACCGGAGGGGGGGTCGAACACATTTTCGCTTGGCTCAACCGCTTCCGACGCCTCGCCATCCGCTATGAGCGCCGGGCCGACATCCATTTGGCCTTCACCGCGCTCGCCTGCTCCCTCCTCCGCCTCAACCAGATCCGTAGGTTTCGTTAGACGTTCTTAGCTGCCGTGAGGCGCCGTGCTCTGGTTTTCAGCGTCGCGGTCCTCAGCAGCCGCGGCGAGCCCTGGCGCGAGGTATGCTGACAGACGCTGGATGATGTCGGTCAGCTCGACGATTTCCTGCTCTCGCAGCGCATCGATCTTATTGTGCAGTAGCTCGATCTCGAGTTCCGCTTTTACGTTGATCCGGTAATCGTGCTCCGCGTGCCTGCGGTCGATCTCCGACTGACGGTTCTGACTCATCATAATGATGGGCGCTGCGTAGGCCGCCTGAAAGGACAGCACAAGGTTGAGCAGGATGAAGGGATAGGGATCCCAATGCCAGGCGTATGCAGCGGCGTTCAGCGCAACCCACACGCCGAGGACGACGCTTTGGATGATGATGAAACGCCAGGAGCCGACCGTCCTTGCGACCCAATCGGCGATCAGGGCGCCGCGGGTCGGCGGATGTTGGACCCTATGACGGGCAGGTTTCTGTGCCCGGAGTTCATCCAGTCGCCTAAGGTCGTCAGCCCCCAGGTGTACTGTCCTGCGGTGCTCGCCTACCATGGCCTTCTCCTGTCACAGGTGCCGCCCCGACACTTTACCTCTCCGAAGGCGCTATACCCTTCCGTCGTGATCAGGGCTGGCCCAGGCCGGCCATTATACCTGGCGCAGCGACCACCCTGGCCTGGAGGGTGGCCTTACCTCGCCGTTAACGCAATTGACGCGCTTGCGGTACGGCGCGACGATGCGTCGCCGAACCGAGCGAAGACCGTCGGTACAGTGTCGGTCTGGTGGCCGTCGAGGTTTGCAGTCCCGAAGCGCTGACCGACGATCTCGGCCGGTACTCATGGTTCGACCTTGGCCCGGACGCGCTTCCGCATAGCCCGCAAGCTGGCCCAACAGGTCGATGGCGGCCCGGCGGACACCAGGCTTCGCGGTGGCAAACGTAAAGGTTGCTGCATGCAGATCCACGGTTCCGTGTACGAAAGCGGGGTCCTCTGCGGTCGTGGATTGCTATCCTGCGGGCCGACATGACGCTGCGCACGCCAACCTCCGAGTTGCTGAACGACCTACTCGGCGATTCTCCCGACAAGCAGGTAACGCTGGGATGGCTAGTAGACCGGCTGGGCGACCGCTCGTTTGGCCTTGTGCTGCTTCTGCTGGCGCTCCTGGGCCTCCTTCCAGGCGTGTCGGCCGTCGCCGGCGTACTGCTCATGGCTCCCGCGCTCCAGATGGTCCTGGCGCGCCCCGGTCCAGTGTTCCCCCTCCGTGTTGCTTCCCGCCGCTTCGAGACGTGGCGTTTAGTCCGGGTGATCCGCCACGTATTGCCGGCGCTGCGCTGGCTGGAGCAATTCATCCGCCCGCGCTGGATTACACCGTTCGAGGCAACGAAGCGGGTGGTCGGTGGTATCGTCCTGTTACTGGCGGGAGGCCTGCTCGTCCCGGTGCCGCTGAGCAATGTCCCGTTGGCTCTGACGATCGCGCTGATCGCCTTTGCTTACCTGGAGGAGGACGGCATCCTGCTCTGCGCCGCGCTCGCGGGCGCCATCGTCCTGCTCGCGGTCGCCGCGGCAGTCGCATGGGAGACTCTGAGTTCAACTGGCTGGATACCGGGCTTCCTGTAGGCGCTCGGTGCCCCCCGGCGAGCCGGAGCAAAGTCCCATGGCGGACCGACTGCGATCACCGGACAGCGGAAAAGGATTCGCGCGATGACCATCGTCATTTCCGTGAGGGCCATCCAACGGCATCGCCCTAATAATCGACAGCGCGGGCGACATCTGAAGGGGGACCTGGAGTTGCCCCATGAAGCCGGATACTGAGCTGGTTGGGACTGTCGCGGATGCACTCACGGAGTGAGCGCATCCGCACGCCTTCCCGAGGGTGGAGCTCGTTGTAGTGTTCGGTCCAAGCCGGGAGTTGCTGGAGGACGGTGGCAGCATCGGGCCTGCGATGAATGCGGGCGTAGTGGAGCTTGAGCGTCTTCACGAACGCCTCATTAACACCATTGCTCGCGGGGCTGCGGACTGGCGTGAGACAGGCGACCAGGTCCAACGCGACGGCAAAGCCGTGCGTGTCGTGGGCGGCGTAGGCCGATCCGTTTTCAGCCAACCCCTGCACAGGATAGGGCGCCCGCAGCCGGCCCACCGCTCGCTTCGGTTCTGCAGCTGCTCTGCTGGCCATGCCGCCCGCCGAGCGGGAAGATAAGCATGACCAGCCGAGGCTGCCTACTACCGCGCAGCATCATGGAGAAGACCGCGTTCGGCGGGATGTGCAACGGACAGCATAAGGTGCGCGTTCGGCTGATCCTGGACTTCGACATCCGAAGCGCCCTGATCAGGCACGGTGTGCTGTCATAGGAGACCGCCCCTCCTACAAGAGGAGCTGGTTCGCAGCTTTCAGCGGGGAAATATTCAGGGGAAACATGCCTGTCAGGCTGCACACGCCCCCCCGCAGCAAGGGAGCTTGGCACGCGAAAAACAGATGTCTTCCAGAAGCACACCTCTGCAGGCACCAAGTCGACCCGCAGTGGCTACTTGGTATCTGCACCCTTTGTGATCACCCGGAGGTTCAGTGCTCCGAGGTCAGCGCGCGAAGCTGCCGTTTGCCGTGCGTCCGGCCGGTCTGCTCGATCTCGACCTCGTCGCGGCGGACCATCTCGCTCACTGTCGCAACGCGCTGCGTGCGTTCGGTGCGGATGACGACCTCCTCACGGAGTCGCCTGCGCTTCTCGACTGTCGGAACCTCTTCGGTCTCGACCACTTCGACCGTCACTTCCGTCAGGATCTCTCCCGTCGTCTCCCCGCCTGCAGGACGCCGGCGCTCCACGACAACCCTCTCGCTCTGCAAGGTGACCTGCCGCTCGACCAAAGTCTCAACGACGAAGCGATGGATACGCGCCGTGCCGCGGCTCTCGGTACGCTTGCCGACCTCAAGAACCTCCTCGCCGAGCGGGATCACCTCCTCCATCCCGGAGGGGCCCCGTGCCGGCGTGGAGCTCTCCGGCTGCCGCATGTTCTGCATGGCGCCGATCCAGGGCCACATGAACATGTTCGTCAGCGCAGTGGCCTGCGCCTGAGCGCGTCGGCGCGCATCGCTGGACGCGGCAGCAAAGGGCGGGGTTACGCCCGTCGCCTTCACCGCAGTAGCGGCCGGCGTGTCGGCAGCAATCCGCCGCGCTTCGGCTCGGGCGCTTTGCTCGGCGGCAGCGCGCTCATGCTCCGCCGTTTGCGTCTGCTTGGCCCGAAGTTCAGCCTGATGGATCATGAATTCAGTTTGTTCACGCTCCTGCCGCTGCTTGGAACGACGCTCTTCAGCTTCGTCCTGCTTGGCCTTTTCGGCTTCAGCTAGGCCTGCTTCCATCTTCTCGGCCACGTCCTGCACCTGCTCATCGCTGAGCGCACGCTGTACTGCGGGCAGCAGCTCCTTTTTCTCGTCGCGGGCGTGCTGCCGGAAAGTCTTCTGCAGCTCGGAAATCTTCTCAGAGAACACTTGGTCGTTCTTCGGCATGGCTTCGAGCTCGGCCAGCTTCGCCCGCAGTTCCTTGTTATCGCGGATCGCCTCGGCGACCAGATCCTTGGTCTCAGGATTCTTTCGGAGAATCGGAAACAGGTGCTGTTCCTCAAGGCTGATGTGAAGCATGAGCTCGGCCTTGAGCTCGGCGAACAGTCGTTCCCTGGTTTTCACTGCACCGTCCGAAGTATCCGTTAGGCGAGAAAATAGCTCAGCGACTTTGGCCGGACCGTTCTGCATCATCATTCTAAAATTCATCTCGACATTCTCCATGGAGAAATGCAATATAGTGAGCCCGGAATATTTCCCATACCCACGTTCGCGGCATATCAAAATGAGGATTTCTTGATTTCGTTCGATAACATTCGGGAGCGGAATCAATTTGAGAAATCCAAAGGCCGAATTAAGCAATGTTCTTTGGAGATCCCAAAGCTGCCGTCCGGACACTTCGAAATACCCCGCTGCTGAGGCGCTGAGCTCATTCACTGCCTTGTCTCAGCCGAGGCAGTGAGTCGGCAGGTCAGCCGGGCTTCGTTGATGCCGACGAGCGGCACGCGGCACTCTCCGCGGCTGGCGATCCGCGGGAGCGTCTTGCGGCCGTGGCCGACTTCGAAATCCTCCGCCCGGTGCTGGATGCGACCTTGGGTCGGTCAGGCCTTGGCCGCGGTGGTTGCCCGCCCTACGACGCCGCGCTAATGTTCCGCATTTAGTGCTGCAGGCGCTCTACAGCCTCTCGGGCGTGCAGGGGGAACTCCAGCTGCATGACCGTCCGAACTTCATGCGCTTTGTTGGGCTCGCCTGCTGTACGAGGCGGCGCCAATGCCAAGGCAATCTGGTTCTACCGCGACCAGATCAAGCAAACGGGCGCCATCGAAGCCTGTTCCGCTGCTTGGACGAGGCTCTGCCCGACAAGAGCTGCCTCGCCATGGGCGGGCAGATGATCGATGCCGCCTTGATGGCCGCATCGCGCCAAAAGCTCACCATCAAGGAAGGCCATCATCCGGGAAGGCGGCGCACCGGAGGGCTGGTCCCGCGCCAAGCGGGCGCAGAAGGACGGGGATGCCCGCCGCTCAAGCGTAGCAGAGCCAGGCTCAAGCCCGAAGGCTCGCAGCACCAGGCCATTCAAATCGCTGTGCCCGCCTTCGGCTACAAGAGCCATATCGGCGTCGACCGGCATCATGGGCAGAGCCGCCGCTGGACGGTCACGGATACCGCTGAACACGACAGCCGCAGCTTTCGCGCCCTGCTCGATCCTGAGAACACCACCAGCCGCATCTGGGCCGACACAGCTTACCGAACGAAGCACAATCTGGAGGTCCTCGAACGCCTGGGCTGAGAGCGCCTCCAGTTCCGCAAGTCGCCGCGGCGCGGCCTCTCCGAGCTTCAAGTCGAGGTCAATGCGTCACGTGCCCGGATCCGCTCCAGCATCGGGCATGTCGTTGCCGCGCAGAAGCACCGCATGGCGCTGTTCGTGCGCGCCATCGGCCTTGCCTGGGCACGAGTGAGGATCGTCATTGCCAATCTCGCCTACCTTCTCACTTGCCTGGCCTGGCTTGGCATCCGAGTTGCGCTCGGATAGCTCGGCAATCGTTCCAAACACTGCTACTGGCTGCCCCAGGCTCAGCACTCAGCCCCGCCAGCAGAGCAAACCCGCGCTCTCCGCGCCTCGCTTACCCCTCGGCATACCAAAAACGCAGGTTGTTAGAGGTCTCCATCCGTATCAAGCGTGTTGTCGCACGACAACGATGCCACTCATCCTGTGGCAGCAGGGCCTAGGCTGAATAGCGCACCTCTCCGCACCGGCAGAGGATGCAGGAAGAACAGCATCACCTTCATGCCCCGGCAACGCAAGGAGCTCGGCCACTCGCAATTCACCACCATCCCGACACTTGGCAGTACCACATAGTGTAGCGGCACAAGGAACCTGTCAGCGGCGCAATCCTTGTGAACTGCAGGCTGTGCGGAACTAAAGATCTGCCGCGATCATCGTGGTTAAAGCCATGCCGCCGCAGAGATCACGCGAGTGCTACCCGTCGGTCAGGTCGCCGTGTCCTCATCGAGACTGATGCGGCACCTCGCGGAGGCCATGACCTCGTTCGGCATCCGCGGCCCGGTTGTGCCCGTGCGCTACTTCCCCCGCCCAGCTCTGAACGGCCAAGCCGCCACCGTCAATCGTCGAGGCAGCGTAAGCAGCAAACCATCGGCCGGGTGCACAGACCAAGTTCACCGAGGGCTCGGCACCTGCTTCGCTCTCATGCGCGCGGTACGAGCCCCAGGCGATCAGCGCGCCAGAGGACGTGACCTCGACGCGGTCAGCCATGACGTGGATCTCACCATCCGGCGCCAGATCGGTTTTGATGCACCAGTAAAGCCGCCCGTGCTGCCCAGTGCCCTGGATCGCCTCGGCCATATGCCGCTCCAATTCTTGCTGGCGTGCCGTCCGGGCCGCAGAGCGGCCAAGCGCACAGTGCTGTCTGTGAGGCATGCTCGAAAACCGAACCATAGCATGTACTATAGCTTCAGCAGACGAGTAGAAATCTTCGATGACGCCGAGTTGCACGAAGCCAAAGTTGAAGAGTTAGGAGGCCGCACCAGTTCTTGTAAGGAGCGAAGACCTCGGAAGAGGCACGCCTGAGGTGCGGAGGAACAACTCTCGGACGGCGGCAGGAAATTTGGCTGTGCCCTGGACCAGAAGGAGGCAGGCGTGGCCGGCTATGTAGGCCCCACGCATGTTGCAAAGGCGGCCAGGTGGGTGGCGGCTGAGCTGACCTTCATTGGTCAGGCTGCTGGCCTGATCGCCGGTCCTGCGACCTCCAGCATTGCAGATTTCCAGATCTGGGCCACCATTGCATAAGCCGCCACCGTTGTTCTGCGCCGAGGAGGTCCGCGCTGTAACGCCTGGTGCGGGCGTGCTCGGCTAACAGGAACGCGGTGAGTTGGCGCGCCGAGGGGCGGCCACCCCAGGGGCGGCTGCTGTCAATCCCGACGTCGTCTATGCCGGCACAGGGAAGCTCTCGCCGTCGCCTAGCGGCGCTGGCGGATCATGGCGATGAAGCGAGGAGAGGTGTCATGCTTGTTCGTGAGCTCATGACGACTGGTGTTCTCTCGGTATCACCGACTGTGCCGGTGAAGGCTCTCGTCGCGCTGCTGGCTGAGCGTGCGCTTCCTGGGGTGCCCGTTATCGACGCCGCTAACCGCTTGGTGGGAATGGTGACGGAGTCCGACCTGTTACGCCGGCTGGCGTTATCGGATGAGCCACAGCTCACCTGGTTCCAGAGCTTGTTCGACAATCATGATCGGGCCGCTGACCGCTACGCACGCGCGCATGGAGTGACCGCAGGGGATGTGATGACGCGTGCACTCTGGACGGTCGATGAGAACACCACGGCTGAGCGCGCCGCGAGAATGCTTGAAGAGCACAAGATACGGCGGCTGCCCGTGCTTCGTGAAGGACAGCTCGTCGGCATGGTATCACGGACCGATCTGTTGCGGGCTCTATTTCCGTCGCCCGCGAACGGGATAACCTTCGCCACGTCGGACGATTCCATTCGTTCTGCCATCTTGGCCAGTATGCGGCAGCAGCCATGGGCGACTGCGCCGCTGTTATCCTTTGAGGTAGGCGGTGGGGTGGTCGAGCTTCGTGGATATCATAGGTCCGAGGCAACTCGCCGAGCGCTTTCCGTGCTGATCTGGGAAGTTCCAGGAGTTACGCGCGTGCTTGATAACGCGACTGAGATGCCGCCCAACAGCATGTCGGCTTAGCGTCCTGCATCCATCGCGTCCCCAACAAGCGTACCAAGCCGCTGGAAGCATGAACAGGGGCGGACTTCGCAGCAAATGGCGCTCTCCCTCGCCGGCAGCGCTCCCACGGCAACAAGGGCAGAAAGCTTCGTCGAGAGTGCGCGGGCGAGGGCGTCAGCGGCAGCATGGCCTGCTTCACGCACCCTGCTGGTGCTGCCAGTGCCGGCCCGGAAGGTAAGCTGCACCAGAGGATCGAAGCAATGCAATTCCATCAGCAACAGGAGAGCAAGATGAGATGGATTACCTTCCAAACCGAGGCCGGCGGATTGCTCAAGGTACAAGCGCAGCACGTCGTAGCGATCTACGACGAACTTGGACACGTCAAGCTGTCGACTGCCGCGGGCGGCGTTCACACGCTTGCTCCCGGCACCAGCGTGCAGAAGGCTGCTAGCCAGTTCGGTGAGGCGAGTGGAGTTGAGAACAGCCAGGCCCTGCTAGCTCCGGATGATTAACCTATCTGCTGCGGAGGCCCCGGAGAGGTGACTGGATGGTGCTGACGGATGCGTGGTGGGCGGTGCTGAGCCCCTGATCAGAGCCTGTCGCCCGCACCGCAAGACGCAGCACCATGATCTCCGACGCACGATCGAGGCCATCATCTGGCGCTGCCAGAACGGCGCCAAGTGACGTGTGGTGCCTCCTGAGTACTGAGCTTGGTGGGATGGCGTCACCAGACCCTTATCCGCTGGGCAGGCATAGTGTATGGGAACGCCTACTCAATTTGGCGCAGCAGAAGGGCGTGCGGCTGGGCATGGCCTTCCTAGACAGCAGCAACATCCGCGCCCGTCAGAAGGCTGCAGATGCGGCAAAAGAAGGAATCCAGAGCTGGATGCCGCGCGCGTGAGGCTCTTGGCCGATCACGTGGTGGCTTGGGCACCAGGGCTGCGTGATTGCCGATGGTGCTGGAGGTGCCGTCGCGTTCCATCTGGCGCCTGGACAGGACCACGAACTGCCAGTGGCTTGCACCTCTACCCAGCCACCTGCCCGAGGTGCCCGCCTGGGTCGCGGCCGACCGCGGCTACGCCAGCCAGGCACTTCGTCAGCGCATCTGGAACATCAACGCCCGTCCCGCAATCCCGTCATGGCGGTACGGTCGTAGGCACTGCTTTCCACACGGTTACCTGCCCGGCATGGGTCTACAACAACCACATCCGTGTCGAACGGCTCTGGACGTGCCTCAAGGAGTGGCGTGTTTTCGCTATCCGCCATGAGAAGCCTGTCCCATTCTTCCTCGACGTCCTCCGCCTCGCGGCATCGCTCGACTGGCTCAAGAGCTAACGGGCCTTAATTGCAAACTGGAGGAGACCACACGGCCGTTGCGTCCCTTCCCCCATCGGCGCCAGGCAGCCAGCGCGGCGCGGATGCCCTCTACCTGCAGCGCCCCGAAGGGAGACCTGCCATGACTATCATCGTTTCGGTGAAGATCAACGACGGCATCATCATGGCGGCCGACAGCGCCGGCACTATGGGCAGCGGACAGGTCTACGCTCACGCAAACAAGATCACGAATCTCTGTGAGGGCCTGCCCGTTGGGGCGATGTCCACAGGGGCAGGCGGCATTGGCAACGAGTCCGTCGAGACTCTTCTAAAGGACCTGCGGCGACGCTTTGCAGGGCGTGAGCCGAGCCATCCCGAGTGGCGCCTAGCTCCCTCGGATTACACCATGGAGCAGATAGCCGGACAGCTCCGCACCTTTCTGTTTGAAGAGAAGGCCATGCTTTGTCCCGAGCCGACCGACTTGCAGCTCCGCCTTTGCGGCTACTCTGCCGGCCGGCCACTCGCCGAGGTGTGGGAAGTGAGCATGGCGGGGCGGAACTGCCCGCCACCGCAGCGGATCATGGACGAGACCAGCTTCGGAGTAATGTGGGACGGGCAGTATGAAGCGCTCAACCGCCTGATCCTGGGCCTTGGATTCGACATTGCTGATGCGATGAAGAGGCACGGCGTGGCACCGCAAGACGCCGCCAGGCTGCAGGAGGAGTTGGTTCGTGACCTTTACGCGACACTCTCCGTGCCTGCCATGCCGATTCAGGACGCGATCGACTTGGCACGCTTCCTGATCGAGACCACGATCGGCTTCGTCCGGTTCGCTGTCTTCCTCCCGAAGTCCGTCGGCGGTGCGGTCGAGATTGCCGCTATCACCAAGCATGAAGGATTCCGTTGGGTGCAGCGGAAGAGCTTCTATCCTGCGGAAATCTATAAGGGGGGCTGATGTGCAGGATGGAGAAAAAGGTGCCATCGGCAGAGCCGACGGGGTGACCCTCACCCGGGCTGCATCAGCTAGGTCGTCCAATCCGGCTGCGCTGCCGGCAGGAGCTGGGGAAAGGCGCTCATCGATCAGCTGGGTACGGGCCTGCGCCAGTCTCTTGAAGGGCGGGCGAGTCATCAGGGTCGGCATCGGTGCGACCTCGGTGGCAGCCTGCATGTTCACGGATCGCGCCAGCCCTTGGCGCGGTCGGATCTGCCGTCGGGGAAAGCCAAGATGAGGAGAAGAGTGCTTGGTCTAATGATCTTCGGTCGAACGCCAGAGCGTCGTCGGCGTAGGAGCGCAGAAGCGGCCTATAGGCGCCGGACCAACCATCGTTCCTGCCGATAGGGATGATCATTCTTTCCGCAATCCCGGAGAGGAATTGGGGATCCCATAGCAACAGCGCCAATGGGCCGCATCCTGCGGCCCATTCCCTTTAGGAGGGAGAGGCGATCATGAACGCTCCCCGCATTCTGTTGGGTGCCGTCGCCCTGCTCGGGTTTGCCGGGCGCCGTCCCCGCCCAGACCCGCCCGGAATCGGTGACCTAGGGCGAGAGCTTTGCCAACCAGTATGCCCCGGAATTCTGGGGCAACATCGTCGGCGGCGGCTTCGCCCGGGAGACCATGCGCGGGGATGACAGCACGATCCTCTATCCCGACCCGACCCTCGGCCAGCGGGCATCCGGCATTCCCGCCTTCGTCGGCGGGCACAATGGCGACGTGGTCTACCGGCCCAGCCCGAACGTAATGCCGGCGAGCGCCGCCAGCCGTCAGTGCTGAACCGGTGAATGGCTGCCGCGCCCCTGAAGGCACGGCGCCGCCTGCGGCCGGAAGACCGGCGCTGCGCCTGCCCCCACCCTCTCCCTCTTCGTCCATCCTGCGCTGACCGCCGAGTTGCGCGGGTTGGTGGTGGGCGTGCACGACGGCGATACCCTTACCCTGCTGACGCCTGAGAAGCGTCAGGTGAAGGTCCGCCTAGCCGAGATCGACACCCCGGAGAGCCAGCAACCCTATGGCATCTGCGCCCGGCAGGCGCTGGCCGACCTGACCTTCCGCCAGGAGGCGCGCGTGGTGGTGAGCTCGCGTCCTTAGTGGGCGTAGAGGATCTGATGTTCCATGCGCAGTTCTTCTCGGGCTAGTTCCAGGCTTCGTTCGATGGTGACGAGGATCACTCGCGCTTCCTGCGCCTCCCGGACGCGTCCAGCGCGCTCCAGGCGCACGACCAGCGCCTGCTGCTCGCCGAGCAGTTCCTGAGCTTCTTGGAGATGCTGCTCTACGCGGCCAAAGGAGCTCTGAGCCGTGCCAGCATTGGACACAATCTGCATTGGCTTCTGTCTCCATGTTTGCCAACTAACAGTTGCAAACATGGGGATCATCACACGCGTTCGCTTCCACGCTTCCTCGCTTCCTCGCGAGGCGCTGTGAGTTCCCGAAGCCGCTCATAATCCGCTTGGGTTCGGGGGATCGAGCTCGGCGCAGGCATCCGGCAAGCATCCATCCATTCTCTGAACAGAGCCGCATCGCAGACGCTGTGGACTGCCTTCCTCAACTCCACAGGCTCTTCGTCAGACGCCACAAGGAATCGCCTGACCTCCCGGCCAGCCCGGGGCAACTCGGCCAGGAGGACTGGGCATGAGTGCGCCAATTGCCCCCGATTCGTACTTTGTTCTAAGCGCTAGCGGCTGGGCGGTCGAGTCTCAGCGCGAACCTTTGCTTCAGCCCCAAGCGGAGAGGCAGCCGTCCAGCCAAGCCAACCTCCACCTCCCGCCACACCTGCGCGAGATCTGCGCCCTGCTCACCACCGGCCTGCTGCGGCTCCGCAGCCGCACCGCTGAGGACCTCGCCCGTGACGCCGCGATAGCCCGGGCCTCGGGAGAAGTTTCGCTACACTTCTGCGCCCCGCAGAGCGGTCCTGTGGCTTCCCCGACTCGGAGCCCCGCATGACTCGACGCGCCACCGCCCACAGGCCGGAGGTCCCGCCGCTAGAGCCCGGCAGCCGGCCCCCGCCGCCCCTCCCCACCATCCCGCCCGCCGACGTGCTGGGCCGCCTGGCGGCCCTGCCAGGGGCCAACATCCAGGACCTCAAGCAGCAATGGCGCGCTCTTTGGCACCGCGCCGCCGCCCTACAACCGCAAGTTCCTGACGCGCCGCCTCGCCTATCGCATCCAGGAGCTGGCCTATGGCGGCCTGAAGCCGGAGACGGTGGCCCGGCTGGAGGCGCTCGGCGAGCAGCTCGACGGCGGCAACGTCGTCCTGCGCCGGATCCGCGCCAACGATGGGCCGGTGGCCGGCACCCGGCTGGTCCGGGCGTATCAGGGGGTGGAGCACACGGTGACCGTGCTGCCGGACGGCTTCGAGTATGAGGGCCGGCCCTACCGCTCGCTGTCCGCCATCGCCCGGCACATCACGGGCACCCGCTGGAACGGCTGGGCCTTCTTCGGCCTGAAGACGCAACGGGGCGCCGCATGAAGCGCAAGGGAACTGCGGTAGAGGCCGCCCTCCCCGCGACCCTCCGCAAGCGGCGCTGCGCCGTCTACACCCGCAAGAGCACCGAGGAAGGGCTGGACCAAGTCTTCAACAGCCTGGACGCCCAGCGCGACGCCTGCGAAACCTTCATCGCCAGCCAGCGGGCGGAGGGCTGGGTGCTGGTCCCCGACAATACGACGATGGGGGCGTCTCGGGGGGCACGCTGGAGCGTCCGGCCCTGCAGCGGCTTATCCAGGACATCCAGGCCGGGTTGGTGGACGTGGTGGTGGTCTACAAGATCGACCGCCTCAGCCGCTCGCTGATGCACTTCGCCCGGCTGGTCAAGGTGTTCGACGCCCACGCGGTGACCTTCGTCTCGGTGACCCAGAGCTTCAACACCACCACCTCCATGGGCCGGCTGACGCTGAACATCCTGCTCTCCTTCGCGCAGTTCGAGCGGGAGGTGATCGGCGAGCGGGTGCGCGACAAGTTCGCCGCCTCCCGGGCACGCGGGCTCTGGAGGGGCGGGCCGGTGCCGCTGGGCTACACCGTGCGCGACCGCAGATTGGTGGTCGACGAGGACGAGGCCGCGCGGGTGCGGCGGGTGTTCGAGGGCTTTGCCGCCACCGGTTCGGCCACCCGGCTGGCCGTCAGCCTGCGCCAAGAGGGCGTGCGGACCAAGGCCGGCCGGCCCTTCGACAAGGGGGCGGTCTACCGGCTGCTGCACAACCGCACCTACCTCGGCGCGGTCACCCACAAAGGGCAGGTCTTCCCCGGCGAGCATGAAGCTATTGTGCCGCAGGCGCTCGGGGATGAGGTCCACACCATTCTGCAGGGGAGCCCGCGGGCGCGGGCCAACCAGAACCGGCGGCAGAGCCCGGCGCTACTCAAAGGCCTGATCTTTGGGCCGGACGGGCGGGCGATGTCCCCCACCCACACCCGCCGCCGCGGGCGGCTCTATTGTTACTACGTTAGCCAGGCGGTGCTGAAGGGCGGCGCCGACGAGGGCCCAGTCCGTCGCCTGCCGGCCGGTGAGATCGAGGCGGCGGTGCTCGACCAGGTCCGCGCGCTGCTGTGCCAGCCGGAGGTGATGGTCGGCACCTGGCAGGCGGCGCGGGCCGAAGCGCCGGAGCTGACCGAGGCCGCGACGCGGGAGGCGCTGGAGCGGCTGGACCCGCTCTGGGACGAGCTCTTTCCGGCCGAGCAGGCCCGCATCGTCCGGCTGCTGGTCGAGCGGGTGGAGGTCAGCCCCAGCGGCGCCGGTGTGCGGCTGCGGATGGCGGAGCTCGCCAGCCTGGTGCGCGACCTGGGTGGCGCGGCGGCAGCTCAGGGGGCGGCATGACCGCAGCCACCAGCATCACGGTCCGGGTGCCGCTGACCATCCGCCGCCGCGGCGGGCGGAAGCGGGTGGTCACGCCGGAGGGCAGCGCTGGCAGCACCGCGCTGGCCCGCACACGGGCCGATCCAACCCTGGTGAAGGCGCTGGCCCGGGCGCACCGCTGGAAGCGGCTGCTGGAGAGTGGGCGCTCCAGCTCGCTCAGCGAGTTGGCAGCGGCAGAGAAGATCGACCGCTCCTATCTCGGCAAGATGCTGCGGCTGACATTGCTGGCGCCCGATATTGTTGAGGCGATCCTGGATGGATGCCAGCCAGCCGGCTGCGACCTGCCGCGGCTGATGGAAGCACTGTCGGCGGCTTGGTCCGCGCAGCGTGAGGCGGTGCGCGACTGCTGAGAGAGGCTGACCCTAATTGTCCGGCTGTGAAGCCATGTCGGCCTGCCTGTTGAGGTGGGCCACCAAGCCCTCCGGCAGCTTCAGCCGATGCGCCAAGGCCTGGAGATAGGCCTGCTCCGCCGGCTCGTCCGGATCGACCGCCAGGCAGGAGACAAGGTAAATCTCCGCGGCTTGCTCTGGCGTGCGCGCCGCCGCCGCGACTTCGCTCACGCCGACCGGTGTGTTGAGGGTATCGAAGACGAAGGCTTTGGCCTCGGCGTCCAAGCCCGCCTTCTCCACCTGCTCGAAGATGCGGTTCCGCTCGGCAGTGTCGATGTGTCCATCGGCGCGGGCCGCCCCGATCATGGCGCGGATCAAAGACAGCTCGAACGGCTCGCCGCCCGTCGCCGGGGTTGCGCCCGGCAGAAAGCGCTGTTCCACGGCGTCGGCGTCGCGCAGGGTGGCCGACGGCGCGGACGCCGGTGCCTGCCCGTCCCGCCAGCTCTGCCAAGCCCGATGAGCCAGGGCGCCCAGGAGGGCAGCGCCACCGTGGCTCAACAATCCCCCGCCGCGCTTGCGGCTCTTCTTGCCCATCAGCGTACCCAGCAAGCCACCGGCCGCCGCGAGGCCGGCAAGACCACCCGCAGTGCCGCCGCCGCCGAGGGCGCGCTGCGCCGCCTGCGCCAGTTGGTCAGCCGTCGAGCGATTGCCGCTCGCATCGCGATCGGATGCTTGCGGCGCGCCCCAGGGCGAGCTGTGGCGACCGCGCTGACGGTAAGCAACAGCTCCGTCCGAGCCAAGGAAGCGGTCAAGGAGAGCTTTGGCGTCGATCATGGCCTGGATATCGGGACGGCTCCGACAGCGCACAAGATGAACTGCAGTTCATGGTTCAATACGACACTTGCGCGCGGAGCAGGGAAGCGCGGCCTCGCCGTCGGCGGCGGGTCAGGCGCTCCCTACTCACGTGCGCGACCTCGGTGGCATCCGCCCTGGCTAGAACGCGGCATGACTACGGTCAGCAGCATCACGGTCCGGGTGCCGCTGACCATCCGCTGCCGCAACGGACGGAAGCGGATGGTCACGCCGGAGGGTAGCGCTGCCAACATCGCGCCAGCGCGCACACGGACCGACCCGGGCCTGGCGAAAGCACTGGCCCGGCCGCATCGTTGGAAGCGCCTCGTGAAAGAGGAGCGGTACTCGTCCCTCAGAGAACTGGCCGAGGCGGAGAAGATCGCCCGCTCCCACCTCGGCAAGATGCTGCGGCTGACGCTGCTGGCGCCGGACATTGTAGAGGCAGTTCTGGGTGAGCGGTATCCGGATGGTCTATCAACGCTGCAGGCCTTTCAGCGCCCCCGACTTCCTGGCGCACAGTACCAACTCTTTTGCGTTGCCTGCCTGTCGCACGCCGCGAATTACTCCGCCTCTTGAGCTACAGCGCATCTTGCCGCCGCCAGTTTCCTCGTTCCAGCGAGCGCGATTCTTTTGTTGGAGCTATCCTTGCTCCTGCCTCAGTTTCCGAAAAGCCGCAGCCCGTTGTTCTGAATTAGGCGCTGAATTCCAGGCAGATTGGTGTAAGGATGACAATGCACCTTTACATCACGGCTTTGAACAGCACCTTCCAGCAAGAAGGGCAGCTCCCGTCCGCCCTCGCGCAAGATTAACGTCGGGATATTTCGCGCGATTGCGATGCCGGTGGTGACCAATACGCTGGTGCCCGCTGGCATGCTTTCCGGTAGGATCAGCACGTAACGCTTGGCGCCGCGCAGCGCTGCTAGTTCCGCTTCGAAAGCCGTGGCTGGAGTCTCGTATTGCAAGGACTCCGGCCGGGCGAGGAGGGGCGTGTAGACGATGCGGATGTGCTCGAGCTGGCGCAGTGCCACCTCTACGCCACGCACCAGCTCGACTGCCGCCTTGCGGCCAGCCTCGTCAGCGCCGAAGCCGGCCATTGGGGCGGCGATAAATACGTCGTTCTCAGTAGTCGATCCGGTCGCGATTTGCTCCGAAGCTTGCGCACCCGCCGGGTTCCCCGCGAAGGCCCCGCCACCGTGCGTCGCTTGCCGCAGCAGCAGCCATCCAACAAGCACGGCAAGCGCGCCGGCCACCAAGCTCCCGATCAGCACAGCAATCTGCGTCGTGCGATCCTGGATCTCGGGCGCCTTCCAGATTGCCGCACCAATCAGCGCGAGGCCGCCGACAAGCGCCGTTCCTCCAACGCCGAAGCTGTTGGCAACATCGGCCACGCCGCCGGCAATACCGTTAGGCGCCGCGTCGTCAGGCATGGCGCGCCTCGTCGCCGCGCATGGCGTCTCGGAACGCCGCAATCTGCGCCGCCGCCCCGGCAGTATCCTCCAGTCGTCTGATGCGCAGTGGCGGCAGTAGGTCGCGAGCCCTCACATCGACGGCTTGTCTGAGCAAGTAAGGCAGGTCGGCAGCATCGCGCGCCAGCAGCAGGCAAGGAAGGCCCAGCGCCAAGGCGTAGCCTGTCTCCACCAGGGCGCTGGTGACGATCTTATCCGGATAGATCAGGACGAAGAGACGCGCGGCACGCAGCGCCTCAAGATCCTGCCGCAGCGCCTTCTCTTCTCCAGTGAACCCCCCGGGTTGAGTGATGTCAGTACCCGCGAAGTAGACCTGGTCCATGCCGTAAACAACCGCGAGCTGCTTGACGACGCCGAGCACGCTCTCGCGTCCGGCGGCGTAGCCCTTGCCAGGCAGTCCGCTCATGGGGGCGGCAATGAACGCATCGTACCCGCTCGCGGGTGTGCCGTGGGGGTCAAGCATTGCACGACAGTGATCCTCAGTAGGCAGAAAGGACAAGAATTAAAATGGTGCGCTGGCCTGCTGAGCGCCGAGCATCGCCTAGCCGCCAAACAATCTCGAAAGGCGCTGCGACGGCTCGAGCTGCTCTGGGACGAGTTGTTCCCGTCCAAGCAGGCCCGCATCGTGCGCCTGCTGGTCGAGCGGGTAGAGGTCAGTCCGACCGGCGCCGACGTCCGGCTGCGGGTGGCGGGGTTGGCCAGCCTAGTGCGCGACCTCGGCGGTGTCCGCAGCGACGAAGCCCAGAGGGCCGCATGAGGACCGCCAGCAGCATCACCGTCCGCGTCCCGCTGACCATCCGCCGACGTGGTGGGCGGAAACTGATGGTCACGCCGGAGGGCAGCGCCGCCAACCCAACGCCGGTCCGCACCCGCGCCGATCCCGCCCTGGTGAGGGCGCTGGCCCGGGCGCATCGCTGGAAGCGGCTGCTGGAGGGCGGCCGCTACGCCTCTCTCAGCGAGCTGGCGGCCGCCGAGCAGATCGACCGCTCCTGCCTCGGCAAGATGCTGCAGCTGACGCTGCTGGCGCCGGACACCGTCGAGGCGATTCTGGATGGGCGGCAGTCGCCAAGCCTGGGCCTAGTAGCGCTGCTTGAACCTATGTCCAGCAAGTAGGACGAGCAGCGTTCAACGATTAAGAGGCCTGTGGACACAGCTTAGTGGCCCTAGGCACAGAAGGTTGGGCGACGTCCTATTGCTCCCCCGCTCTAATCTCCCTCATAGACGGAGAAGGCAAAATGACAGCGGAGTTTGAGGGGCCCTATTGGCGGCGCCCAAGTTGGAGCGGTTGGACAACCATTAGCAGGCCTCGTAGGTGCGAGAGGGTCATTCGCCCGCAGGACTAGGCTGACCCGCCTCCACGGTTACCAGCAAGCCCGCCTCGCGAGAGAGCGATCCAATGCTCTCCAGCCGCACAACCGTAGCCGACACGAGTTGCCGCAGCTGAGCACTCACTAGCTTGAACCCCATAAGTCGAGGAGCATTCACTGCAATCTCCTCGAGGCTAGCTCCAAGCCCCGTCCGAGCGATCTGCAGAACTGCGGCTTCCAACTCTTTCGGTGGTAGCGTCTCCAGTTTGCGTAGGGACGCAGATGCTACGCCGCTGCGGTCGCGGACGGTCACGGGCTGACCTGGAATAGACAGAAACCTACCGTCGCGGGTGAGCTTTCCTCTCTGTACTCCGATATCGGCCCCCCGCTCAACCGCGGCTTGGATGCGCCCTCCGGCACGCTGCAGTCCCCAAGCAGTGCGCAGTCTCACCACCACCTCGTCGATATGCACCGGCCCCTCCACAGCGACGACTTGCTCAACGAGCTCGGCCATACGACCGCTGGGTACCTCGTGCATCTCCTGGCCGAGCGGTACCTGGGGTGTGGCTTCCCGGTAGGAGAGGGCCTGCGCTCCGCCTCCCTCAGCTCCCGTTAACCCACTCTCTGCGACGTCGCTTCGCTCGACGGTTACCACTTCGATGGGCACGGCACGCCCGGCGAGCTGGCCCGCCTTCTCGCGTTCGGCCAACTCGGCCCGCGCGGCATCGATGACTTTGGCAATTCGTTCCAGTTGCTCCACAGGCCGCTGGAACCAGTCGGATCCCCACACGCGGTGGATGATCCAGCCATGGTCCTCGAGCACCGCCTGCCGGAGGCGGTCGCGGTCCCGTGCAGACCGGGAGCTATGGTAGGCCGCCCCATCGCACTCGATGCCGAGTAGATAGCGGCCCGGGCGTTCAGGGTCAGCAATGGCGAGGTCAATGAAGAAGCCTGCGATGCCTACCTGGGGATGGACCTGGTAGCCGCGCTCCTGCAGCGCGCGCCCGATCTGCTCCTCCAGGACGCTGTCCTGCTCCCGTCCGCTGCGGTGGGCGACGTCGAGCCTGCCGGTCCGGGCGTAGTGAAGGAACAGCTTCAGCGCGAACACGCCCTTCCCCTTGGCGCGCTCCAGGTCGATGTCCTCGTCGGTGATGGAGGCGAACACCTCGCAACGGCGCTTGGCGCGGCTGATGAGGACGTTCAGGCGCCGCTCACCGCCGTCGGCGCCGAGCGGACCGAAGCGCATGGAGAAGGTGCCGTTGACGTTCCGTCCATAGCCCACCGAGATCATGATGACGTCGCGTTCGTCACCCTGGACGTTTTCCAGGTTCTTGATGAAGAACGGCTCGCCCGGATGGGAGTGGAAGAATTCCTCGGTGTCCGGATTCAAGCGCCGGAGGAGTTCGAGCTCGTCCTGGATGGCCCGGCGCTGGCGGCTGGAGAAGGTGGCGACGCCGAGCGAGTGGCCAGGATTGGTCTTGGCGTGGCGGATGACCTCCTGCGCCACCAGCTTGGCTTCGGCGGCGTTCGTGCCCGTCCCGCCGGAATCGAAGACGCCGTCCGGCACGTGCCGGAACGTCAGCCCCATCCCGGCCTCCCGCGTGTACGGGCTGGGAACGATGAAGAGCTTGCTCTCGTAGAACTGGCGGTTCGACACCGCGATCAGCGACTGGTGGCGGCTGCGGTAGTGCCAGCGGAGCATGCGCTGCGGCAGGCCACGGGCCGTGAACAGGCCGAGGATGCTTTCGATGTCGGCGACGGACGCGCCGTCCTCGTCGTCCTCGACGTCCCCGCCGGTCATCTTGGCGAAGAAGCGGGTCGGCGGCAGCTGACGCTCGTCGCCGACCACCACCACCTGACGGGAACGCGCGATGGCGCCGAGGGCGTCCACCGGCTGGATCTGGCTGGCCTCGTCCATGACAAGCAGGTCGAAGGTCATCTTGCCCGGCGTCAGGAACTGGGCGACCGAGAGCGGGCTCATCATCATGACGCGCTTCAGCGCCTGGATGGCCGGTCCGGCGCGCTGGACGAGTTGCCGAATGGGCATGTGGCCACGGCGCCGGGCGATCTCCGCGCGCAGGACACCCACCGGCCCCATGCCCACCTGGGCCGGGATGCGGCTGTGGTGCGCGCGGACGACCTCCAGCCGGGCAGCATCGATGCGCTGGAGGTCGAGGTCCGCGAACTCCCGGGTCCTGGCTCCGTGCAGCGTGCCATCAAAGCGGCCGAGTTCAGGGTCCGCTTCCACCAGGTTGGCGAGCAGAGCCTCGTGATACGCTATCTGGAAGGAGGGAATGGCATCGACGGGTGCCAGGCGGCCGTCCTGCAGGCGCTGCACGAGCGGCGCCAAGCCTGTCTCGCGGGCGCGGTCGGCGCGTTCCCGATAGGACACCCACTTCGAGAGTTGCTCCCCATGGGCCAGCCATTCTTGGAGCCGCGCGGTCAGTTCGATCAAGGAAACGCCGTCCGGGCTCTCGTTGCCGAACAGCGAGGCCGCGTCGGCCCGGAGGGAGGCGAACACCTCCTCTGTTTCCTTGAGCAGGTTCTCCTGACCGGCCTCGACACGCTGCAGGGTTTCGACGAGGCCGGTCCGATCAGTGACGCGGGAGGCCAGTTCGCGGATGTCCTGGTTCGACGCAATCCAGTGCGCCCCCTGGGCCAACCCGCGCCAGTCGGACCGCTCGCCTTGCCACGCCCGGCCGAAGGCCGCAGCGCCAAGGAATGCGCTGCCCTCAATGGCGCGCGACGCCTCCTGCCGGGCGGCAATGCGGCGCAGGACGTCCAGCCGGCCAGACGCCTGGATAGCGGTAGGCGCCGCAGCGGACGCCACCTCGTTAGCCGCCGCCAGCGCAGTGATCCTGGCTGCCAGATCCGGCAGCACTGCCCGTTCGTCTGAAAAGCTGTCGCCGAACAGGACCGAGACATCGCCACCGGCATCAGCCCGCAAGGATTCCAGCTTCGCCCGGACTTCGATGTAGAGGGTCTTCAACGCGGTCGTCATCTGCGACAGCGCGGTGCGCTGGGGCGTGCGACCGGCGATCATACGGGGCTCGGCGCCCAGCCCCCGCAGCGTGCGCATCCAGTCCACCAGGGCGATGAGCGGCGCCGACGCCGACTTCTCGCCACGCCAGTCGGCGCCGAAGGCCGACTTCCCGAATTCGTGGCCCTCCTTGATGGTCCGGATGGCGGCCTGGCCCTTGGCCAGCGTGTCCAACCGCTCGAGGAGTTCAGGCAGGGGCGCTTTCGGATCCCGCACGACCGTGCGCATCAGTGCACTGGCCTGCCGCCACTCGCTGTTCAGCATCTTGAGGATGCTGGTATGCGTCGCCAGCGCCTGCCGGGCCCGGCTGACATCGGTCGTCCAGGCCGCCTCGAGGAGGCTGTCGCCCAGCGCCGCCTTCGCTCGCTCCAACAAGGCAACGGCTTCCGCCAGGTCACCGGCCTGCTCGACGCCGTGGTCCCAAACCGTGGCAGCGAAGGCTTCCGGGCTGGCATCCGGCGCGGCCGCCACGCGTTCGCCGGTGGCGATCAGCCGCTCCAGGCTGGCCAAGGTGCGCTCGCCACCGGGGCGACCGAGTTCCGCATCCAGCTGGTCGGCGCCCGTCAGCAGCCGCGGCAGCGCGTCCTGCAGGTGCCGAACATGACCGAAGGCTGCAGCACCAAAGGCAGGAGGCAGGCTGGTGAACGCGGTGATCGCGTCGGCGACCGGCGCCTCCAGGCCCGCCGGGGTCACCTGCCCTTCCAACCCGGCGGAGAGCCGCTCGAACTCGCGGCCAGTCGCCAGCAGGCGCACGACCTCCTCGGCCTTGTCGGACCAGTGCGGCCAGCCCAGGGCGGCCGGATCAAGGTCTGGCGCCGAGGCGACGCGCCGCCCGAGGGCGGTGAGCAACCTGGTGGCGGCGAAGCTGGGCGGGACCTCGGTTTCCAGTATCTGCGCCAGGGCAGCCTGCGTGGCGGTCCAGCCGCCGAGTTGGCTCAGCAACTCGGTCAGGCGGGCCATCATTCGCTCGACGGTCGTCGGCAAAACGACGTCAAGCCCGACGCCACGCCAGGGGTGCTGGTCGGGCAGCCCGATGTCGAGGACGCGCTCTGCCATCTCGCCGACCAGCGCCTGGCGTTTGGCGACGTCCTCCCGGCTCCAGGTCGGCGCGGCGGGCAGGTCGAAATCGACCGGGCGGCGGCCGTCCTGCTTCAGCCGAGCCAACTGGCCGAAGACCTGATACGGAGTCAGCCCTGCCACGGGGTGGACACGGTGAATACGTTCGACATGCGCGTTCAGCACGTCTCGGGCCTCCGTGAGGCGCCGGGTCAGCGCATCCGGCTTGTCTCCCTTAGGAGTGCCGAGATCCCAGGTCCGCCGCAGCTCTTCCAGGAGAGAACGCTTGTTGGCCTTGTTGCTGTGCAGTTCGAGGCAGGCGTCACCCACGCCCGCTATGTCGAGGCGGCGCTTCACCACCTCGAGAGCCGCCATCTTCTCGGCCACAAACAGCACGGTCTTACCGTCGGCGATGGCGGAGGCGATGATATTGGAGATGGTCTGCGACTTGCCCGTGCCGGGCGGGCCCTGGATGACAAGGTTGCGCCCCTGCCGGACATCGTGGACGGCCAGCGTTTGGGAGCTGTCGCAGTCGACGATGTGCAGCATCTCGGCCGGAGGGATGTGCCGGTCGATCGGTGTGTCCTCGTGGAGGAGCTCCTCCCCGCCGTCGAACCCGTCCGCCAGCAAGGCTCGGATCATCGGGCGGTCAGCGATGGTTTCGTTCTGCGGCCAGTTCGCCGGGTCGAGGTCGCGGTACATCAGGAACTTGGCGAATGAGAAGAAGCCGAGGACGATGTCGTCTGGCTTGACCTCCCAGCCCTCCTTAGTCTCGACCGCCTCAGAAACCTCGTCGAAGTAAGCGGCCGGGTTGAACTCGTCGCCCGGGTCCAGTTCCGGGAGTTTCAGGGCATGGACTCTATCCAGGTAGGCCTCGAGGGAGAGGTTCGCCGACAGGTCCTCCGGACGGGCGCGGAGCCGGAAGCGCTCCCCGGCTGTGCCGCGCTCCAGAATGACCGGCACCAGGATCAGGGGCGCATACCGGATGTTCGCCGCGTTCTGCGGGTCGATCCACTTCAGCATGCCGAGCGCGAGGTAGAGGACGTTGACACCCTGCTCCTCCTCGAGGGTCCGGGCATCGCCATAGAGGTCGAACAGCCGCTTCTGGAGGCCCTTCGAGGTCATGCGTGTCTGAAGCTTGGTGTCGGCGTGACGGCTGGCGGTGCCCCGCTCATCCACTGCCTCGTCTTCTTCCGGCTGCGGCAGTTCCGCCAGAAAAAGCTCCCTCTCTACTTTGCCCTCGACCTTCTCCTGGGCCGTTTCGCGGCCCGGGAGGAAGGTGAACGCCTTGCTCTCGCGAACCAGCAACCGGAAGACCTCGGCAGACCGCTCGTCAACGACGTCGACCGTGCGGGCTGTCTGCGAAAACCTAGGTACGTTCAGGAGGCGGTTACGTGCCGATAAATCCAGCAACTCAGCCCGTGCTCTCTCCAGCTTGGTAGTGATCGGGAGGTCACTCTGGAATACCGAAACTGGCGTGTCCGCCATGCCTAATTCCGCTCAGCTTTAATCAGGAAGGTTACAATCAGGACAGGAACGCTCACGCGCCCGTCAAGATTATGCACCTTGGCGGCGACATTATTCTACTTCCGATTTAGCCGTTCGAGCATGCGGTGAGTGGCCGGACTGCTCAAACCGAACTCGTTCAGACGTTTACCCACGCAGGAATCGAACGGCTCCCCTTAAGGGCCACGAACATCGGACATTACGCCAGGGGTATAAGTTGCTGATTTCCCTATCCCCGGGACCTTAGGACTAAACCGGCCAAGTCCCCGGGTCCGGAGAGAATCCGCCGTTCGGAGAAAGAATCCCCGCCCTCTCCGGCCTCTGCACTCCCGAGGTCCTCGCGCCAACCCAGGCGAAACCTGGGCTTCCAGGCGCCCTCGGCCCAACCGGAGAGCGAGTTCTCAAGAAGGAAATGGTGTCCGCGGCGGGATTCGAACCCACGGCCCCAGGATTCATACCACTTCGGCTTTCGCCGCCGCCCGTGAGGACGTTTGTGGTCTGGACTGTCCCTCCACCCT
>NZ_DATMFZ010000169.1:0-8951 GCF_035556675.1 Geminicoccus sp. | reverse complement strand
TGCGGCGGTTGTTTCGCCAGATCTGAAGTGTCTGAACTTACTGGCTCAGTAGATCATGCCGAGTTCGAGCTGCGCCTCTTCCGACATCATCGAGGGATGCCAGGGCGGGTCCCAGGTGATCTCGACCGTGCAGCCGGGGATACTATCCAGCGCCGTGATCTTGTTCTCCACCTCGATCGGCAGGGATTCGGCGACCGGGCAGCTGGGCGAGGTCAGGGTCATCGTGACGATGACCCGGTTGTCGTCCTCGATGTCGATCTTGTAGATCAGGCCCAGCTCGTAGATGTTCACCGGGATCTCGGGGTCGTAGATCGTCTTCAGCGTGTCGACGATCTGGTTGCCCAGCTGCTCGACTTCGAGGCTGCGGGCGCGCTGGGCGGCATCCTCGGGTGTTTCCTGGAGAAATGCTTCGGCGCGATCGAGGCCGCTGTTCTCGTCCATGTCCGCTTCCTCAGCCATACTTGCGTACGATGTAGCGCAGGCTCTCCGCCAGCGCCACGACATCCGCCTCGTTATTGTAGATGCCGAACGAGGCTCGCGCACTGCCCTCTAAACCGAAGCGCCGGTGCAAGGGCTGGGCGCAGTGATGGCCGGTGCGGATGGCGATGCCGTCCAGGTCGAGCATGGCGCCCACGTCCTGGTGGTGCAGCCCGTCCACCCAGAACGACAGCGCACCCGTCCGGTGCTCTGGATCGCCCAGGAGATGGAGGCCCGGGATCTGCTGCAGGGCGCGCCCAGCCTCGGCCATCAGCCGGGTCTCATGCGCCTCGACCGCACGGATGTCGAACTGGCCGAACCAGTCCAGCGCCGCGCCCAGCGCATGGACGCCGGCGATGTCCGGCGTGCCGGCCTCGAAGCGGAACGGGATCTCGCCATAGGTCGTGCCCTCGAAGGTCACCCGGTCGACGATCCCGCCGCCGCCCTGCCAGGGCGGCATGGCTTCCAGGTGCTCGCGCTTGCCGTAGAGCACGCCGACGCCGGAGGGCCCGTAGATCTTGTGTGCGGAGAAGGCCAGGAAGTCGGCACCGACCGCCTGGACGTCCACGGCCACGTGCTGCACCGCCTGGGCGGCGTCGAGCAGCACCGGCACCCCCGCCGCATGGGCGATCCCGACGATCTCGGCGACCGGGTTGACGGTGCCCAGCACGTTGGAGACCCAGGTGCAGGCCAGCATCCGGGTGCGTGGCCCGATCATCTCCCGCAGAGCGGCCAGATCGAGCTCGCCCGGATCGGTGATCGGCACGGCCACCACCTTCGCCCCATGGCGCATGGCGACGAGCTGCCAGGGCACGATGTTGGAGTGGTGCTCCATGGTCGTGACCAGGATCTCGTCGCCCGCCTGGAGCCTCGGCTCCAGGAACGACCAGGCGACCAGATTGATCGCCTCGGTCGTGTTGCGGGTGAACACGATCTCGCGCCAGTCGGCAGCGCCCAGGAAGGCCTGGACCTTACGCCTGGCGCCGTCGAACGCGTCGCTGGCGCGCTGGCTGAGATCGTACACGCCCCGATGGATGTTCGCGTAGTCGTGGCGGTAGAACTCCGCCTCGGCCGCGATCACCGCCTCGGGCTTCTGCGTGCTGGCCCCGCTGTCCAGGAACACCATCGGCCGGCCGTTCATCTCCTGGCCGAGGATCGGGAACGCGGCGCGTACCGCGTCCGGATCGAAACCGGTTGCGGCCGCCTGGGCCCGGACATCGGTGGCCATGTCGCTCACCCCAGCTCGGCCAGCCGCTCGCCGCCGGGCAGCCGGTCCAGGATCATGCGCCGCACCACGTGCCCGACGCTCTCGTCCTTGATCCGCTCCAGCACCTCGCCGGTAAACGCGAAGGTCAGCATGGAGCGGGCCAGCGCCTCGTCCAGCCCGCGCGAGCGCAGGTAGAACAAGGCGGTCGGGTCCAGGTCGCCGCAGGTGGCGCCGTGGCTGCACTTCACGTCGTCGGCATAGATCTCGAGCTCGGGCTTGGCGTCGATCTCGGCATCGTCCGACAGGAGCAGGCTGTCGTTCTTCTGGTAGGAGTTGGTGCGCTGCGCGTCCTTGTGCACGAAGATCTTGCCGGCGAACACGGCACGGCCGCGCCCGTCCGCCACGGTCTTGTAGAACTGGTCCGACTGGCAGTCCGGCATCTCGTGGTGCACGCGGATCAGCGTGTCGACGTGCTCCGTGCCCTGCGGCATCATCAGCCCGTTCAGGATCGCCTCGCTGTGGGTGCCGCGCAGGCGGACCTCCATCTCGTGGCGGATCAGGCTGCCACCCAGCCCGGCATTGGTCTGCTGCAGCCGGGCACGGTTGCCCAGCACGTAGCGCGACCGGGTGATGGCGTTGCGCCCCTGGCCCTGCTCGAGGGTCCGGTCAATGGTGAGTTCCGCCCCGTCGGCGACCTCGATCGTCTCGACCTGATTCATCAGGCTGTCCGCCTGGCCGAGTGCCACCGTGGTCATGATGACGTCGAGCTTGGCGCCCTTGCCCAGCCGGATCACATGGCGCGGGTGGGTCATGAAGGCGCTCTCGCCCGCGGTCAGCAGCGAGATGATCTGCAGCGGCTCGTCCAGCGCCACGCCGTCCTTGAGCGAGATCCAGGCGCCATCCTCGACCAGCGCCCGGTTCAGCGCCTCGAAGCTGTGCTCCGGCTCGTCGTTGACGCTGCTGCGCTCGACCAGCTCCGGCGTCTCCGCCAGGACCTGGGCCAGCGGGCGGACGGTCATGCCGGCCGGCAGGCCGCCCAGATGGCTGAACTGCGGAACGGCTCGGCCGTTCACCAGGATCAGCCGGCGCGCCCGATGGCCGCCCGCGAAGTGCGGGATGATCAGGTCGGGCTCGACCGTGCCGCGCGGCGCCAGGCCGAACGGGCGGTTCGCGAAGCTGGAGACGTTGGTGTACTTCCAGGCCTCGACCCGTGCGGTCGGCACGCCCAGCGCCTGGAAGCGCTCGAACGCGGCGGCGCGCTCCTCCAGCGCCCGGCCGGAGCTGCCGGCGGCCTCGCCGCGCAGGCGCTCCAGCGCCTCCGCGAAGGCCGGCACCGGCTCGACGGTGCGGTTGCGGGTGACGACGCTCATGCCGCGGCCTCGGCGAACTCGGCGCCCAGCACGCCGCCATAGCCCTTCTCTTCCAGGGTCAGCGCCAGCGAGCGGTCGCCGCTCGTCTGGATCCGGCCCTTGGCGAGCACATGGACATGGTCCGGCACGATATAGTCGAGCAGGCGCTGGTAGTGGGTGATGATCAGGAAGCCGCGGTCCGGCGAGCGCATCGCGTTCACGCCGTCGGCCACCGTGCGCAGCGCATCGATGTCCAGGCCGCTGTCGGTCTCGTCGAGGATGCAGATCCTGGGCGCCAGCATGGCCATCTGCAGGATCTCGTTGCGCTTCTTCTCGCCGCCCGAGAAGCCGCGGTTGACGTCGCGCTTGAGCAGCGCGTCGCCGACGCCGATCTGGCCGGCCTTCTCCTTGACCGCCTTCATGAACGCGGCCGCGGAGATCTCCTCCTCGCCCCGCGCCTTGCGGATCGAGTTCATCGCCTGGCGCAGGAAGTACATGTTGGACACGCCCGGGATCTCGACCGGGTACTGCATGGCCAGGAACAGGCCGGCGGCGGCACGCTCCTCCGGCTCCAGCTCCAGCAGGTCCTCGCCGTCCAGCTGGACACTGCCCTCGGTCACCTCGTAGCCGTCGCGCCCGGCCAGCACATAGGCCAGCGTGCTCTTGCCCGAGCCGTTCGGGCCCATGATCGCATGGACCTCGCCCGGCTTGATGGTGAGCGAGACCCCCTTCAGGATCTCCTTGTCCTCGCCCTCGATGGTGGCGTGCAGGTCTTTGATTTCGAGCATGATCTCTTGATCCGATCGGGTGCCGCGGCACCCCCGACTTGTTCAGTGAGAGGCGTGGCCGCTGATCAGCCGACGCTGTGTTCCAGGCTGATCGCGAGCAGCTTGCGCGCCTCGACCGCGAACTCCATGGGCAGCTCGTCCATCACCTCGCGGCAGAAGCCGTTGACGATGAGCGCCACGGCGTCCTCCTCCGAGATTCCGCGCTGGCGGCAGTAGAAGAGCTGGTCGTCCGAGATCTTGGACGTGGTCGCCTCGTGCTCGCACTTGGCCGAGCGGTTGCGCACCTCGATATAGGGCACGGTGTGCGCGCCGCACTTGTCGCCGATCAGCATCGAGTCGCACTGAGTGTAGTTGCGCGCACCCTCGGCCGACTTCAGGACCTTCACCAGGCCACGATAGGTGCTGTCCGAGGTACCGGCGGAGATGCCCTTCGCGACGATGCGCGAGCGGGTGTTCTTGCCGATATGGATCATCTTCGTGCCGGTGTCGGCCTGCTGGCGGTTGTTGGTCACCGCGACCGAGTAGAACTCGCCCACCGAGTTGTCGCCCTGCAGGATGCAGGACGGATACTTCCAGGTGATCGCCGAGCCGGTCTCGACCTGCGTCCAGCTGATCTTGCTGTTCCTGCCGCGGCAGGCACCACGCTTGGTCACGAAGTTGTAGATGCCGCCCTTGCCCTCGGCATCGCCCGGATACCAGTTCTGGACGGTCGAGTACT
Organism: Geminicoccus sp.; assembly: GCF_035556675.1. Taxonomy (GTDB): domain Bacteria; phylum Pseudomonadota; class Alphaproteobacteria; order Geminicoccales; family Geminicoccaceae; genus Geminicoccus. Next base: position 4,412 of record NZ_DATMFZ010000169.1, on the reverse strand, counting down.
TGATCTCGGCATCGTCCAGCGCGATCAGCTCGACCACCGCGGCATGGAGCTGGTTCTCGTCACGCTGGGGTGCCGTGCAGCCTTCCAGGTAGCTGACGTAGGAGCCCTCGTCCGCGATGATCAGGGTCCGCTCGAACTGGCCCGTACCCTTCTCGTTGATGCGGAAATAGGTGGAGAGCTCCATCGGGCAGCGCACGCCCTTGGGGATGTAGACGAAGCTGCCGTCGGTGAAGACGGCCGCGTTCAGCGCCGCGAAGAAATTGTCGCCGGCCGGGACCACGCTGCCCAGATACTTGCGCACCAGCTCGGGATGGTCCTGCACCGCCTCGGACATCGAGCAGAAGATGATCCCCAGCTCCTCCAGCTTCTTGCGGAAGGTGGTGGCCACCGAGACGCTGTCGAAGACGTAGTCGACCGCGACGCCGGCCAGGATCTCCTGCTCCTTGATCGGGATGCCCAGCTTCTCGTAGGTGCGGCGGATCTCCGGGTCGATCTCGTCCAGGCTCTTTGGGCGCTCCTTGATCTTGGGCGCCGCGTAGTAGCTGATCGCCTGGTAGTCGATCGGCTCGTAGTCGACCTTCTGCCAGGTCGGCTCCGTCATGGTCTGCCAGCGCTTGTAAGCGGCCAGACGCATCTCGGTGAGCCACTCCGGCTCCTGCTTCTTGGCCGAGATCAGACGGATGACGTCTTCGCTCAGGCCCTTGGGCGCGATGTCCACCTCGATATCGGTGACGAAGCCGTACTTGTACTCGCCGCCGGTATACTCACGGACCGTCTCGAGCGCGGTCGCCATGGATGTCGATCTCCCGATATGCGGCCGTCAGGCCGAAAGATGTCCGGACGGGCGCGCCTGCTGCCGTCCTGCTTCGTCATCCGCGTGGCCATCCATGAAGGCCTCGGGCACCGCGGTCGCCATCTCCTCGATGGATACCGCCGCCAGTGCCACGCGGATGGCACGGTTGATGGTGTTCCAGTTGGTCCGGGTCAGGCAGACCGAATCGAGGCTGCAGTCGGAGCCGTTCGGGTCCAGGCAGCTCGTGATCGCGATCGGTCCTTCCACCGCCTCGATCACTTCCGCGACCGATACCCGCCGGTTGGTATCCGCCAGGCCGTAGCCGCCGCGCGCACCGCGATGGCTGACCAGCACACCGGAGCGGACCAGCGTCTTGAGGAGCTTGCTGGTCGTGGGCAAGGGGATTCCGGTCGCCGCCGCCAGCTCGGGCGCGCTCCAATGGCGGTTGGGGTAGCGCGCGACCTGGGTGGTCAGCACGATCCCGTAATCGGCAAGGCGGCTCAGTCGGATCACGCTCTACCAGACCTGGGAAGCAGCTCGGAATCATTCCAGACCGGAACGGTCCAGTTTCCCCTGCTCAATTGGCGTCTGCGGCGATGATGTCAAGCGATCGTGACGCAGGCTGCGGCCAAGAATCCGCCGGACGACCGGCACGACTTGAGGCCGCCGCCCCGTTCTGCGAGCGTCCCACCCGTCAGTGGCCACTAGCTAGGCATTCGTAGCCCCATGTCCAAGCCCCTGCCGCTCGACGGCGTGCGCATCCTCGACCTCAGCCGGATCCTGGCGGGCCCCAGCTGCACCCAGCTCCTGGGCGACCTCGGTGCCGACGTGATCAAGATCGAGCGGCCGGGCGAGGGCGACGACACGCGCAAGTGGGGGCCGCCCTTCGTCACGGGCGAGGACGGTGCCGACACCGGCGAGAGCGCCTACTATCTCTGCGCCAACCGCAACAAGCGCTCCGTGGCGATCGACATCGCGCAGCCCGAAGGTGCCGACCTGGTCCGTCGGCTGCTGGCCGGCTGCCACGTCCTGGTCGAGAACTTCAAGGTCGGCGGGCTCGCCCGCTATGGCCTGGCCTATGAACAGCTCAAGGAGCAGTTCCCGAGCCTGGTCTACTGCTCGATCACCGGCTTCGGCCAGACCGGCCCGTATCGCGACCGCGCCGGCTACGACTACCTGGCCCAGGGCCATGGCGGGCTCATGAGCGTGACCGGCGCGCCCGACGGCGAGCCCATGAAGGTCGGGGTCGCGATCGTCGACGTGATGTGCGGCATGTACGCGGCCACCGGCATCCTGGCCGCCCTGCGCCATGCCGAGCGGACCGGCGAGGGCCAGCAGATCGACCTGGCGCTGCTCGACACCCAGGTTGCCACCATGATCAACCAGGCGACCAACTACCTGGTCTCCGGCAAGGCGCCGCCGCGGCTGGGCAACCAGCATCCCAACATCGTGCCCTACCGGGTCTACCAGGCCAAGGACGGCCACGTGATCCTGGCGGTCGGCAACGACACCCAGTTCCGCCGCTTCTGCCAGGTGGCCGGGCTGCCGGAGCTGGCCGACGACCCGCGCTTCGCCACCAACCGCGCGCGGGTCCGCCATCGCGCCGAGATGGACGCCCTGCTGCCCCCGGTGATGGCGTCCCGCACCATCCGGGAATGGGTGGACGAGCTCAGCGCGCTGGGCGTGCCGTGCGGCCCGGTGAATACCCTGCCGGACGTGTTCGCCGACCCGCAGGTGCAGGCACGTGGCATGCAGGTCGATGTGCCCCATGCCGTGGCCGCCGCCGGCACCGTGCCGCTGCTGGGCAACCCGCTGCATCTCTCCGCCACGCCGGTCCGCTACGAGAAGGGGCCGCCCGTGCTGGGCCAGGACACGGACGCGGTGCTGGCCGAGCGCCTGGCCCTGTCGGCGGACGAGCTGGCGGAACTGCGCGCCGGCGGCGTCATCGGCTAGCGGCATGGACGCAGCCGCGCCAGGTGCCGGGATCTGGGTCGAGACTGCGCATGGCCGGCTCCATGCCCGGTCCTGGCCGGCACCGGATGCCGACACCGCCCGGCCGCCGATCGTGCTGCTGCACGACTCACTGGGCTGCGTCGAGCTCTGGCGCGACTTCCCCGGCCGTCTGGCCACGGCGACCGGGCGGCGGGTCATTGCCTATGACCGGCTGGGCTTCGGCAGATCCGACCCGAATCCGGGCCGGCTCGGACCCGACTTCGTCCTGGAGGAGGCGAGGGGCGGGCTTGCCGCCGTGCTCGCTCGGTTCGACATCGGCGACTTCGTCGCGTTCGGCCACAGCATCGGCGCCGGCATGGCGATTACGGCCGCCGCCGCCCATCCCGGCACCTGCCGGGGCGTGATCAGCGAATCCGCCCAGGCCCTGGTCGAGGAGCGCACGCTCGCAGGAATCAGGGCAGCGCAGCGCCAGTTCGCGCTGCCCGGGCAGATGGCACGGCTGGAGCGCTATCATGGCGCCAAGGCGGCATGGGTCCTGGACGCCTGGACCGGGACATGGCTGTCGCCCGGGTGGGCCAGCTGGAATCTCGATGCCGAGCTGCGCGCGGCCTCCTGCCCGATCCTGGCCATCCACGGGGAGGACGACCCGTACGGCTGCACCCGGCACCCGGAGCGGATCGCGGCGCTGGCGGGCGGGCCGGTGACCGTCCGACTCCTGCCGGGCTGCGGACATGTCCCGCACCGCGAGCAGGAGCCGGACGTGCTGCGGGCGGTCGTGGCCTTCCTGGGCTGAGCGTCAGCCAAAGGCTCAGGTGCCCGCGGCCTGCCTCCCGGGTGCGCGGTAGCTGGAGCTGGCGAAGCAGGGATGGTCGGCGCGCAGGAAGAACAGGTGGATCTGCCAGAGCAGCCCGTCGCCCGGACGCCAGAGCGGGTCGCACAGGTCGGCCGGGCGCAGGCCCAGCCCCTTCAGGTGCAAGGACATCTCGTCGAAGGTCAGGTTGCGGCCGCCGGCGAAGCCCAGCTTGAAGTTGTAGCACTCCATCATGAGGATCGCGGTCTGCCGCAGGGTCTGCTCCGCCCCGGCCAGGATCGGCAGCTCCGCGCCATGGGTGTCGAACTTCAGGAAATAGGGCGGGGGCAGGGCGTGCTGGGCGATCAGCGTGTCGAGCCGGACCGAGCGGATCTTCTTGGCATCGGGGTCGGTGGCACCCTCCAGTGCGATCCCGCCGGTCCGGTCGGTCTTGAGCATGCCGATCTCGCCGTCATGCTCGGCCAGCGCCGCGACCTCGCCCACCAGGCCCGGCAGCTTCTTGGCGAGGCCGTCCCAGACCGGGCGGAAGCTCTCGTCCATGTCGATCAGCAGGACCCGGGCACCCGGCCAGTGCTCGACGAAGGACAGGGCGTCGTCGCCCTTGCCGGAGCCCAGGCAGACCAGGGTGCCGATCTCGTCGACATTGGCGCGCAGGCGCACCAGGGCGGAGGCGAGCGAGGTCGGGTGCGCCAGCATCGCCTGGCGGGACAGCGCCGGGGCTGCCGGTGCCGCGGGTGGCGTCGGGGCACGCGGCGCTGGCGGCTCGTCGCGAAACGCGACCGCGGCACGCCGGAGCCTGGTCAACAGAGCGGATCGGCCGGTCATGCCCGTCTCCAAGGAGTTGCTGCCGCAGGT
>NZ_DATMFZ010000168.1:0-3351 GCF_035556675.1 Geminicoccus sp. | reverse complement strand
GACCGCGCCGGCCGACCGTCGAGAACCAATCCGGCCGTTCCGCCGGGGCGACATCCTCGGGCACCATGCTCATGATCGCTGCCTACCTACCGCCCGGTCAGGCCGCAGGCGGCTGGGGGTACCAGTCCAGCGCCAGCAGCTGGTCGAATTCGTAGGGACAGGTTTCCGGCACGCGGTCCGCGGCCTCCGCCTCGCCATGGTCGAGCAGTGCCTGCCGGGCCTCGTCCCGTCCGGCCGCCCAGTGCCGCGGCAGGCTGCGGCGCAGCTTTCGGGCGAGGGTCGGAGTCATCCGGCGGCCGATCTCGCGGCGCGCCTGTCGCACGCTGGCCTTCCAGCCTGCCCGCGGCTCCTGGGCCGGGCTGTGCTGGAGCTTCAGGAGATGCTCGATGATCCGCTCCAGCTGGCTTTCCATGCCATGGAGGACCTCACAGCCCATGTCGGCGACTTCGATCGCGAGATGCTTCAGGTCGAGCGGGCCGTTCCAGCGTGCGCGGGCCAGCCGGCGCAGCTCCTTCGCCTGGACTCTCGTCCAGGCATAGAAGTCGGTCTCGTAGAGCTGCTCGTTTTCGCTGGGCATCGATCCTCCATCGCCTCCGAGGATAGGGACGGGCGTGGGTGGCTCCAAGCATCTTGCAGGCGTGGGCGGTGGCCCCGGGCCTAGCCCGCGTGCTCGGCGACCGGCTCGGCGGCGCGCAGCTGCTCGCCCCAGTCGCGCATGCTGAGCAGCACGGGCTCCAGGGAGCGGCCGAGCTCGGTGAGCTCGTATTCGACCTTGGGCGGGACTTCGGGATAGACGATGCGGTTGACGATGCCGTCCGCCTCCAGCTCGCGCAGCTGCAGCGTGATCATCCGGGCGGTGGCGGACGGCGTGAGCCGGCACAGCGCGTTGAAGCGCAGCTTGCCCTGCAGGAGGTGGAACAGGAGCACGGGCTTCCAGACGCCGCCGATCACGGACAGGGTCGCCTCGACCGCGCAGCCGGTCCGGCCAGCCCTGCGCCGCTGCGTCCGGCGGCCATTACTATCATTCATGATACTACATGTCCCGCTTGTGCGTACTGCTGCCAGGAACCTTGCCAGCCTACCTAAGGTGCCGGCACGGATGCGCGCAAGCGATGGATCAGCCGAGGAAGGCCGGGAGGCCGTCATGGACAAGATCGAGCTGCTGGGCCTGGTGGCGGGAATCCTGACGACGCTCGCCTACCTGCCGCAAGTCGTGCGGACCTGGCGGACCGGTAGCGCCGACGACCTGAGCCTGCCGACCCTGATGATGCTGGTGGCAGGCATCGCGCTGTGGACCATCTATGGCGTGGTCCAGGACGCACCATCGGTCTGGATCGCGAACGGCATCACCATGGTGCTGGCCGCCTCCATCCTGGGCATGAAGCTGCGCCGGCCCGCCCGGACCTGGGCCGGATCCGGACGGACGGCCCTTCGAAGCTGGAGGAACATGCCGTGACCACCGAGGATCTGCGCGCCATCTACCGGGACTACATCGCCTGCCTGAACAGCCAGGACTGGCCGAACCTCGGCCGGTTTGTCGATGATGCGGTGATCCACAACGACCGGCCGTTCGGCCTGGCCGGGTACCGGGCGATGCTGGAGGAGAACTTCGCCGACATTCCGGACCTGCATTTCGATGTCCGGATGCTGCTCTGCGACCCGCCTCATGTGGTGAGCCGGATCTGGTTCGACTGCACGCCGAAGGGCAGCTTTCTCGGCCTTGCGGTGAACGGCAGGAAGGTCGCCTTCGCCGAGAACGTGATCTACCGGTTTCAGGACGGGAAGATCGTCCAGGTCTGGTCGATCGTCGACAAGGCAGCCATCGAGGCGCAGCTCCAGGGGCGTCCCGCAGTGGACTGAATCCGGCTGATGCCGGGGCGCCTGGTTCCTCGCAGGACCGAGGCCGGGCTGCGCGGGATTGCAGCCACGCCGGCATCCTGGAGGAAGCCTGCAGCCAGGCTCATGGTGCCTTGCCCGTAATGCCGCAGCTGCCTCATGCAATAATGGACTTTGTCTAACCAATTCTTCATGCAGCGGAGTGTTTTTTACAATCAAAATCGTGTGGATGGCGACGCTGTTTGGAACCCCGGGGCCGGACCTTCTTCTGGGCTCGGCGCTCGCCGACATCATCGATGGCAGGGCGGGCAACGACCGGATCTTCGGCGCCAGCGGCGACGACCGGCTCTGTGGCGGACTCGGGAACGACTTCGTTAAGGCGGGGGCCGGCGACGACTTCGTTCTGGGCGGCGATGGCGACGACCATGTCGTCGGCAACGAGGGCGACGACCTGATCCATGGCGGCCTGGGCCGCGACCACATCGAGGGCGGCATCGGCAACGACACGCTGTTCGGCAATGCCGGCAACGACTTCATCTTCGATGAGAGCGGATGGAACCGCCTGTACGGCAACGATGGCGACGACACGCTCATCGGCTCCGGCGAACTGCGGGGCGGCCAGGGCAACGACATGCTCATGGGCGGCCGGCTCGCCGACCTGCTCTACGGCGATGCCGGCATCGACGATCTGAACGGCGATCGGGGCAACGACGTGCTGCGCGGCGGCGACGGCAACGATCGCCTGGAGGGCGCCCACGGCGACGATCTCGTCTTCGGCGGTGCCGGGAACGACATGATCATCGGCAGCGAACTCGATTCTTCTCTCGGCAACGATACGCTGGTCGGGGGGCCGGGCTTCGATACCTACGTCTACGAGGCCGTCACCGGCGGTCATTTCGGCGGCAACGACCTGATCGTCGACGATGTCGGGGGCTTCCGGCTGGTGATCGACGATCTGCTCATGCCTTTGGACAGCAACGGCGACGGCCGGGTCGATGCCAATGACGACCTGTGCTCGATCGTCGACGCCATCTATGATGGTGAGACCGCTGCCTCGCTGAGGGTCGAGCTCATGGATGCGCCCAGCAGCAGCTACGGCTCCGTCACCTTCTTCGACATTGCGTCGTTCTCCGCGGAGTTCGTGTCCACCACCTTCTAGCTCTGGCCTTCGCCCGTATTCCGACGCTCCTGCCCCGCCCCTGTCGGGCGGGGGCTTTGGCGCGTGACCATCGGCGCCCGCCCCGGCGGATGTTCCGGGGGCTGCGGGCCGTCAGTCCTCGTAGGAATGCCCGGCGCGCAGGCCGTCGCGGATCCGGCGGGACAGTTCGGCGAATTCGGGCGTCTCGCGGATGTCCAGGGTCCGGTCGGGCGGGAAGTCGCTGTCGATCACGTCCAGGATCCGGCCGGGCCTGGGCGACATCACCACGATCCGGGTCGACAGGAAGGCAGCCTCGGCGATCGAGTGGGTGACGAACACCACGGTCTTGCCGGTGGTCCGCCACAGATGGAGGAGCT
>NZ_DATMFZ010000167.1:0-4706 GCF_035556675.1 Geminicoccus sp. | reverse complement strand
AGTGGCCGCCCGGCAGGTGCGCGGTATGGGCTTGGGCCTCCTCCACCGTGTAGACCGGCGGGTGCTCGTGGGTGGCCGCCACGATGCCGAGCTCGGCCAGGAGGCCCATCAACTGGTCGCGCGCGCTCATCGATGACTTCCGCTCAAAACGATTGCTGGCATGAACGGGCGAACTAGCTTTGACGCGTGGCCAGGGCAAGGGCGGTAGCGGATGAAGCGAGGGTGAGGCGGCTCCTGCCGCTGGCGGCGCTGGTGGGGCTGGGGCTGGTCACCTGGGCACTGCTCAGCGATCTCGACGGGGAGGCGCTGCGCGCGCGGCACGCCGAGCTGGCCGGCATCGTCGCCGCCTATCCGGTCATGGCGCCGGCCGTGGCGCTGCTGGTGTATGCGGCGGCGGTCGCGGCCTGCCTGCCGGTGGCGCTCTGGATCACCCTGGCGCTGGGGTTCGCGTTCGGCACCTGGTGGGGCGGCCTCCTGTCGGTGGCCGGCGGCACGCTTGGCTCGGTGCTGACCTTCCTGGTCACCCGGACCAGTCTCGGCAGTCCTCTCCGGCAGCGCGCCGGGCCGTGGCTGGCGCGGGTGGAGGGGGCGCTGCGTGGCGGGATGTGGGGATTTCTCCTGGCGATCCGGCTGGTGCCGGTGCTGCCGGCCTGGGTCACCAACACCGTGCCGGCCCTCCTGAACGTGCCGACCGGCATCTTCGTGCTGACCACGGCACTGGGGATTGCGCCCGCCACCTTCGTGCTGGCCGGCCTCGGCGCGGGCTTGGCGGAGGTGTTCGCCAAAGGAGGCAGCGTCGACCTGTCTGCCCTGGCCGGCATCGCTGTGCTGGGTCCGATCGCGGCAGGCGTGGTCCTCGCGGCAGCGCCGCTCGGCTGGCGGCAGTACCGGCGCTGGCGCCGACGATAGGGCTCAGGCTTCCGCTGCCTGGCCCATCCGGATGAACTTCTCGCGGCGATTGCGGCGCAGGTCGGCGCCCGCCACGCCGTCCAGCTCGGCCAAGTGCTGCTCGATCGCGTCGCCGACCCGGCCGATCGTGGTGGCGCGGCCGCGATGGGCGCCGCCCAGCGGCTCCTCGACCACGGCGTCGATCAGGCGCAGCTCCAGCAGGTCCTGGGCGGTGAGCTTCAGGGCCTGCGCAGCCTCGGACGCCTGGTCGGCTGCCCGCCACAGGATCGCGGCGCAGCCTTCCGGCGTGATCACCGAATAGATCGAGTGCTCCAGCATCAGCACCCGGTCGGCCGCGGCCAGTGCTATGGCGCCGCCCGAGCCGCCCTCGCCGACGATCACGGACACGAACGGCACCTGCAGGTCCAGGCCGGTCTCGATCGAGCGGGCGATCGCCTCGGCCTGGCCGCGCGCCTCGGCATCCACGCCGGGATAGGCGCCGGGCGTGTCGACCAGGGTGACCACCGGCAGGCCGAACCGCTCGGCCAGGCGCATCAGCCGGATTGCCTTGCGGTAGCCCTCCGGCCGGGCCATGCCGAAATTGTGCTTCACCCGGCTCTCGGTGTCGTGGCCGCGCTCGTGGCCGATCAGCACCACCGAGCGGCCGCGCAGCCGGCCGATCCCGCCCTGGATGGCGCTGTCGTCGGCGAACGCCCGGTCGCCGGCGAGCGGCGTCCAGTTCTCGACCAGGCTCGCCACATAGTCCTTGAAGTGCGGCCGGTCCGGATGGCGGGCGACCAGGGCCTTCTGCCAGGCATTCAGCTTGGCATAGGTCTGCGAGAGCAGCTTGGCTGCCCGGCTTTCCAGCTTGCTGATCTCTTCCTGCAGGTCGAGCTCGGAGCCGGTGGCGAGATGACGAAGCTCCTTCACCTTGCCTTCCAGCTCGGCGATCGGCTTCTCGAAATCCAAGAGCGCGCTCAAACCTTGTGACCCGCCATGCCGTTGGGAGGGCCCGCAAGCGGCCCCGTGCCGATGTGGCCCCGGTCGGCGGGGGTGTCAACGCGGCGGCTCCGCGGCTAGGATGGCAGGCGAGGTTTGCGACCACGGACCAGCGCACAGATCATGCCGCTCTATACCTATGATTGCAGCGACCACGGCGTCTTCAAGGACTGGTCGCCCATGAGCGAAAGCGACCGGCCGCGGGCCTGCCCGAGCTGTGCGATGCCTGCCCGCCGGGCCCTGGCCCGGCCGATGCTCGGCAAGGGTGGCGGCCAGGAGCGGCCGGCCTTTGCCTGCGATGTCGGGGATCGCGTCGGCAGCGCCCGCTCGGGCGGGGGCTGCGCGTGCGGTGCGGGCGGCTGCGTGCACTGAGCTTTCACCTGGGCAACCGGAGCAGCCTCGGATGCTGTCGGCGGCCTTAGGCACCGTGAAGAGTGCGCAAGCTGGAGGAGATGGCGGCGATGTCGGAGCGGATTCGATATGCGGGGCATCCGGCAGATGGCCCCTATGAGGTTGGGCTGGACCGGAACGCGGCCAACTTCGCGCCGCTGACGCCGCTGACCTTCCTGGACCGCACCGCCGCGATCTATCCCGAGCGGCTGGCGGTGGTTCACGGTGGGCTGCGCCGCACCTATCGCGAGCTGCACCAGCGCTGCCGCCGGCTGGCCTCGGCGCTGGAGCGCCTGGGCGTGCAGCCCGGCGACACGGTGGCGGCGATGCTGCCGAACACGCCGCCCATGCTGGAATGCCATTACGGTGTGCCTCTGGCCGGTGCGGTCCTGAACGCGCTGAATACCCGCTCCGATCCCGGCACGATCGCCTTCATCCTGGAGCATGGCGAGGCGAAGGTGCTGATCGTGGACAGCGAGTTCGCGCCGATCGTCGAGAAGGCACTGAAATCGGTGGCCCGCCCGCCGATCGTGATCGACGTGTGCGACCCGGAGTTCGCTGGGCCGCACCAGCGCCTGGGCCGGCTCGACTACGAGGAGTTCCTGGCCAGCGGCGATCCAGACGCCGCGCCGATCCTGCCGGCCGACGAGTGGCAGGCGATCACGCTGAACTACACGTCCGGCACCACCGGCGACCCCAAGGGAGTCGTCTACCATCATCGCGGCGCCTACCTGAACGCGGTCGGCAACGTGCTGGTGTGGTCGATGCCGCAGCATCCGGTCTATCTCTGGACGCTGCCGATGTTCCACTGCAACGGCTGGTGCTTCCCCTGGACCACCGTGCTGCAGGCCGGCGTCAATGTCTGCCTGCGCCGGATGAGCTCGGAAACGATCTACGCGGCGCTGGCCGACCATGGCGTGACCCATCTGTGCGGCGCGCCGATCATCATGAGCATGCTGGTCAACGCGCCCGAGGAGGCCCGGCGGCCGTTCACCCAGAAGGTCCGGATGATGACCGCGGCCTCGGCCCCGCCGGCGGCGGTGCTGGAGAAGATGGATCGCCTGGGTATCGAGGTGACCCATGTCTATGGCCTGACCGAGGTCTACGGGCCGGCCGTGGTCTGCGCCTTCCAGGAAGAATGGGCCGGGCTGGACAGCAAGGCCCGCTCGGAGAAGCTGGCCCGCCAGGGTGTCCGCTACCCGGTCCTGGAAGGGCTGGACGTGCTGGACCCGGAGACGATGCGGCCGGTGCCGCGCGATGCCACCACGCTGGGCGAGATCATGTTCCGCGGCCATGTGGTGATGCGCGGCTACCTGAAGAACCCGACCGCCACCCATGCCGCCTTCGCCGAAGGCTGGTTCCATTCGGGCGACCTCGCGGTGATGCACCCGGACGGCTATCTGGAGATCAAGGACCGCTCTAAGGACATCATCATCTCGGGCGGCGAGAACATCAGCTCGATCGAGGTGGAGGGTGCGCTCTACCGCCATCCGGACGTGATCGACGCCGCGGTGGTGGCACGGCCGGACGAGAAATGGGGTGAGACGCCCTGCGCCTTCGTCACCCTGCGCGAGGGGGCCTCCGTCACTGCCGAGGAACTGGTCCAGCATTGCCGGGGCGAGATCGCCGGCTACAAGCTGCCCAAGACCATCGTGTTCGGCCCCTTGCCCAAGACCTCGACCGGCAAGGTGCAGAAGAACGTGCTGCGCGAGCGGGCCAAAGCACTCTGAAGCGGCCCCCGCTCGCCATCCGTTCCCAGATCATCCCATCCCCAGTCATCAGTGAGGCAGAAGAACCGTGCACGCCAGCCTGACCATCGACCAGACCCTGCCCGAGGACGGCACTGCCGGCACCCTGGTCGGCCGCGTGCAGACGGGCGCCGGCCCCTGCGTGGTGGCGATCCGGGACGAGGGCGTGTTCGACCTCACCCCGATCGTGCCGACATTGAGCGAGCTGACGAACGCGGCCGATCCGGTAGCCCTGGCCCGCAGTGCCGGGGCCGAGCGGATCGGCGACCTCGCCCCGATCCTCGCCAACAGTGCCCATGACCGCCGCGACCCCGGCACGCCCTACTTCCTGGCCCCGGTCGACCTCCACGCGATCAAGGCCTGCGGCGTCACCTTCGTGCGCTCGATGCTGGAGCGGGTGATCGAGGAGCAGGCCCGTGGCGATGCCGCCAAGTCCGAGGCGATCCGCCAGAAGATCACCGCGATCGTCGGCGACGACCTGCGCGCGATCGTGCCGGGCTCCGACAAGGCGATGGAGCTGAAGGAGCATCTGATCCGCCAGGGCGCCTGGTCCCAGTACCTGGAGGTCGGCATCGGCAAGGACGCCGAGGTCTTCACCAAGAGCCAGCCCATGTCCGCGGTCGGCACCGGGGCGCTCATCGGCATCCACCCGGTCTCGACCTGGAACAACCCGGAGCCCGA
>NZ_DATMFZ010000166.1:0-85448 GCF_035556675.1 Geminicoccus sp. | reverse complement strand
GCGGATCATGTTCGTGAAGGTGCAAAGGTCGCCGCCCAGGCTCCAGGCCCTGGGCGCGTCCGAGCACCAGGCCAGGTAGCGGAACGGGATCTCCTCGGCGCCCAGGCCGGCATAAAGCTCGACCAGATGGTTTTGCAGGGTCTTCATGTCCTGCATCAGCGTCTGGGTGTAGCAGGCCCGCTGGGTGTGCTTCATCCGGGCGAACAGCACGCCCAACGCCCCATCCAGCGTCACCGACAGATGCTCCAGCTCCAGTTCCGGCGTGCGCACCCGCCGGCCACGGAACGGGGTGACGTTCGTCCGCGCGCGCCCGAGCGGGAGTGACGAAGCAGCCTGTCGGAGCAGATCGTGCAGGTCGCGGGTCGAAACAGCCATCGGTCTTCTCCAGGCACCGGTCGTTCCATTCCTGGAGCTGCCCGGTGGCCATCTGATCCATTTCCCTCTGGCTAGATGAATAACCATCAACCTGAATCACCGACAACTATTATCGTTTCGGATTCGATTAGACTTTGGACGCAAATACTCTTGTGATTTGAATAGCATTTTAGTGATCCTGGACAGAAGCCCGACCCGGAGCCAGAAATCACCGAGGCCGACAAGCAGCACGAGTCGCAGCAGTTCCACCAGTCCGCGCAGCAGCACCACGCTCTCCAGGCCGAGCCGGGCTGCCGCCAGCAGCTGCAGTGGCCAGCCGACCGTCTGACTCACGACCTGCACCAGCGCCACCCGCCCTGCCCCGCCCCTGGCGGCCACCAGCGCCGCACGCACCGCAGTGACATGCACCAGCGCCACATAGAGTGCCGCCGGCGGCAGGAGGTCGGCTGCTGCCGACCATTGGACGCCGAACAGCCGCAGCAGGAGGCCCGGTCCCAGGATCGCCAGGGCCGCGGCCACCGTGCCGCCCAGCAGCAGGGCGTCGAGCAGGACCCGGCGGGCACGGATGGGCGCCATCGCAGCTCCCCGGGCCAGCCACCACTGGGCGGCGGCCTGGGCGCCCAGCGTGGCGGTCTGCGCGATCGTCATGGCCAGCCCGAATGCACCGGCCGCCTCGGCGCCGAGCATCCAGGCGACCGCGACAAGGTCCGCCGACAGCGCCACCTGGTTGGCCGCCGTCACCAAGAAGAACGGGATACCGGTCTCGAGCAGTTCGCGGGTGCGCAGCCGGACGCGCTCGGGCACGGGTGCCGCAGCACGGCGCCATTCGGCCGCACCGGCCAGTGCCGCGCCCGCCCAGCCGATCAGCGTCGCCAGAGCTAGGTCGCCCACTGCCAGCGGTGCCGGCAGCAGGGCGATGGCAGCCAGGAACAGGGCCGGGCGGGCCATGAGGCCGAGGTTCGCCGGCAGGGCGTTGCCGCGCACCAGGGCCACCCAGTCGAGGTTCAGGGCGATCATGGCCAGCGCCGCGGCAAGGCACAACGCAGCACCTGCCAGTTCCGGCCGCCAGACGACGGCACCGCCCACCAGCAGGACGCCGGACAGGACGAGCGGTACCAGCCGGGCGCACAGGACATCGCGCACGAGGCCCCGGCAGGCCTGGCCCAGGCGGCCGCCCTCCACCAGTGCCGCACTGCGCAGGCCCCATTCCGCCAGATGCTGACACCAGCCGAAGCCGGCGAACAGCACGAGCCAGATTCCCCATTCGGCCGGTCCCAGTGCCCGGGCCGCGAGCGTGGTGCCGGCAAGACCGATGCCGGCAGCCGCGAGCCTGGCCCCGCCGCCCACCAGGATGGCGGACAAGGCACCAGTGCGTTTGCTCACGCTCCATCCTGGACGGCGCGATAGAGGTCCAGCAGGGGTGCCATCAGGCGCTGCTCCAGGTCGCCGCCCAGCCGGTCCGAGGGGCGATAGCCGTCTTCGGCCATCAGGCGGGCTATCCCCTGCACAGCTTCTGCCAGTTCATCCGGGTCGTCCCGGCAGATCAGGCCACTGCCGGGCGCTATCCAGCGCCGCACGTCGCCGACATCACAGGTCACGACCGGGCGGTGGCGCAGCAGCGCCTCCTTCACCACGGTAGGCGAGGCCTCGTAGCGGCTGGTCACCAGCAGGAGGTCATGGGCGTCGATCAGCCGGGCGATCTGGTCATGCGGGACCAGCCCGGCCATGACGATCCGGTCGCGGACCGGGCTGTCCTGGACGCGCCGCTCCAGCCGGCCGCGCTGGCTGCCCTCGCCCGCGATCGTGAGTGTCCAGCCTTCCCCGCCCGCAGCACAGAGCCGCTCCAGCACCTCGACCGCCCGCTCGGGCTGCTTCTGATGCTCCAGGCGGCCCAGGAACAGGAGGCGCGAGCACCTCTTCGGTGCTGCGGCCGGCACTTCCGACAGCCGGGCGTGGTCGAGGGCCGCCGCCATGACCAGGGCCCCGGCAAAGGGCGGCCCGGCCACGGTCCGCGCCAGTTCCAGGCGGTCGCGATCGCTCACGCAGACCAGCCGGTCGGCCCGACGCACCGCCGCACGCTCCAGCAGCTGCATTGCCCAGCGCAACGGTCGCGCAGAACGGCCGAACAGCCCGTCCAGCACCCGGCCGCTGACATTGTGATAGGTAATCACTACCCGGCCGCGGCGCGGGCAGAGCAGGTATTTGGGCCAGGCCGCGTAGTTGCGGTGGAAATGGAGGACGTCGTCCCGGCCGATCGCGTGCCGGTTGCGCCAGAACCAGCCCCACAGCGCCAAGTACCAGCGCCCGAAATGGGAGGTGCACGAGATGTAGTCGACCTGTGGGTGCGAGCGATCCTGCAGCCGGGCCGCTACCAGCTGCCAGTCCAGGTCGGAGCCCGAAAGCGCACGGAAGATGCCGCGAAAATGCTCCGCACCACCACCCTGGTCGACCGCCAGCGGGTCGTTGGCGTAGAAGACCCGGATCACCCGCGTGCCCTCCGGCCGCCCGGCTCCGGTGCCAAACCGACCAGGCGGTCCAGGAAGCGGTCGGCGGCTTCCAGGCTCGCGTCGTTCTGCAGGACCGGGAGGTGCAGCCGGGCGGCCAGCAGCCGGTAGCAGGCGCGGCGGCGCAGGAGTTTCGGATCCATCAGCGCATCCGGCCGGCTGGTCCCGATCAGGAGCGGCTCGCGATCGACCAGCACCACGAGGGCCGGCTGCGGCAGTCCCTCGAGGAGATTGGGTGCCAGCCGCTCGACCAGCTCCGCCTCGCGGCCAGTGGCGACCGCCATGTCGACCAGCTGGTCGAGCGCGCAGCGGTCCATGACGACCAGGCCCCTCTTGGCGGCGGGGCGGATCCGCAGCTGCCGGTCCAGCCACAGGTCAAGGCGCTGCAGCCAGAGAAACGGCCCGGCCAAGCCATTGGCGAACTCGTGGACACCGATCCGCACGCCGCCCAGCACCAGCTTGCGATTGTGGCCGGTCAGGCGGGCGAGCACCAGGAGCGGCTTGCTGGTATAATTGCGGAACCGGCTCCAGACATGCGTGCTGCCCTGGCCCGCCGCGGCGAGGCGGCCCTGCAACCGCCGGAGCAGCGTGGTCTTGCCCGCACCGTCGATGCCGATCAGCGCGATGGTAGCGAGCCGAGGCGGGGTCTGCCCGGCCCAGCGATCCAGCGGCGCCACCGCCTGGGGCCAGCTCGTCCATTCCTGCACGGCGATCGGCTGGACGGCGCGGCCGCAGGCGTCACGCAGCGCAGCCACGAGCCGGGCCGGCCGATCCACCACGATGCCGCCGAAGGCCCGCGCATATTCGGCCACACCCGGCGTATCGAGCACGACCATCGGCCGCCCGGTGAGCCCGGCCTCGATCACCACCAGGGGTGCATCGGACACCGTCACCCGAAACGGCAGGAGATGGACGTCGGCCGCAGCCAAGTGCCGGCGCATTGCTTCCGCCGGCAGCATCTCGGTCACCACCTCAATGGAGGTGCGAACTGGCGAGCGCTCGACCCGGGCGAGGAAGCGGCGCATCAGGCTTGGCCGGTCGTCTGGGCGCAGGAGCAGCTGCAGCCTGGCCTCCAGCCCTGCCGCGCTTGCCCGCTCGAACGCGTCCAGCGCCAGATCGGCGCCGCGCAGCGCCAGCGGCGGGCCGCAATACAGAATGGTCGGAACCGGCGACCGGACCTGCGTCGGTACTGACGGCGGGGGCTCGACCTGCGGGCGGAGTACCAGCGAGACGCCGATGCCCATTTCGGCAAAGCGGGCGCGCGCCGCCGCCGAAACGAACACCAGGCCAGTTGCCCCGCTTTGCCGGAAGCCCTGGCGGATGAGGCAGTCCGGCAGGAATGCTGCGAGCAGCGTCAGCCGCAGCAGGTGCCGCTCGCGCCACAGATCGGCTGCGGACAGGCGGAGGACGTCGCGCGGCCGGAAGGGCTGAGCCGCCACGATCGGGAAGACCCGCGCTCCCAGGCGCAGGCGCCCGGGGCGGAGCAGTTCGTGAATGCCGATCATCACGAAGATCCGGTCAGGCGCCAGCATCACCAGGGCGTCCCGCAGCGCCGAATCGGGCGCATTGCCGGAGAACAGGCGGGGCAGCGCCACGATCCTGAATGGCTCGCCTCCTGGCGGCGAGCGGGCATCGGTCACGATGGTGACGCGCCGGCCATGCGCCAGCAGGCCCAGGGCGATGCCGCGTGCCACGTGCCAGGGCTGGCGGCGGACCCGGTCGGCCTCGAAGCCGAAGCAGACGACGACGTCGTGACCGCTCATGCTCAGGCGGCCTGGCGCAGCGGCTGCGCGATCATGTCGGCGAGCTGATCGACCATGCGGTCCCAGCCCAGTTGGCGCTCGACCGTGCGGCGGGCGAGCCTGGCCCTTGCCGCGGCCTGGTCCGGCGTCGCGAGGCAGGTGGCGATCACATGGGCCAGGGCCTCGGGCGTGCGCTCGGCCAGCACGAGTCGGGCCTCCTCACCCAACTCACGGGCGAGGCCGGTGGCGGTGGTGACCAGTGGGGTACCCAGCGCCATCGCCTCCAGCAGGGTCAGCGGGCCCGTCTCGTAATCGGCGGGGTTGACGAACAGGTCGGCTGCCCGGTGCGCCAGGATCACGTCCGGGTGCGGCAGGAAGCCATGGAAGTGCACCCGGCTGCCCAGACTCAGCCGTTCGGCATGAGCGCGCAGGTCGGCCTCCAGCGGCCCCTCGCCCACCAGGTCCAGCGTGACGTCGCCCGGCAGGCGGGCCAGCGCGTCGAGCAGCCGGAACAGCCCCTTGCGCCAGCCGAGCCTGCCGACGAACAGCAGCCGCTGGCCACCTCGCACGCGATGCTCGAACGGGAAGCGCGACAGGTCGACCCCGTTGCGCAGCACCGTCACCTTGCCGGATGCTATGCGGTAACGCTGCACGATCTCGTCCTGGACACAGCCCGCGACCGCGACGATCCGCTCGGCCCGGTCGAACCAGGCCTGCTCCATCGGCCGGGCCACCAGCCTGGCCTGGGCGCGGATCGCCCATGCCTGCCAGGAGCGCTCGGTGAACGCCTCGGTATCGGCGCCGAGCGTGCCGTGGCAGGTGACGATTACCCTCGCTTCGGTGTGCAGGAGCGGGAGGAGCGGCAGGTGGGCATGCAGGACGTCGAACGGCCCCAGCCGGTCCAGCAGGTCCTGCAGGAGCGGGCGGGTCGCCTGGTGGTGGAAGGGCCGCAGCGGGCGATGCGGCCAGTGATGGACCGGCACCTGCTCGATCAGTTGGGAGCGCACCTCGCCGAACGCCTCGCCCTTGGCCAGAACCTGCACGTCATGCCCCCGCGCGATCAGGCGGCGTGCGGTCTCCAGCACATGGCGGCCGATGCCTTCACGCGGCGGCAGCACGTTGTTGGTGACGATCGCGACCCTCATGGGCGTCCTTTCGGCGCGAAGTCGCTCCGCCAGAAGAAGTCCTGGCCGCTCAGGGCGGCAGCGACGCCTGGTGGCAGATGCCTGCCCAGCAATCCCACCCGATAGCCCGACCATTTGGCGAAGAGCGCCACCAGCGTGGCTGGAACCTGCCACGGTGCCCGCACCAAGAGGCTCAGGAGCAGCTCCGCCGCGAAGCGGCGGCCGCGTGCGTCCTCGCCGCCCTGGGCAAGCAGCAGCTCGGCATGGGCCGCACGGGTCCAGCCGATGTCGAAGTGGCGGGTGAATTCCTGGAAGGGCGTGTAGCGGTGCGAATGGCGGACCACGGCGTCGGCGACATAGGCGATCCGCTCGCCCTCCTGCAGGAGCCGGGCGACCGCGATGGTCTCCTCGCTCACCAGGGTAGGCGGAAAGCCCCCGATCCGGTCGAGCGCGGCATTGGACCAGGCGGCCCAGGCGTTGGAACAAAAATGGACGCCGCTGCCTAGCCGAGCGCGGTCGGTGGCCGAGCGCAGGTCGCTCCGGTCCGGGTAGCTGAAGGCCCGGCCAAACGCCTCGACCGGGTCGGCACCGCGGTGCGGGAGCTGGCGGCCATAGGCGCAGGCGGCCTGCCCGGTCAGTACCGGATGCACCAGCCGGCCGAGCTCGTCGGGGCTGGCCGGATAGGCATCGGGCGTGATCATCACCACGACCGCCGTGCCCAGCCGGTGCCGTGCCGCCTCGCGCGTGGCGCCATGGTTGAACGAGCGGCGCGGCACCACCCAGGTCTCGGCGCCGAGTGCCCGGGCGTGCTCCACCGTGTCGTCACCGGAGCTGGAGTTCACTACCAGGACCCGTGGCCGCAGCGGCGAAGCCAGGAGGAGCGGCAGGCTATGGTCGAGATGGGCGCGGCTGCGATGGGTGATCATGACCACCCCGACCTCGAGGCTGGCAGCCGCGCCGAACCGGTCCGGCGTCATTGGATCAGACCGTCTCGAGGCTGCGCTCGGCGATACGCAGTGCCCGCCGTCCGTGTCCGCTGCCGCCAAAGCGCTGCAGGTACCAGACCGCCAGTTCCTCGAACGCCCGGTTCGGATCGAACTCCGGATGCAGCGTCAGCGTGGGCTCGGCGTTGCAGCGGATGCGCGGCTGCTGGCCGCTCATGGCAACGCTGGCCGAGGTCCAGCGGGTCGGCACGCCCAGCAAGGGCCCGAGTGCCCTGGCGAAGCGGGCGACGAAGCTACCCACCGTCTCGACATGGCCGGACGGGCCGGCATGGTGGACGATGGCGCGGCCGTTCCAGCCATGGACCTCGCGCGCGAAGCGGGCATAGGCCAGAGCCAGCAGGTCGACATGGATATGGTCGCGCACCAGCGACGGCGTAGCCACCGTCGGCACCTGGCCGGCCAGCCAGGCCTCGGCCAGCAAGCTGGTCAGCCCGGGCTTCTCCATCGGCCCGAACGGGTGCGGGATCACGAACTTGCCCAGGCGCAGACCGCGCCGCTCCACCGCGTGGCGCACCACCTGCCAGGTGAGGGTCTTGGCCAGGCCGTAGCCGCCGATCGCGGCATGCGGGGGCTCGCCCCGGCCCTCGTCGGCCTCGAACACCGTGCCGGTGAAGATCACCGCCCGGCCGCCGCGGGCCGCGAAGCGCTCCATCACCTGGCTGATCCGGTGGGTGTCCTGGCGCAGGGCGTGGATCGCGTCGAAATCCTCGGCGCGGTGGTCGCCGACCGTGGCGCCGTGCAGACAGAGCAGGTCGAACGGTCCCTCGTTGGCCAGTAGATCGAGGAACCGGTCGGAGCCGAACGGCGCCTCGTCGACCTGGCGGACCCGCTTGGCCAGCATGGCGCCGCGCTCGCGGATCTTGGGCCCGTCCTCGGCCCGGCAGCCACGACGCGGGGCGGTCACTACCGCGCCGGCCTCGGCCAGGCGCCTCGCCATCCAGCTGCCGGTGAATGAGCTCACACCGGTCATCAGCACGCGCATCGGATCCTCCTCAGGCCGCCAGATGCCAACGCGGGTCGAAATCGGGCAGCGCCCGGTCCTTGTGGGAAAGGACCAAGGGATCCTCCGGCCAGGCGATCCCGAAGGCCGGATCGTCCCAGCGCACGCCCCGCTCCAGCACCGGCGCATGGGGATGCGAAGTGAAGTAGAGCAGCGTGGTGGCGTCCTTGGTGGTCAGGAAGCCATGGGCGCAGCCGGCCGGGATCAGCACGGCCTGGGGCAGTGCTGCGTCCAGGTGCAGGACGACGTGCCGGCCGAAGCTCGGGCTGTAGGGACGCAGGTCCAGGACCACGTCGCAGACAGCACCTGCCGTCACCGTGACGAGCTTGGTCTCCGCGGCATCGCCCAGCTGGTAGTGCAGGCCGCGCAGAGTGCCGGCTCGGACCGAGCGGGACAGGTTGGACTGCGCGGCGCCGCCCTCGAAGCCGAGCTCGGCCAGAGTAGCTCTGCAGAACAGCCGGGTGAACGAGCCACGCTCGTCCTGGCGCGGCTCCAGGTCGAAGACCCGCATGCCGGGCAGCGGCCGGTCGATCTCACGCATCGATCAGCCCTCCGAGCTGGCCGGCCCAGGGTGCGGCGCCGGTTTCCCAGAGCGCCTCGATCCTTTCCTTGTCGCGGCTGGTGTCCATGCAGGACCAGAAGCCGCCATGCTTGTGCACCTCGAGCTGGCCATCCGCGGACAGCCGCTGGAGCGGCTCGCCTTCCAGCACGCAGTCGGCGCGCTCGGACAGGTAGTCGAGCATGGCGCGGCGGAAGAAGAAGTAGCCGCCATTGATCCACTGGTCGGTCCGCTCCGGCTTCTCGACGAAGCGCGCCGGCCCGTCGGCGGACAGGTCGAGCCGCCCGAACTGGGAGGGCGGCTGCACGCCCAGCATGGTGGCCAGGCGGTCATGGGCCAGGTGGAACGCGAACTCGGCCGTCAGGTCGGCATCGGTCAGCCCGTCGCCATAGGTCACCGCGAAATGCGGGGCATCGCCCAGATAGCGCGCTGCAGCCCGGGCAATCCTGGCCCCCGTCATGGTGCCGGGCCCGGTCTGCGCCACGGTGACGTCCCAGTCCGGCCAGGCCCTGGTCTGATGCCAGGACACCGAGCGGTCGCGCAGATTCACGGTGAAGTCGGCGTTCCAGTAGTGCCACAGCCCGAAGAACTCGCCGATCACGTCGGAGCGCCAGCCCGTGCAGAGCACGAAGCGGCGAAAGCCATGTCGGCCATAGACCTCCATGATGTGCTGGAGCATCGGCCGGTCACCGATCTCCACCATGGGCTTGGGCCGGTCGGCCGCCAGATGGCCCAGGCGCGTGCCGAGACCGCCGCACAGGATGAAGACGGGAACGTCGGCAGGGACGGGATGGAAGGGGTCAGGCCGCTTCATGCTGGCTGGTCCTGGCAACGGCATGGGTCATGAGGTCGACGAGTTCGCCTTCGGCGGGCCGAGCATCGTGGTCCTGCAGCCGCGCGTGGTAGCGGGCGATCTGGTCGGCGAGCCAGCTCGTGTCGCCGGCGCCGTGCAGCCGCTTGTAGCCCTGAGCCGTCCAGCGCAGCGCCTCGGCCATGCCGAGCTGCGGCTGCCAGCCGAGGCGACGGCGGGCACGGCTGGTCTGCAGGCGCAGGAGCGCCTCCTCCTGGACCGGCAACGGCGGCGCGTTCTCCCAGCCCTGGATGCCGAAGGCGCTGGCCAGCGCATCGGCGATGGCGCCCACCGTCCACTCGCTCCCGGCCTCTGGCCCGAAGTTCCACGACGTGCTGTACATCTCCGGCCGCTGGTGCAGCAGCTCGGCCAGGCGCAGATAGCCCGCCACCGCGTCCAGCACGTGCTGCCAGGGCCTAACCGCCTCCGGGCTGCGCAGCCTGGGCAGTTCGCCCCTCAGGAAGGCGCGGGCTAGGTCGGGCACCAGGCGGCTCGGCGCGAAGTCACCGGCGCCGAACACGTTGCCGGCGCGGGCCGAGGCGATTCCGCAGGTGAAGCTGCCCGGGAAGTAGGCGGCGCGAAAGCACTGGATCGCGATCTCGGCGCAGGCCTTGGACGCGCCATAGGCCTCGTGGCCGCCCAAGGGGTCGTCCTCGGCGCAGATCCGACGCTGGTCGAGATAGCATTTGTCCGAGGTGACCAGGACCGCGGCGCGCACGCTGCTTACCCGGCGGATCGCGTCGAGCATCGCGACCGTGCCCATCACGTTGGTGCGGAACGTGCCGACCGGATCGTCGAAGCCCTGCCGCAGGATGGCCTGGCCGGCCAGGTGGAACACGATCTCCGGGCGGACCCGCGCCACCACCTCGCACAGTGCCGCGACGTCGGCGACGTCACCCTCCAAATGCTCGATGCGCAGGGCCAGGCCCGAGGCGGCGAACAGCGACGGATCGGTCGGCGAGGCCTTGCCGAAGCCGGTCACCACCGCACCCATCTGCTGGAGCCAGGCGGCGAGCCAGGTACCCTTGAAGCCGGTATGACCGGTGACCAGGACCCGGCGACCTATCCAGAAACGCTGATCGATCCCCATCTATATCTCTCCGGCACGGGAGGGCGCGGCGTGGCTGAGCCGGCAGCGCGTTACTCAACCATTGCGTTAGTTCTGACTCGTTATCGCGAGGAATGCGAGCGGAAAAGACGGGCGGTTGTGCGCAATTGGCTCGCCATTTGCAGGCAGATCTGCGATCGCTTTTGCTGCATAAGATGAGATCGGCGTTTTAAAGCATTGACCTACAAGATCGTTGCTCATCCGGACTATTCGGTGGCGGTCCCGGCCGGGCACCGGTTCCCCATGCCGAAATATGTACGAATGTCACAGCGGCTGGCCCTGGACGATCCCTGGCTGGCCGACCGGCTGGTGGCGCCACGCTTGGCCGAGCGCAGCTGGCTCCTGCGCGCGCACACGCCTGACTGGGTCGATGCGGTGCTGAGCGCCAACGTCGCGGCCGCCGACGAGCGGCGGCTGGGCTTCACCGTCGACGCACCGCTGGCCCGCCGGGCGCGAGCTGCCACCGGCGGCACGCTGCTGGCGGCGCGGCTGGCGCTGGAGGACGGATTTGCCGCCAACACCGCGGGCGGCAGCCACCATGCCCACCATGCCGGCGGCGCGGGTTTTTGCGTGTTCAACGATGTGGCGGTGGCAGCCCGGGTGCTGCACGACGAGGGCGCCGTCCGCAGGGTCATGGTGATCGACCTGGACGTGCACCAGGGCGACGGCACCGCCGATGTCCTGGCCGGCGATCCGGACATGTTCACTCTGTCGGTGCATTGCCGGGCCAACTATCCGGCCCGCAAGCAGCAGAGCAGCCTCGACCTGGCGCTCGACCCGGACACGGGCGACGCAGCCTACCTGGCCCTGCTGGAGCAACTGGTCCCGACGGTGCTGGACCGGCACCGCCCGGACCTGGTGTTCTACAATGCCGGGGTCGACCCGCATGTCGACGACCGGCTGGGCCGCCTGGCGCTCACCGACCAGGGCCTGCTCGCCCGCGAGCGCCTGGTGCTCCATCATTGCCGGCAGCGGGCGATCCCGCTCGCGGGCGTGATGGGCGGCGGCTACGACCAGGACCTGGACCGGCTGGTCGCCCGCCACGCCCTGCTCCATGTGGCCGCGCGGGAGCTGTTCGGCTGAATTCAGCCGCCAGCTATCCGCACCGCCATGTTGTCGAGCAGGCGCACGCTGCCGAGCCTCGCCGCTGCCAGCAGCCGCGCCTCACCGCCCTGCCCGTCGGGCCAGGGCTGTAGGCTGGCGGGCTCGACCAGGGCCAGATAGTCCGGCGCGAAGCCGGCCGCCTGCAGGCTCGCCAGCGCCTGGGCCAGCACCAGGCCGGCAGGCTCCCCCGCAGCGAGCCGCCCCACCACCGACAGGAGCGTGTCCGGCAGATGGCGAGCCCGCGCCCGTTCCTCCGCGGTCAGGCGCAGGTTGCGCGACGAGCAGGCCAGCCCGTCCGGCTCGCGCACCGTGGGATGACCCTGGATCGTGATCGGCAGGTCCAGGTCCAGCACCATGCGCCGGATCACCTGGAGCTGCTGCCAGTCCTTCTCGCCGAACACGGCGAGGTCCGCCCCGGTCTGGTGGAACAATTTCGCGCACACCGTGGCCACGCCCCGGAAGTGCCCGGGCCGCGCCCTGCCCTCGAAGCCTTCCGCCGGCCCGGCCACCTCGATTCTGGTAGCACCGCCCGGCGGGTACATGACCGAGACGTCCGGCATCCACACCAGGTCGCACCCGGCGGATTCGAGCTTGGCGAGGTCGCCGGCCTGGTCGCGCGGATAGAGCGCCAGATCCTCGCCGGGGCCGAACTGGAGCGGATTGACGAAGATCGACGCCACCACGCCCTGGCAGGAAGTCCGGGCGGCCGCCACCAGCGCCAGATGGCCCTGGTGCAGGGCGCCCATGGTCGGCACCAGGCCGAGCCGGCCGCCGCTGCCGCGCAGCTCACGCACCGCCTGCCGCAGTTCCGCGAGATCATGGACGACCCGCATGGGGTCAGCCGTCCGAGGCCGGCATGCCGACGCAATGCTCGGCCGCCGGGAACCTGCGCGCGCGCACGTCGGCCGCATAGGCGGCCGCCGCCTGGTCGATCGCCTGGCCGAGCATGGCATAGCGCCTGACAAAGCGCGGCGTGAAGTCGGCGAACAGGCCCAGCACGTCCTCGCTCACCAGGATCTGCCCGTCACAGGCCGGCGAGGCGCCGATGCCGATGGTCGGCACGGCCAGCCGCGCCGTGATCGCCCGGGCCACCGGCTCGAGCGTGCCCTCGATCACGACCGCGAAGGCGCCGGCCTCGGCGATCGCCACGGCATCCGCCTCGACCCTGGCCGCCTCCTCGCCCCGCCCCACCGTGCGGAAGCCGCCATGGCCATGGACCTGCTGCGGCTTCAGGCCGACATGGCCCAGCACCGGGATGCCCCGCTCGACCAGGAACGCCACGGTCGGCGCCATCTCGACCCCGCCCTCCAGCTTGACGGCCGACGCGTCGGTCTCGGCCATCACCCTGGCCGCGGTGCGGTACGCCTGGGCGGGGCTTTCCCCGTAGCTGCCGAACGGCAGGTCCACCACCACGCAGGCGCGCTCGCTGCCGCGCATCACCGCCTGGCCATGCCGGATCATCATCTCGACGCTGACGCCCAAGGTCGTCTTCATGCCGTAGACGACCATGCCCAGCGAATCGCCGACCAGCAGCAGGTCGCAATGGGGATCCAGCGCCCGCGCCATCGGCGTCGTATAGGCAGTCAGCGCCACGATCGGCTGGTCGCCCGACCATTGCTGGATCTGCCGCGCGGTGATCCGCTTCGTCTTGTTGCTGACGCTCATCGTTGGCTGCTTCTGTTCGGGCCCTAGAAAGGCGGATGGACCAGGTGCGGTGGAGATTACTCCATCCGCAGCACCTTGCCCGGGTTCATGATGTTGTCCGGATCAAGGGCCCGCTTGATCTTGCGCATCACCTCGACCGCCGGTCCGTGCTCCTTCTCGACCTTCTCGATCTTGCCCATGCCGACGCCGTGCTCGCCGGTGCAGGTGCCGCCCATGGCCAGCGCCCGATCGACCAGCCGGTCGTTCACCGCCTTGCAGCGCAGATATTCCTCCGAGCCCTCCTCGTCATAGAGCAGGCCCAGATGGAAGTTGCCGTCGCCGGCATGGCCCACGATCAGCGGCAGGAGCCCCTGCGATTCGAGGTCGATCCGGGTCGCCTCGATCAGCCCGGCGAGCTGGCTGATCGGCACGCACACATCGGTCGACCAGACCTTCACGCCCGGCCGGATCGCGCAGGTCGCGTGGTACACGTCGTGGCGCGCCGCCCACAGCCGGTTGCGCTCCTCCAGGCTGGCCGCCCAGCGGAAGTCGCCGCCGCCGCACTCCGCAGCGATCGCCTGGGCGAGCTCGGCCTGCTCCTGCGCCCCGGCCGTGGTGCCGTGGAACTCGTAGAAGAGATGCGGGGCGAGCTCGAAGCCTTCCAGCTTATTGTAGCGGACCACCGCCTCCAGCTGCGCCGCACTCATCAGCTCGATGCGCGCCACCGGAATGCCGGACTGGATGGTCATGATCACCGCCTCGGCCGCGGCCTCGACCGAGGGGAAGCTGCAGACCGCGGCCGTGATCGATTCCGGGATGCCGTAGAGCTTGAGGCGCAGTTCGGTGATGATGCCGAGCGTGCCTTCCGAGCCTACGTAGAGCCGGGTCAGATCGTAGCCGGCCGAGGACTTCTTGGCCCGCCCGCCGGTCCTAATCACCTGCCCGTCCGGCAGCACCACGGTCAGGCCCAGCACGTTCTCCTTCATCGTGCCGTAGCGGACCGCGTTGGTACCGGACGCCCGGGTGGCGGCCATGCCGCCCAGCGAGGCGTCGGCACCGGGGTCGATCGGGAAGAACAGGCCGGTATCACGCAGATGGGTGTTGAGCTGCTTGCGGGTGACGCCGGCCTGGACCAGCACGTCCAGGTCTTCGGCATGGACCTCCAGCACCTGGTTCATGCCGGACAGGTCGATGCAGATCCCGCCCTTGAGGGCTGCTAGATTGCCCTCCAGCGCCGTGCCCGTGCCGAACGCGATCACCGGCACCTTGTGCTCCGCGCACAGGGTCACGGCCTCGGCGACTTCGTCCGTGGACTGGGCAAAGAACACCGCATCCGGCGGCACGCCCAGGTGATGCCCCTCGCTGAGCCCATGTCGCGCCAGTATGTCCTTGTTGGTGGAGAGCCGGTCGCCAAACCGGGCGCGCAACGCCTCGATCACCAGCATTGCGTTCGGGCTCCTCGTCACCATCTCCACTCCCACGACCACGTCGACGCCGGGCATCCGCCCCTTCTGCGGCCGGCAACCTACCGCCGGGCGGGCCCAAGGGCCAGCGACCGAACACAGGATGGTGGCCCTTGGGGCACACCGGCACCGACGGGGCCGTTCAACGGGAACGTAGAGGCGAAAAAGGCCGGATCCGATGGCTGGCAGGTCGGTTGCGGTGCCGATACCGCTTACTTATATGCTGGCCAGTCGAGCGTCCTGCTGCCCAATGCCCGCTCACCTCGTGCCGGGCGCGTTCGAAACATCCTATGCGAAGTCTCTTCGCCTGATGCGCGAGAGGAAGGTATGAGCAAAATCATCGGTATCGATCTCGGGACCACCAACAGCTGCGTTGCCATCATGGAAGGCAAGAACGCGCGGGTGATCGAGAACGAAGAAGGCATGCGCACGACGCCGTCCATGGTGGCCTATACCGAGGACGACGAGATCCTGGTAGGAATGTCGGCCAAGCGTCAGGCCGTCACTAATCCCACCAACACGGTTTTTGCCGTCAAGCGCCTGATCGGCCGCCGCTTCGATGACCCGATTGTCCAGAAGGACGTCGGGATGGTGCCCTATAAGATTGCACGCGCCGACAATGGCGACGCCTGGGTCGAAACCCGTGGCAGGAAGATGGCGCCGGCGCAGGTTTCCGCCGAGATTCTGAAGAAGATGAAGCAGACCGCCGAGCGCCATCTCGGCACCACCGTCGACAAGGCGGTGATCACGGTCCCTGCCTATTTCAACGACAGCCAGCGCCAGGCCACCAAGGACGCGGGCAAGATCGCGGGCCTGGAAGTCCTGCGCATCATCAACGAGCCGACCGCCGCGGCGCTGGCCTACGGCCTGGACAAGGGCAAGAACCAGACGATCGCGGTCTATGACCTGGGCGGCGGCACGTTCGACGTGTCGGTCCTGGAGATCGGCGACGGCGTGTTCGAGGTGAAGTCCACCAACGGCGACACCTTCCTGGGCGGTGAGGACTTCGACCTCCGGGTGATCGACTACCTGGCCGACGAGTTCAAGAAGGAGAACGGCATCGATCTCCGGAAGGACAAGCTGGCCCTGCAGCGCCTGAAGGAAGCGGCCGAGAAGGCCAAGATCGAGCTGTCGACCGCGCAGCAGACCGAGGTGAACCTGCCGTTCATCACGGCCGATGCGTCGGGCCCCAAGCACCTGACCATCAAGATCTCGCGCTCCAAGCTCGAGATGCTGGTGGACGACCTGATCGAGCGCACCATCGAGCCCTGCAAGAAGGCGCTCAAGGATGCCGGTCTGTCGGCGAACCAGATCGAGGAGGTGATCCTGGTCGGCGGTCAGACCCGCATGCCCAAGGTCATCGAGAAGGTCCGCCAGTTCTTCGGCAAGGAGCCGAACAAGTCGGTCAACCCCGACGAGGTCGTGGCCGTGGGTGCGGCGATCCAGGGCGGCGTCTTGTCCGGCGACGTGAAGGACGTGCTGCTCCTCGACGTGACCCCGCTGTCGCTGGGCATCGAGACGCTGGGTGGCGTGTTCACCCGGATCATCGACCGCAACACGACCATCCCGACCAAGAAGTCCCAGGTGTTCTCCACCGCCGAGGACAACCAGAACGCGGTCACCATCCGGGTCTTCCAGGGTGAGCGCGAACTGGCGGCGCAGAACAAGCTGCTGGGCCAGTTCGACCTGGTGGGCATCCCGCCGGCCCCGCGCGGCATGCCGCAGATCGAGGTGACCTTCGACATCGACGCGAACGGCATCGTGAACGTCTCGGCGAAGGACAAGGCCACCAACAAGGAGCAGCAGATCCGCATCCAGGCGTCCGGCGGCCTCAGCCAGGACGAGATCGAGCGGATGGTCCGGGAAGCGGCGGAGAACGCCGAGGAGGACAAGAAGCGCAAGGCGGTGATCGAGGCGAAGAACCAGGCCGACAGCGTGGTCTACCAGACCGAGAAGTCGCTGAAGGACTATGGCGAGCATCTGGAGGCCGGCGACCGCCAGGCGATCGAGACGGCGCTGGCCGACCTGAAGGGCTCGCTGGAAAGCGAGGACCCCGACCTGCTCAAGGCCAAAACCGAGACCTTGCAGCAGGCGGCCATGAAGCTGGGCGAGGCCATGTACAAGGCCAGCCAGGGCCAGGGTGGCAGCGATGCCGGTAGTGGTCCTAGCGGCGGTGCCGATGCCCGTCCCGCCGAGGAAGGTGTCGTCGACGCCGAGTTCGAGGAAGTCGACGACAGCAAGAAGCGGTCCGCGTGACCCTTCGGGTTTAGCAGAAACTGACGTGGCGGCGTCGGGCAGGTAGCCCGGCGCCGTCGCCGTGATGAGCATTGCCGGGATCGACGAGCGAGCAGATGGCCAAGCGCGATTATTATGAAGTCCTGGGGCTCCAGAAGGGCGCGTCGCCAGACCAGATCAAGAGCGCCTTTCGCAAGCTGGCCAAGCAGTACCATCCCGACAGCAACAACGGCGACGTCAAGGCCGAGGCCAAGTTCAAGGAAATCAACGAGGCCTACGAGGTCCTGAAGGACGAGCAGAAGCGCGCGGCCTACGACCAGATGGGCCACGCCGCCTTCCAGCAGGGCATGGGCGGCGGCGGCCGCGGTGGGCCAGGCTTCGACTATTCCTCCTTCTCCGACGTGTTCGACGACCTGTTCGGCGAAATGATGGGCGGGCGGCGCTCGAGCGGCCGGGGTGCCGACCTGCGCTATGACCTGACGATCGAGCTGGAGGAGGCCTTCACCGGCAAGAAGGCGCAGATCCGGGTGCCGACCTCGGTCGCCTGCGAGGCCTGCAAGGGCTCCGGCGCCGAGCCCGGCACCCAGCCCGCCACCTGCCCCACCTGCCGGGGCAATGGCCGGATCCGCCGGGCGCAGGGCTTCTTCTCGGTCGAGCAGACCTGCATGACCTGCCAGGGCAGTGGCCGGATCATCCCCAACCCCTGCAAGACCTGCGGCGGCAAGGGTGCGGTGCGCCAGGAGAAGACCCTGGCGGTCACCATCCCGGCCGGCGTCGACGACGGCATGAAGATCCGCCTGTCGGGCAATGGCGAGGCCGGCATGCGGGGTGCGCCGGCGGGCGACCTCTACATCTTCCTCCATGTGGCGCCGCACCGCTTCTTCCAGCGCGACGGCATGAACATCCACTGCCGGGTGCCGATCCCGATGTACACGGCCGCCCTTGGCGGCCAGATCGAGGTGCCCTCCATCGAGGGCAAGCGCCTGGCGGTCACCATCCCGGCCGGCACCCAGTCCGGCCGGCAGATCCGGCTGCGCGGCAAGGGCATGACCGAGCTGCAGGGCCATGGCCGCGGCGACATGCATGTCGAGCTGTTCGTCGAGACCCCGGTCAACCTGACCAAGCGCCAGATCGAGCTCCTGCAGGAGTTCGACCGGGCCGGCGTGTCCGAGGACGGGCAGGACGGTGGCCATCATCCCGAGAGCGAGGGCTTCTTCCAGCGGGTCAAGGACTTCTGGAACGGGCTGCGCGACTGAACGCGATCGGATCTAGCGGGCTGAGTGGAGGCCGGCATGTACGAGTTGTGGATCGCCAACAAGAACTTCTCGTCCTGGTCGCTGCGCCCCTGGGTGCTGATGCGCGGGCTCGGCATCGAGTTCGAGGAGCGCCAGGTCGAGTTCGGCCCCGGCTCCAACTGGCCGGCCTTCCGCGCCTTCTCGCCCACCGGCCAGGTTCCCGCCTTGCGCGATGGCGACCTGACGGTGTGGGAATCGCTGGCCATCGTCGAGTACTTGGCCGAGCGCCATGAGGGCATCTGGCCGGGCGAGGCAAAGGCACGTGCCTGGGCACGCTCTGCTGCCGCGGAGATGCATGCCGGCTTTGCCGAGCTGCGCAGCCGTTGCCCGATGAGCGTCGGCCATCGCGTCGAGCTGGCCCAGCGTCCGCCAGAACTGGAACGTGATCTCGCCCGGCTCGACGAGCTGTGGAACGAGGGCATCCACCGCTTCGGTGGCCCGTTCCTGGCGGGTGCCGCCTTCACCGCCGTGGACGCCTTCTTCGCGCCGGTCGCGTTCCGCGCCCAGACCTATGGGCTCCGGTTCACCGGTGCGGCCGCGAGCTATCCGGCGCACCTGCTGGAACTCCCGGCGATGCGCGCATGGGCCGAAGAGGCCCTGGCCGAGCCCTGGCGGGAACCTGGCCACGAGGCCCAGGTCGCAGCGACCGGGACGATCACCGCCGACCTGCGCGCATCCGTCTAGGTCCTTCCAACCGGATCCTTCTGCGGAGCACCGGCCGATGCAGGTGTCGGAGTTCGAGCAGCGCCTGGCACAGCAGGCGCTCATCGCCGAGTTCGGCCGCTACGCTCTGAAGAACCAGGACCTTGGCGCGATTCTGGCGGAAGCGGTCCGGATCGCGGCCGATGGCCTCGGCACGTGCTTTGCCAAGGTCTTGCAATGGCTCCCCGACGAGAATGCCTTCCTCCTGCGCGAGGGGATCGGCTGGCGCCCGGGCGTGGTGGGCAACGCCAGGATCGGCGGCGATCTCGCCTCGCCGGCCGGCTACGCCTTCAAGACCTGCATGCCGGTGATCTCCAATCATCTGGCGGAAGAGCAGCGGTTCCGCACGCCGGAGCTCATGGCCGAACATGGCGTGCGGCGCGCGATCAACGTGATCATCCGCGGCGAAGGCGCGGCCTTCGGCGTGCTCGAGGCCGACAGCCGCGATCCCGGCACGTTCAGCCCGCACGACATCAACTTCCTGCAGGCGCTGGCCAACACGCTGGGCGTCGCGATCGACAAGGAGCACGCACGGGTCGAGCGGGAGGCGTTGATCGAGCAGAAGGATCTGCTGCTGCGCGAGATCGACCACCGGGTGAAGAACAGCCTGGCCCTGGTGGCCGGCCTGCTCGGCATGCAGGAACGCAGTGCCTGCTCGGCCGAAGCCAAGGCGATGCTCGCCGCGGCCTCGGCCAGGCTGATGAGCATCGCCCGCATCCACGAGCAGCTCTACCGAAGCGCCGACATCGCGAGCGTGGCGTTCGACGACTACCTGGCCGGGCTGTGCGA
Source organism: Geminicoccus sp. (assembly GCF_035556675.1). Classification (GTDB taxonomy): domain Bacteria; phylum Pseudomonadota; class Alphaproteobacteria; order Geminicoccales; family Geminicoccaceae; genus Geminicoccus. Next base: position 65,950 of record NZ_DATMFZ010000166.1, on the reverse strand, counting down.
CGACGTGATCGCCTCACTCAGCCAGCCCGAGCAGGTGACCTTCACGCTCGAGGCCGACCGCGTCGTCCTGCCGACCGACCAGGCGGCCCGGCTCGGCCTGATCGCGGTCGAGCTGCTGACCAACGCACTGAAGCACGCCTGCCGCCCCGGCCAGCGCACCAGAATCCGCCTCGACTGCCGGCAGGAGGACGGCGGGCTCCGGCTCGCCATCTCCGACAACGGCCCTGGCCTGCCGGAAGGCTTCGATCCGGCAAGATCGCGCGGGCTTGGCCTGCGGCTGGTCCGCTCGCTGGTCCAGCAGCTCGACGGAACACTGGAAACGGACCGGCCGAAGGACGGCGCCCGTTTCCGGGTCTGGGTGAATGAAACGGGCAGCGCCTGAGCCTGCGCCCTCGGTGGCCGGGCAGCGTCACCATCCATGCCACCATCCATGACTGCATGCCACCCATGCCCAGGACTGCCGTCCGCAGGCTTGCATGGAGGCACTGCAACATCATATAGCAATCACGTGCAGAGCGCGCCGTCAGCCGGTCCGCTCGACCAGGGCCGCGTGTAAGATCCTGCAGCTTGCAGGATACTCCCTTGTCTAACGCACCCCCTCCCTAGAGCGACCGATTCACGCGGGTCGTTGCCGACCCTCAACCCGTCCGGATGGGCACGCCGGTGGCGCGCCTCCCGAGAGGCTGGACCATGTCGTCCAGCCAGAAAGCACAACTGTTGTCCGATTTCGTTTCCCTTGGCCTTGCTGCTCCCATCCTCGAGGCTCTCGCCGCCGAGGGCTACACTTCCCCCACCCCGATCCAGACCCGTGCCATCCCGCAGGTGCTGGACGGCCGTGACTTGCTGGGCATCGCCCAGACCGGCACCGGCAAGACCGCTGCCTTTGCCCTGCCCATCCTCCACCAGCTGGCCGGTTCGCCCCGGGCCCGCCGGCCGCGCAACGTCCGCTGCCTGGTGCTGAGCCCGACCCGTGAGCTGGCTGCCCAGATCGAGCAGAGCTTCCGCGCCTATGGCCGCAAGCTGCGCCTGTCCTCGGGCGTGGTGTTCGGCGGCTCGCCGCTCGGCCGCCAGGAGCGGATGCTGGCCCCTGGCCTGGACATCCTGGTCGCCACGCCCGGCCGCCTGCTCGACCTGATCGACCGCCGCGCGCTGACCATCGAGAATGTCGAGATCCTGGTGCTGGACGAGGCCGACCAGATGCTCGACCTGGGCTTCATCCACGCCCTGCGCCGCATCGTGAAGATGCTGCCCAAGGAGCGGCAGACCCTGTTCTTCTCGGCGACCATGCCGCAGAGCATCGCCACGCTGGCGCGCGAGTACCTGAACGACCCGGTCAAGGTCGAGGTCACCCCGGTCGCGACCACGGCCGAGCGGGTCGACCACCGGGTGATCCCGGTGCATGGCCCCGACAAGCCGTCGGTGCTGCGCACCCTGCTCGGTGACGAGAGCGTGCAGCGCAGCCTGGTCTTCTCCCGCACCAAGCATGGTGCCGACAAGATCGTGCGCTACCTCGAGCAGTCCGGGATCGCCGCGGCGGCCATCCATGGCAACAAGTCGCAGGGCCAGCGCGAGCGGGCGCTCAACGCGTTCCGCCGGGGCGACCTGCCGGTGCTGGTCGCGACCGACATCGCCGCGCGCGGCATCGACGTCGACGGTGTGAGCCATGTGATCCAGTACGACCTGCCGGACGTGCCGGAGACCTATGTCCACCGGATTGGCCGCACCGCCCGCGCCGGTGCCACCGGCGTCGCGATCGCGCTGTGCGCTCCGGACGAGCGGGGCAACCTGCGCGACATCGAGCGGCTGACCCGCTCACGCGTGCCGCTCATGGACATGCCGAAGATCGAGCCGTCCTCCGTGCGCTACGGCGACATCGTCCAGAGCGAGCAGGACGCCGCTCCGCGCCGGAGCGGGCCCGGCTCGTTCCGGAGCAATGGCGCCCCGACCCCTGGCCGGCGCTCGGCCGATGGTCGCCCGCCCTACCGGGCCGAACCCCGTCAGGGCCAGCGCAGCGGCGGCGGTGGCTATCGTGGTGCGCGCAGCAGCGGCTATGCCGGCGGCTGATCGCCCGATCGCTTGTTGATATAGTCAAGGGCCGGAGGGTTCATCCCTCCGGCCCTTGGCCGTTCTGGCCTCCGGCCCTTGGCCATTCTGGAAGACCTTGCCGCTTGCCACCGCCGCCCTGCCCCGGCAAAGGTGGCATCGGGCGATGCCCTTCCGGGGAGGCTCCGGGAGCCAGAACAACCCTTCGCGCCGGCATCCATGCGTTCGGCGTCGCCCTGGCGTGCCGGCAAGAGGAAGCGATCGATGGCTTCGGTAACGGTCAACAAGGTCGACAAGTATTACGGCTCGGTGCAGGTCCTGCACGGCGTCGACGTCAACATCGCCGATGGCGAGTTCGTGGTCCTGGTCGGCCCATCGGGCTGCGGCAAGTCCACGCTGCTGCGGATGATCGCGGGGCTGGAGGAGATCAGCAAGGGCGAGATCTCGATCGGCGGGCGCGTGGTCAACGACGTGGCGCCGAAGGACCGGGACATCGCCATGGTGTTCCAGAACTACGCGCTCTACCCGCACATGACCGTGAAGGAGAACATGGCGTTCTCCCTGAAGCTGGCGAAGGCACCCAAGAACGTCATCGACGAGCGGGTCAGCAAGGCCGCCGGCATCCTGGGCCTGGGCCAGCTCCTCGACCGCTACCCGCGCCAGCTCTCCGGCGGCCAGCGCCAGCGCGTCGCCATGGGCCGCGCCATCGTCCGCGACCCGCAGGTCTTCCTGTTCGACGAGCCGCTCTCGAACCTGGACGCCAAGCTGCGCGTGCAGATGCGCACCGAGATCAAGGAACTGCACCAGCGGCTCAAGACCACCGCGATCTACGTGACCCACGACCAGATCGAGGCCATGACCATGGCCGACCGGATCGTGGTCATGCAGGGCGGCAACGTCGAGCAGATCGGCGCGCCGCTGGAGCTCTACGACCGGCCGAACAACCTGTTCGTCGCGGGCTTCATCGGCTCGCCATCCATGAACTTCATCGACGGCACGCTGCGCAAGAACGGCTCCGCCGGCGACGTGGTGACCAAGGACGGCACGCATCTGCCGGTGCCGGACCGCCTGGGCGGCCAGGACGGGCTCGAGGTCGTCTACGGCGTGCGCCCGGAGCATCTCTACATCAGCCAGGACGGCCAGGGCATCCCAGCCAAGGTCGTGGTGGTGGAGCCGACCGGTGCGGAGACCATGGTCGTCATGCACATGGCCGGCCAGGAGGTGCAGGCGATCTTCCGCGAGCGCCATCGCTTCGAGCCCGGCCAGGACATCATGCTGACCCCGGACGTCGAGCACCTGCATCTGTTCGACAAGCGCACCGGCAAGCGCCTGAACGCCTGAGCCGCCGGGTTCGCCCTATGGAAAGGCCGCCAGCCGCAAGGCCGGCGGCCTTTTTCGTTCCCGCTCAGCCGCCGTCCAGCGCCAGCGCCACCGCAGCCTCCGCATGGAGCCCCGTCGTGTCGAACACCGGGCAGTCCAGGTCGGCCTGGCCGATCAGCAGGCAGATCTCGGTGCAGCCCAGGATCACGCTGTCGGCACCGGCCGCCCGCAACCGGCCGATGATCTCCAGATAGGCCGCCTTGGATTCTGGACGGACGATGCCCTGACACAGTTCGTCATAGATGATCCGGTGCACACGCTGCCGGTCCGCCGCATCCGGCACCCGCACGTCCAGCCCGAACCGCTCCTCCAGGCGTCCCCGGTAGAAATCCTGCTCCATCGTGTAGGCAGTGGCGAGCAGAGCCGGCCGCCGGCAGCCGGCCTGACGGATCGCCTGGCCGGTCGCATCGGCGATGTGCACCAGCGGCAGCCCGCTCGCCGCTGCGACCGCGTCCGCCATCTTGTGCATGGTGTTGCTGGCGATCAGCAGCAGTTCGGCACCACCGGCTGCGAGCTTCTCCCCAGCCTCGCACATGGCCCGGGTGGCCCCTTCCCAGTCGCCGTCCGCCTGCATCGCCTCGATCTCGGCGAAGTCGAACGACCAGAGCAGCAGCCTGGCCGAGGCGAGGCCACCGCGCCTCGTCCGCACCGCCTCGTTCAGGAGCCGGTAGTAGACGGCGCTGCTTTCCCAGGACAGGCCCCCGATCACGCCGATCGTCCGCATCAACGGCCACTCCTCCTGCGCCAGACCACCAACTGCTCGCCCTCGGCGAGCGCGTGCCGGCCATCCGCCACGAAACCCAGCCGGGCCAGGATCCGGGCGGGTGCCCGATGGTCGGGATCGGTGAAGGCCACCAGCTCGTCAAGGCCCAGGCGCCGCTCGCCATGGTCGATCACCGCCTGGGCGGCCTCCCGGGCAAAGCCCTGCCCACGCGCCATCAGGTCGATGCGGAAGCTGAGCTCGACCTCCTGCCGGTCCTGGCCGCGCGGCAGCAGGGCGACCTCGCCCACCGGCAGTTCGCCCCGGCCGGCCCGGAAGATCCGCCACATCCCGTAGCCGCGCGCCGAGGGCTCGGCCGCACCCGGGCGCAGCACCAGGCGCTCGGTGATGAGGGTGGGCAGGCCGCTGCCCAGCGGCAGTTCCGGGGCACCCTCGCAGGATGGCTCACGATCCGTGCCGCAGAACGAACACTGCCCCCGACCATGCACCCACACCACCGGCGCCGGCGCGCTGCAGAACGGACAGCGTTCGGCCAACCCGATCACGGCGCCAGCCCGCGCACAGCTCGGCGGTAGGCGCTGGCCGCGCTGTCATGCTCGCGGTGCCGCCCGTCCCGCACCTGCCAGCGCCCGCCGACCATCACATGGCGCACCATGTTCCTGCCCGGCGCCAGCACGAGGCTGTCCAGGAGCCCGTCGCCGGCCCGCTCGACCAGCCGCGGATGGTCGGCATCGAGCACCACGAGATCGGCCCGGGCACCGGGCTCGATCCGCCCGATCGGCCGGCCCAGCGCCTGACGCCCGCCCGCCAGGACCGCGGTGAGCAGGCGCGCGCCGGTATGCGGCTGCTCCGGCGAGGCCGCCACCGTCCGGCGCAGGACCTGGGTGCGCTGGCCGTGCTCCAGCCAGCGCAGTTCCTCGAACGGATCGATCACCACCTGGCTGTCCGTGCCGATCGCCAAGCTGCCCCCGGCGGCCAGCCAGTCCGCCAGGCGGAACAGCCCGTCGCCGAGATTGCCCTCGGTGCTGGGGCACAGGCCGGCCACGGCCCCCATCGCCGCCAGCGCCGCCAGCTCGCCGTCCGCCAGATGGGTGGCATGGATCAGCGTCCAGCCGGGATCGGGCCGGACCAGTTCCAGCAGGCGCTCGCCCGGTCGCCGCCCGGTCGCCTCCAGGCATTCGCGCACCTCGCGGACCTGCTCGGCCAGATGCAGGTGGACCGGCCCGTCCGGCACCAGTGCCCGCCAGGCCCCCACCGCATCGGCCAGCACGTCCGGCGGCACCGCGCGCAGCGAATGGGGGGCGATCCCCAGCCCCTCGTCCGCCCGGCCGGCGGTTTCCGCGCGCAGCCGCTCCACCAGGCGCAGGTACCCGTCCAGGTCGTGGAGGAAGCGACGCTGTCCGGCCTCGGCAGGCTGACCGAAGCCGCCCGTCACATAGAGCGAGGGCAGCATGGTGATGCCGATGCCGGCACGGCGCGCGGCATCCAGATGAGCCAGTGCCAGTTCGGCCGGGTCGGCATGCGGCTGCCCGTCCGGCTGGTGGTGGAGATAGTGGAACTCGCCCACCGCGGTGTAGCCCGCTTCCAGCATCTCGACATAGAGCTGGGTGGCGACCGCCCGGACGATGTCGGGCGTCATCCGGCCGGCAAAGGCGTACATGACCGCCCGCCAAGTCCAGAAGCTGGCCTCCCCCTCCGGCAGGCGCTCGGCGAGCCCCGCCATCGCGCGCTGGAAGGCATGGCTGTGCACGTTGGGGATGCCCGGCAGCAGCAGGCCTGCCCGCTCGGCACCGGCCGGCATGGGTCGACCGGGCGACACGGCCGCGATCGACCCGTCCGTCCCGACCTCGACCAGGACGTTCTCCGCCCAGCCCTGCGGCAGGAGGGCCCGATCGGCATGGATCAATGCGCACCTCCCCTGCCGGCACCGGTTACGTGCCAGCTAGGGGTAGTGCGTCAGGGCCGCGGTTGGAAGCGGTTCACTCGACGGTGACTGACTTTGCGAGGTTGCGCGGCTGGTCGACGTCGGTGCCCTTGGCCACGGCGGTGTGGTAGGCCAGCAGCTGCACCGGGATCGAGTAGAGGATCGGCGCCACGAACGGGTCGCAGGCCGGCATGGCGATGCTGTGCCAGGCATATTCGCCGAGCCGGGCGCAGCCGTCCTCGTCCGAGATCAGGATGATCTTGCCGCCGCGCGCCTTGACCTCCTGGAGGTTGCTCGCGGTCTTCTCGAACAGCTCGTCCGGCGGGGCCACCACGATCACCGGCACGTTCTCGTCGATCAGCGCGATCGGCCCGTGCTTGAGCTCGCCCGCGGCATAGCCCTCGGCATGGATGTAGCTGATCTCCTTCAGCTTCAGCGCCCCTTCCAGCGCGATCGGGTACATCGCACCCCGGCCGATATAGAGCACGTCGCGCGCGGCCATGATCTCGCCGGCGATCTGCTGGATCAGCTCGCTGTGCTCCAGGACCGGGACCAGCTTGGCCGGGATCTCGTCCAGGGCCGTGACCAGCGCCGCCTCGCGCTCGGCCGAGAGCCGGCCGCGGGCGCGCGCGGCACCGACCGCCAGGCAGGCCAGGGTGGCGAGCTGGGTGGTGAACGCCTTGGTCGAGGCGACCCCGATCTCGGGTCCTGCCAGCGTGCGCAGCGCGCCATCGGCCTCGCGCGCGATCGAGCTCTCCGGCACGTTGACCACCGCCAGGGTCGGCCGGCCCTGGCTCTTGACATAGCGCAGTGCCGCCAGCGTGTCGGCGGTCTCGCCGGACTGGGAGATGAACATCGCCGCCTGGTCGGGGCTGAGCGGCGGCTCGCGGTAGCGGAACTCGGACGCGATGTCCCAGTCGACCGCGATGCCGGCGAACTTCTCAAACCAGTGCCGGGCGACCAGGCCGGCATAGGAGGCGGTGCCGCAGGCCACGATCGAGAGCCGGCCGAGCGTGGCCAGGTCGAAGGGCAGGTCGGGTAGCGCCACCTTATGGGTCTTGGGGTCGGCGAAGGAGCGCAGCGTGTCGCCGATCACGGCCGGCTGCTCGTGGATCTCCTTCTCCATGAAGTGGCGATGGTTGCCCTTGCCGATCATGGCACCGGAGAAGGCGGTCTGCCGGATCGGCCGCTCGACCACCTGGCCCGATTCGTCGTGCACGATCGCACCGGTGCGGGTCAGCACCGCCCAGTCGCCCTCCTCCAGATACTGGATCTGGTCGGTGAGCGGCGCCAGAGCCAGCGCATCCGAGCCGATGAACATCTCGCCCTGGCCATAGCCGATCGCCAGCGGGCTGCCGCGCCTGGCCGCGATCAGCAGGTCCGGGTGGCCCTCGAACAGGATCGCCAGCGCGAACGCCCCGTGCAGCCGCGCCAGCACCCGGGAGGCGGCCTCGCTCGGGCTCAACCCCTGCGCCATCTGCTCGGCGATCAGGTGCGGCACGACCTCGGTATCGGTCTGGGTCTCGAAGCGGCGGCCACGGCCGGCCAGCTCCTCGCGCAGCTCGCGGAAGTTCTCGATGATGCCGTTATGGACCACGGCGACGCCGTCGGCCTTGTGCGGATGGGCGTTGGTCTCGGTGGGCGCGCCATGGGTGGCCCAGCGGGTGTGGCCGATGCCGGTGGTGCCGTCCAGGTGGCGCGCGTCCAGCTCGCGGGCGAGGTTGTCGAGCTTGCCCTCCGCCCGGCGCCGGACGATTCGCCCGTCCACCAGCGTGGCGATGCCAGCGCTGTCGTAGCCGCGATATTCCAGCCGGCGCAGCCCTTCCAGCAGCAAGGGTGCTGCGTCCGCCTTACCGATGACGCCGACGATACCGCACATCCGCAACGACCTCTCACTGCAAGCAGGGCCGATGCCCGCCGGCCCGCAACCCGGACCATAACCCGGGCGGGTGCCAAAAATGAACCTGATCCTGCGCTGTGCGCCCTGGTTTCCGGCGATCCGGCACCAGATGATGCGTCAGCGCCGCCGTGTGCGCCGACGGGCCGGCTCCTCGGCACCATGCGCCGGTGCCGCACCCGCAAAGGAGATCGGGCCCAGCAGCGCCTCGACCTCGGCGAGCGTGGGGACCTTGGCCGGGACATGGCTGTCCAGCGCGTCGCGCATCGCCCGGATGTGCTCGGCCGTGGTGCCACAGCAGCCGCCGATGATGTGCGCGCCGGCATCGCGGGCCAGCTTCGCATAGGTCGCCATGATCTCGGGCGAGCCGGAATAGCGGATCGCCCCCTCGACATATTCCGGCACGCCGCAATTGCCCTTGGCGACGATGATGTCGTCCCCGTCGCGCACGTTGCGGAACGCCAGGACCGTGTGCAGGAGCTGGGCCGGGCCGATTCCGCAATTGGCGCCGAAGCCGATCGGCCGGACCGGCAGGACATGGGCGGCACCCAGCGCCGCTTCGGGCGTCAGTCCCATCATGGTCCGGCCGTTGGTGTCGAAGCTCATCGTGCTGACGATCGGCAGCCCGGCCCTGGCCGCGCCCTCGACCGCCGCGGCCAGTTCCTCGCGCGCCGAGATCGTCTCGATCCAGAGCACATCCGCGCCGCCCTCGGCCAGGGCCACCGCCTGCTCGGCGAACGCCTCCACCCCTTCCTCATGGGACAGCACGCCGACCGGCTGGAAGATCTCGCCGGTGGGGCCGATCGAGCCGCAGACCAGGACCTTGCGCGGTGCCGCGTCGGCGACCTCGCGGGCGATCCGGGCGGCCGCCCGGTTCAGCTCGGCCACCCGGTCCTGCGCGTTGTGCAGCTTCAGCCGGTGGCGGTTGCCGCCGAAGCTGTTGGTGAGCACGAGGTCGGAGCCGGCGTCCACGAAGTCCTGGTGGACCTTCCTGACCCGCTCGGGATGATCGAGGTTCCAGAATTCCGGGCTGTCGCCGGACATCAGCCCCTGGGCGAACAGGTTGGTGCCCATCGCGCCATCGGCGAGCAGGAAGGACTTCTCGGCGAGGAGATCGGCAAGGGGATGGGACATCGGGAACCTGACCAACGGAGAGGCCGGCACCGGGCCGGCCGGGATGGGAAGAAGACCGCTAGCCCCCGGACCGGCCGATCGCCACCCGGCCGCGGCGGCGCGGGCGCTGGTCGGCCCAGGAGGTGATGCCGCGCGCCCGGCGCCGCTCGCGCAGGAGCTGCACGATCTCGAGGCGCTGCGCGTTGCTCGCGCTGCCCCAGGCCGCGATCTCGCTCCCGGTGCGCAGGCAGCCCTCGCACAGGCCAGTATCCGGATCGAGCCGGCAGACGCCGACACAAGGCGTGGGGATCTCTGGCAGCACGCGGCAATCACCCGATTCATATAACGCTATCTTTATATGGTCGGCAAGCGCGGCAATGCCATTGCCGGGACGACGGCCGCTTGCGCGACAGCGGCAAGCGGTGCCTCCGGTCAGCTGAGCGGGATCATCACATGGGTGCGGAAGCAGGCCCGTGCCGTTAGCCGTTCGTGCCAGGCCTGCAGCGCCGGCAGGGCCGGCCGCTCGATCGGCAGGTGCAGATAGCGGTTGACGGCAGCGCCCAGCGGGATGTCGCCCATCGACAGTTCGTCCCCGGCGACGAAGGCCCGATCCTGCAGGTGGGCGTCCAGCAGGGCCATTGCCTCGTGCAGCCGGGCAGCGGCGGCCTGGAGGAGTGCTTGGTCGCGCTGCGCTTCGGGCGTGCGGATCAGGCCCAGGAACAGGGGGCTCAGGCCCGGCTGGACGATGGTCTGCTGCCAGTCCATCCACTGGTCGGCCAGCGCCCGGCGCGCGGGATCGGGGTCCCAGAGCAGCCCCTGCCCCCAGCGTGCCGCGAGATAGCGGACGATCGCGTTGCTTTCCCAGATCACCGTGCCGCGGTCCTCGATCACCGGGATCAGGCCGTTCGGGTTCTTCGTCCGGTAGGCCGCGTCCAGGCCGCCGAACGGGCCGCCCACGTCCAGCCGCTCGTGGGCCAGGCCCAGTTCCGCTACCGCCCACATCACCTTTTGGACGTTGAGCGAGTTCTTCCGCCCCCAGATCCTGATCATGGCCATCCTTCCTGCCGTACCGCCGTTGCGCCACCCTAGGCTAGGCGGCCCGGCCCGCCCAGGGTACCCCGCAGCCGGACGACACCGCGCCCTGGTGCCGCCGGAAGGCCGCGAGGAAAATATCCTCTTGCGCGATACGGGCCGCGCGGGTTCGTGCTCGGGTGGGTTGCAAGGACGGATGGCATGCGCATGGGCAAGCGGATGGCCGGGGCTGCGATCGAGGATGGACGCGCCGGCGGGATGCTGCACCGCGCCGGCGCGTTTCTGCAGGGCGTGCTGGGCCTGGCCGAACCGGCCGACATGCAGGGGCGGATCCGGCTGCACACCCTGTCGCTCACCCGCTGGGTGGCGGTGGTGGGTCAGCTGTTCACCGTCCTGTTCATCCACTACTCGCTGGGCATCCCGCTGCCGCTCGAGTGGCTGGCGCCCGCGATCGTTCTCTCGGCGCTGATCAACCTGGCGCTGATGGTGACGCTGCGCGCGGCGACCCGGCTGCCCGAGCGCTCGGCGCTCTGGCTGTTCGCCTACGACATCGTGCAGCTGGGCTACCTGCTGGCGCTGACCGGCGGACTGCGCAACCCGTTCGCGGCCCTGCTCACCGTGCCGCTGATGCTGGGAGCGGCCACGCTGGGCCTGGGCTCCACCGTGCTGCTCAGCCTGCTCGCGGTGGCGACCATCACCTTCCTGGCGCTGGTGCCGAGCCCGCTGCCCTGGTTCGACGGCGGCCTGCCGCTGCCCGGCCTCTACGTGGCGGCGGTGTGGGCAGCGCTCAGCATGGCCGCGATCCTGATTGCCGCCTATGCCTGGCGGGTAGCGGAAGAGACCCGGCGGATGACGGACGCGCTGGGTGCGGCGCAGATGGCGCTGGCCCGCGAGCAGGAGATGTCGGCGCTGGGCGCGCTGGCGACCGCGGCGGCGCACGAACTGGGCTCGCCGCTGGCCACCATCCTGATCACCGCCAAGGAGATGCTGAACGAGCTGGAGGAGGACGATCCCCTGTGCGCGGAAGCGCAGGTGCTGCTCGACCAGGCGCTGCGCTGCCGGACGATCCTGGCGGGGATCGGGCGCCGGCGTGACCATGACGAGCACGCCCCGTTCGTACGCGCCCCCCTTTCCAGCGTCCTGCGCGAGATCGCCGAGCTCTATACGCGACCATTGGTCACCCTGGAGGTGACCAGCCGGATCGCGGACGGGCAAGAAGAGCCTACCTTGATGCCCACCCCGGAGTTCCGCCACGCACTCGGCAACATCCTGAACAACGGGCTCGAATTCGCGCGCAGCAAGGTGCAAGTCGTCGTCGAGAAGGACAGCCGCGAGGTTCGGGTGGTGATCAGAGACGATGGGCCGGGCTTTGCCCCGGAAGTCCTGGCGTGGCTGGGCGAGCCCTATCTTTCTACCCGGAGGGACAATGGCGGGCTGGGGCTGGGCGTGTTCATCGCCACCACGCTTCTTGCACGCACTGGCGCCGCCTTGCATGTTGAGAACGCAAACGATGGGGCAGTGGTCACGCTACGCTGGTCGAGCGAGGCCTGGCGACGCTCCTTCGGGGAGAACTTGGGATGATGGATCGGCCGAGCGGCGGCCTACGGGTGGCGTCATCCGGGATGGTGGAGATGGAATCGGGCGAGGAACCGGCCCTGCTCCTGGTCGACGACGACGCGCCCCTGCGGCGGTCGCTGCAGCGCGCCCTGGAGCGGCGCGGGTTCCGGGTGTTTCCGGGCGAGAGCTACAAGGAAGGCCTGAACCTCATCCACTCGCTCAAGCTCCAGTATGCGGTGATCGATCTCCGCCTGGAGGACGGCAGCGGCATCGATCTCGTTCGCCGTCTGCGCGAGATTCATCCCAAGGCCCGGGTGGTGATCCTGACCGGCTACGGCAACATCGCGACCGCGGTGGCAGCGGTGAAGGCCGGGGCGATCGACTATCTGGCCAAGCCGGTCGACGCGGACGAAGTGATCGCCGCCCTGCTGGCGACCGGCGCCGCCCTGCCGCCGCCGCCGCAGAACCCGATGTCGGCGGACCGGGTCCGCTGGGAACATATTCAGAGGGTGTTCGAGCAGTGCAACCGCAATGTCTCGGAAACCGCGCGCCGGCTGAACATGCATCGCCGCACCCTGCAGCGCATCCTGAACAAGAGGGCGCCCAAGGAGTGACCTTGATCCGACCGCAACCATGTCCCGCCTGCGCGCCAGCGGCGGGGCGCGCCTCGAGAGGCCGCTGACCATGCTGGGCGACACGAGCGAGCGGATCCGCAGCGAGCACGACCCCAAGCCCTTGCTCCTGGTCGAGGACGACGCGCCCTTGCGCCGCAACCTGGTCCGCGCCCTGGAGAAGGCCGGCTTCCTGGTCTCGGCGGTCGGCACGCTGCGCGAGGCGCACGAGCAGGCGGCCGACCACCCGCCCGAGTTCGCCGTGCTCGACCTGAACCTGAGCGACGGCCACGGCATGGAGCTGGTGCACACGCTGCTGGAGCTGCGCCCGGGCGCGCGGGTGGTGATCCTGACCGGCTATGACAGCATCGCCAGCTCGCTGGTGGCGCTCAAGGCCGGTGCGGTCGACTATCTGGCCAAGCCCGCCAGCGCCGACCAGATCATCGCGGCCCTGCTCGGCAACGATGTCGGCCGGCTCGGCGACAGCACGGAGATCCCGATGTCGGCCGACCGGGTGCGCTGGGAGCACATCCAGCGGGTGTTCGAGCAGTGCGGCCGCAACGTCTCGGAGACCGCCCGCCGGCTGGAGATGCACCGCCGCACGCTCCAGCGGATCCTGAGCAAGCGCGCGCCCAAGAGTTGAACCGCCGGTCGCGGCCCGCGCGCCAGCCGACGCCCATGCCGTCCGGCCAAGGCAATGGATCGCCGGATGCTGATTTCTGCCTGATTGCAGGTCGGCCGCAGATCGCCGTCCGCTGATCGTCGCTCCCCGACCAGCCGTACGGTTCTGCGGCCCCCGGAAGACGGTTCTGCGGCCCCTCGTGCCCGTCTTTGGCGGGGCATCGCGGTTCGGCAACCCAGACCAGCCGATCGGGCCCGCCGCCCCGGATCGGCCAGGGCCGCCTCGAGCGGTTCCGCCCACGCCTTCAGCCGCACCGCGCTATGTACCCGGATCGGCAGGTACCGGCTGGCAGCGGCCAACGCTCGGCCAGTACCGGACATCCCGTCCGCTGGACGTCCGGCGCCAATTCCGGTGATCCGCCCGGATTCGCAGCGCCCGCCGACCGGCCCACACCACCTCTTGGCCATGCCTGACGGTCATTCCGGCCAGGCCCGGCAGAGTCAGTTGCGGCCGGACAGGGTCTCGAACAGCACGATCGAGCCGCGCGGCTGGCCCTCGCCCAGAGGCGAGAGGGCGACCGCCAGGGCCTGTGCGGTACGGACCCGGCCCGGGCTGACATAGGTGGCGCTGAAGCTGCCGCGCTGGCTCACCCCCGTGGACAGCTGGGCCCACATCTCCTTCAGGTTCGGCGCACGCAGGATCATGACGTTGTCGAGGCGCTGACCGATCGTGGCCTTGGGGTCCAGGTTCAGCCAGGTGACCAGGGCACGGTTGACCTGACGGATCTGCCGCTCGGCGTTGAGGATCACGGTCGGCAGCGGGCAGGTCTCCATGACCTTGAGCAGGTCCTGGTTGTTGCCGGCCACCATCAGCCGGTCCAGGTCCCGGTGCAGCGCCTGGGTGCGCAGCTGGGCATGGACCAGCGAGAAGGTGCGCAGCGTCGAAGCCAGGTTGGTGCGCTCGGGGGCGGCATTGGCCACCTCGTTGACCAGCGCCGAGAGACGGATGCGCCGCTGGGCGGACACGTCCTTGAGATACGCCCAGAAATCGGGCTCCAGCTTGATCGAGGTACGCACTTGGCCGATGCGCATGGTCTTGCGGATCATCGCAGTCTGTGCAGGGGTAGCGGACGGAACAGACATACTATGGTACTCGCGCGGCTATTTGAATGCGGTTGAGGGCGATATAGCGGCCAGATAGGTTAGCCTTCGGTTAAGCGGTTTCAGGAAAAATCGTGCCGGTCCCGCCCACGGGGCGGTAGGGCTTGGCCTGTGGCCCGGCCGGCACGGCCGAACAGGGTGGGGATAGCGGGTGACAGATCTGCAGCGTGACGCGGACGGCGTCGCCGGCGTCGATGATGTCGGCCGGGCCGGGCCGGACTCCGCCGACGACGGCATCGATACCGGCACGCTGTTCGCCCAAGCCGATCCCGGCACGACGGATGATCCCGGCCCGGTCGGCGATGCCGGTGCTGTCGCCGGGGCGGGCGGCGAGGTGCCGGCCGACGCCGCGCGCACCGGTGCCGCGGCCGAGGCGGCCGCCGCCGAGGATGCCCCGGCCATGACCGAGGCGGTGGATCAGGAGAGCGCGAGCGCTCCTCCCTCCGACCCGGCCGCGCCGGGCGCCGATCCGGCCGCGCCCGGTTCGCAGCCCCCGTCCTCCGGCGCCGATGCCGCCGCGGTCGCGGCCGCCGCGGTCGGCGGCGAGGTGATCACCGTGCCGGTGCCGCAGCCCGGCGAGCGCAGCACCTTCCTGGTCCAGGCCGGCCAGCGCTACGCGCTTCCCGACGAAGGCTTCGACCCGCAGACCGCCACCTATGCCCCGGACGGGCAGGACCTGGTGATCACGCTGGCCGATGGCGGCGTGCTCGTGCTGGTCGACTTCTTCGCGCCGCGGGGCGAAGGCGAGGCGGCGCCGGCCATCTCGGTGCTCCACGGCCCGTTCGTCGCCGCCGACACCCTGCTGGCGAGTTCCCAGCAGCTCGCCAACATCGAGCCGGCAGCCGGCGAGGACGGCGGCCCGCAGGCCACCGGGCCGGCCGATGCCGGCGGCGGGATCTATACCTTCTACGGCCCGGAGGGCATCGGGCCCGGTGCCGAGGCCACGGGTCCGCTCGGTCCGACCGCGCTGACGTTCGGCTTTCGCGAGATCGAGCCGCGGGGTGCGCTGACCGGTGTGGCGGCCTCGGATCCGGTCTCGCCACCGCCGCCACCGCCGGCACCGCCGCCACCCTCGCCGCCTCCGCCGTCCCCGCCGGTCTCACCGCCGCCACCGCCCTCGCCACCGCCCCCTGCGTCACCGCCGCCACCGCCACCGCCGGTAGAGGAGAATCAGGCGCCGACCCTGTCGGTGCGGCCTCTGCTGATCGGCCGGATCGGCGAACTCTCCGACGGTATCAAGCTGTCGACGGGCGACGCGCTGGGCGAGTTCCGGGAAGGGCAGGCGTTCGACTTCGCCGACTATCTCGGCATCGACCCGGCGAACCTCACGCTGGACGTGGACCGCACGGTCACCATCGTCTTCAAGGACGAGGTGTCCCAGTTCCAAAACAGCCTGGGCGTCTACTTCATCGGCACCGACGGCAGCTTCCAGGACGTCCGCGTCGCCTTCCCGCAGGTCAACAGCGACGTCTTCGACCCGGACCAGCCCAAGCTGCAGGACGGCAAGGGCCCGCTGACCCCTGGCCAGTCGAGCTTCGCGCTGGGCACCGTGCCGGCCGGCACCCAGATCGGCTTCTTCCTGGTGCAGAAGGGCTTCACCCTCAATCCCGACCTGTTCGAGAGCGGCCGGCTGGAGTTCCGTAATCCGGTCACCGGGCAGGCCGCCAAGATCGGCGACGGCCAGCCGCCCGTGCTGGTGCACATCGCCGAGAACGGCACCGAGACGGTCGTCCAGGGCCTCGTGTTCCACACCGCCGACGCGGACCCGACCACCCCTGAGAACCTGCTGAACCCGTTCGGACGGACCCAGGTCGTGTCCGGCCTGACCGGCGACGAGGGTGATCTGACCATCAGCTTCGAGGACCAGACCCCGGCCAACCGCGGCGCGGACTTCGACTTCAACGACAACACCTTCCAGGTGCATTTCGGCCCGACCTACCGGGAGAGCGCATCGGGTACCGATGTCGGCAACGAGGCGAGTATCGTCGACGACAGTGCCATGGCCAGCGGTGCCCGGGTGCGCATCGAGACCGGCCAGCGGGGCGGCGACCGGCTCGGCATCGCCGAGGGTGCGGATGCCAACCAGGACGGGGTGATCGACGGGACCTCGATCAGCTACGTGCAGGATGGCAGCAACCAGATCCGCTTCATCGGCATGGACAGCTTCGAGAACTACCATCTGGCGCTGAACGCGGTGCGCTACGTCAACACCAGCGGCACGGTGGGCGCGGGGACCCGGGAGTTCTCGTTCACCGTGACCGACGAGGAGGGCCTGACCAGCCAACCGGCGGTCATGCAGGTCGTGCTGGAGAACACCCTGACCCGTGGCACCGACGGCGCCGACGTGCTGAACGGGACGAACCAGGACGACCTGATCAGCGGGCGCGGCGGCGACGACCGGCTCTTCGGCGGGGCCGGCAACGACGTGCTGGACGGTGGCCAGGGCAACGACCTCATCGCCGGTGGTGCCGGCGACGACCTCCTGAACGGCGGGCCAGGCCAGGATGCGCTGTATGGCGGGGCCGGCGCCGACCTGTTCCGGATCGGCAGCCTGACCGAGCGGCTCGACACGATCCACGACTTCAACGCCGGGGAAGGTGACCGGCTGCTGCTGAGCGACCTCCTGCAGGGCAGCGGCTACAATCCCGCCCAGGCCGGCAAGTGGCTGCAGTTCCAGACGGCCGACCTGGACGGCATCGGTGGCAAGAACGACGTGCAGGTCCGGGTCGACCTGGACGGCGACGGTGGTGCCCGCAGCTCCACCGCGATCTTCCGCCTGCTCAACCCGGTCGGCATCGTGGAGCAGATCGAGACCGGCACGCTCGACATCGACCAGATCGTGGTGACGCGCCGGCCGGACACGGCAGTCGGCTAGCGGCCGCGCCGGCCCGGCGCGGTGCCTGATCGCCGCCGGGCCGGGCTTTTCGGGAACGACTTGTCACGCTGCACGGCGAGGTGCGGATTGCCGCGTCCGTCACGCCGGCCTAGAAGGGCGCCGGCTTCCGGCCGACGGACAGAGTGCAACGAGGGAAGAGTTCCGGAATGGCGCGCAAGAAGATCGCACTCATCGGTGCGGGGCAGATCGGCGGCACGCTCGCCCTGCTCGCCGCGCAGAAGGAGTTGGGCGACGTCGTCCTGTTCGACATCGCCGAGGGCGTGCCGGCCGGCAAGGCGCTGGACCTGGCGCAGAGCGGCCCCGTCGAGGGCTATAATGCGGCTCTGTCCGGCAGCAACGACTATGCGGCGATCGCCGGCTCCGACGTGGTGATCGTCACCGCCGGGATCCCGCGCAAGCCCGGCATGAGCCGCGACGACCTGATCGCCATCAATGCCGGCGTGATCAAGCAGGTCGGCGAAGCGATCAAGACCCACTGCCCGAACGCCTTCGTGATCGTCATCACCAATCCGCTCGATGCGATGGTCTGGGTGATGCAGAAGGTTACCGGCCTGGCTCCCCAGAAGGTGGTGGGCATGGCCGGCGTCCTGGACAGCGCGCGCTTTCGCCACTTCCTGGCCGAGGAGTTCAAGGTCTCGCCCGAGGACGTCACCGCCTTCGTGCTGGGCGGCCACGGCGACACCATGGTCCCGCTGGTCCGCTATTCCACCGTGGGCGGCATCCCGCTGCCCGACTTGGTCAAGCTCGGCTGGACCACCCAGGAGAAGCTCGACGCGATCGTCCAGCGGACCCGCGACGGCGGTGCCGAGATCGTGGGCCTGCTCAAGACCGGCTCCGCCTTCTATGCCCCGGCCGCCTCGGCCATCCAGATGGCGGAGAGCTATCTGAAGGACCAGCGCCGCCTCCTGCCCTGTGCCGCGCACCTGACGGGCGAGTACGGCGTGAACGATCTCTATGTCGGCGTGCCGGTCATCATCGGCGCCAATGGCGTCGAGAAGGTCGTCGAGATCGAGCTGGACGCCGGGGAGAAGGCGCAGTTCGACAAGAGCGTGGACGCGGTGAAGAAGCTCTGCGCGGCCGTCAAGCTCTGAAGGACGAGCGATGAACATCCACGAATACCAGGCCAAGCAGCTCCTGGCCGAGTACGGCGTGACCGTGCTGAAGGGCAAGGTCGCCTACACCGCCACCGAGGCGGAGAGTGCTGCGCGCGAACTGGGCGGCCCGGTCTGGGTCGTCAAGGCGCAGATCCATGCCGGTGGCCGCGGCAAGGGCGGCGGCGTCAAGCTCGCCAAGTCGGTCGAGGAGGTGAAGCAGCTCGCCAAGGACATGCTCGGCATGACCCTGGTGACCCACCAGACCGGCCCGGCCGGCCGGGTGGTCAAGCGCGTCTATATCGAGGACGGCTGCCGGATCGCCCGCGAGCTCTACCTGAGCGCGGTGGTGGACCGCGCCACCTCGCGCGTGGTGATCATGGCCTCCACCGAAGGCGGCGTGGAGATCGAGGAGGTCGCCGAGCATTCGCCGGAGAAGATCCTGAAGGTCGCGATCGACCCGGCCACCGGCTTCCAGCCCTTCCACGGCCGGCAGATCGCCTTCGGCCTGGGCCTGAAGGGCAAGGAAGTGTCCAAGGCGGTGGCCTTCATGCGCGGCATCTACGACTGCATGGTCCAGAAGGACGCGAGCCAGGTCGAGATCAACCCGCTGGTGGTGACCGAGGGCGGCGATCTCGTGGCGCTCGACGCCAAGATGAACTTCGACAGCAACGCGCTCTACCGCCAGGCCAAGGTGGTCGAGCTGCGCGACCTGGACGAGGAGGACCCGCAGGAGATCGAGGCCTCCAAGCACGAGCTGAACTACATCAAGCTCGACGGCAACATCGCCTGCATGGTCAACGGCGCCGGCCTGGCCATGGCGACCATGGACATCATCAAGCTGTTCGGCGGCGAGCCGGCCAACTTCCTGGACGTGGGCGGCGGGGCCACCAAGGAGCGGGTGACCGCGGCCTTCAAGCTGCTGCTCTCCGATCCCAACGTGGAAGGCGTGCTGGTCAACATCTTCGGCGGGATCATGCGCTGCGACGTGATCGCCGAGGGCGTGGTCGCCGCGGCGCGGGAGGTGAATCTCACCGTGCCGCTGGTGGTGCGCCTCGAGGGCACCAATGTCGAGCTCGGCAAGAAGATCCTCGCCGAATCGGGCCTGCCCATCACCCCTGCCGACGATCTGGCCGACGCCGCGCAGAAGATCGTCAACGCCGTGCGGAGCACCCACTGATGCCGGTCCTGGTCGATTCCAACACCAAGGTGATCTGTCAGGGCTTCACCGGCGCGCAGGGCACCTTCCATTCCGAGCAGGCGATCGCCTACGGCACGCAGATGGTCGGCGGCGTCACCCCCGGTAAGGGCGGCGAGACCCATCTGGGCCTGCCGGTGTTCGACACGGTGCGCGAAGCCCGGGAGAAGACCGGCTGCGACGCCTCGGTGATCTACGTCCCCGCCCCGTTCGCGGCGGACGCGATCCTGGAGGCGATCGACGCCGAGGTGCCGCTGGTGGTGTGCATCACCGAGGGCATCCCGGTGATGGACATGGTCAAGGTCAAGCGGGCGCTGGCCGGCTCCGCCTCGCGCCTGATCGGCCCGAACTGCCCGGGCGTGATCACGCCTGGCCAGTGCAAGATCGGCATCATGCCCGGCCACATCCACATGCCGGGCAAGATCGGTATTGTTTCCCGCTCCGGCACCCTCACCTATGAGGCGGTGGCCCAGACGACCGCTGCCGGGCTCGGCCAGACCAGCTGCGTCGGCATTGGCGGCGATCCGGTCAAGGGCACCGAGTTCATCGACGTCCTGGAGATGTTCATCCAGGACGATGCGACCGAGGGCGTCATCATGATCGGCGAGATCGGCGGCAGTGCCGAGGAGGATGCGGCCGAGTACTGGAAGCAGTCCGGCTGCACCAAGCCGATCGTCGGCTTCATCGCCGGGCGGACCGCACCGCCCGGCCGGCGGATGGGCCATGCCGGCGCCATCATCTCCGGTGGCAAGGGCGATGCCGAGAGCAAGCTCGCGGCGATGCGTGCCGCCGGGATCACGATCGCCGACCATCCGGCAGCACTCGGCCAGGCCATGCTCGCTGCGATGGGCGGCAAGGCCTAAACGGCTTGTCAACCTCTGGACGGTAGGAACAGGAACGGGCAGGAGGCGGAAGCGGCCGCTTCCTGCGGTTTCCCGGGGAACGGAAGATGGCGAAGCGTCAGGAACTCGAGCAGACCTCGTTCCTGTATGGCGGGAACGGGTCGTTCATCGAGGAGCTGTACGGGCGGTATCTGACCGATCCGACCTCGATCGATCCGTCCTGGCGCAGCTATTTCGACGATCTGGGTGCCGAGACCTCGGCTCTCTACCGGCAGGCCAAGGCCGCGCTGGCGCCGCGGGCCGTGGCGCCCCGGACCTATGGCGTGCCGGCCAACCTCGACCATCCGTCCCTGGACGATCCCGCCACCCGGGCGCTGATCCACGATCATCTGCGCGTGATCATGCTGATCCGCGCCTACCGGGTGCGCGGCCATCTCCAGGCCGATCTCGACCCGCTGGGGCTCAGCCGCCGGGCCCAGCATGCCGAGCTCGACCCCAAGACCTACGGCTTCACCGAGGCCGATCTCGACCGCACCTTCTTCCTGGGCATGGTGCTGGGCCGCGAGCAGGCGACCCTGCGCGAGATCCTGGAGATCCTGCGCCGCACCTACGCCGGCAAGATCGGCATCGAGTTCCTCCATATCCAGGACCCCGAGCAGAAGGCCTGGATCCAGGAGCGGATCGAGGCACCCGGCGGCATCCTGGACGGCTCGCCGGTCGACCGGCGCGAGCTCCTGGAGCAGCTCACCGTCGCCGAGGGCTTCGAGCAGTTCCTCCACGTCAAGTTCCCGGGCACCAAGCGCTTCGGCCTGGACGGCGGCGAGGCGACCATCCCGGCGCTCGAGGCGATCATCCGCACCTCCGCCCAGCTCGGCGTGGAGGAGATCGTGCTGGGCATGCCGCATCG
Organism: Geminicoccus sp.; assembly: GCF_035556675.1. Lineage (GTDB taxonomy): Bacteria > Pseudomonadota > Alphaproteobacteria > Geminicoccales > Geminicoccaceae > Geminicoccus. The sequence continues at coordinate 44,956 of NZ_DATMFZ010000166.1, read as the reverse complement.
CGGCCGGCTCAACGTGCTCGCCAACGTGATGGGCAAGCCCTACACGGCGATCTTCTCCGAGTTCCAGGGCCAGCCGGCGATCGACGAGGTGCTGGGCTCGGGCGACGTCAAGTACCATCTGGGCACCTCCACCGACCGTTTGTTCGAGGAAGGCAGGTCGGTGCACCTGTCGCTCACCCCGAACCCGTCGCACCTGGAGGCGGTCGATCCGGTGGTGATCGGCAAGGTGCGCGCCAAGCAGCGGCTGATCGGCGATACCGAGCGCTCGCGGGTCATGGGCATCCTGATGCATGGCGACGCCGCGTTCGCCGGCCAGGGCGTGGTCCATGAATGCCTGGAGATGTCCGAGCTCAAGGGCTTCCGCACCGGCGGCACCATCCACCTGATCATCAACAACCAGATCGGCTTCACCACCAGCCCGGCCTATGCCCGGACCTCGCCCTATCCCTCGGACGTGGCGCGCGGCATCCAGGCGCCGATCTTCCACGTCAACGGCGACGACCCGGTGGCGGTCTGCCAGGTGGCGCATCTGGCCGCGGAATTCCGGCAGAAGTTCAAGAAGGACGTGGTGATCGACCTGTGGTGCTACCGGCGCCACGGCCACAACGAGGGCGACGAGCCGGCCTTCACCCAGCCGCTGATGTACCGCAGCATCGCCACCCACCCGACCACCAGGCAGATCTTCGCCCGACAGCTCGAGGAGGAGCAGGTCGTCGCCGCCGACGAGGCGCAGGCGATCCTGGAGACCTTCCAAAAGCAGCTGGAAGGGGCGCACGAGGCGGCCAGGACCTACAAGTCCAACAAGGCCGACTGGCTGGAAGGGGCCTGGAAAGGGCTGCGCAAGGCACCGGAAGCCTATGAGCGCGGCAAGACCGGCGTACCGGTGGACCGCCTGCGCGATCTCGGCCTGCGCTTCACCGGCCTGCCCGAGACGCTCAACGTGCATCCCCGCCTGAACCGGGTGATCGGTGCCAGGCGCAAGGCGATCGAGAGCGGCCACGGCATCGACTGGGCGACGGCGGAGCATCTGGCCTTCGCCTCGCTGCTGGTCGAGGGCTTCCCGGTGCGGCTGTCCGGCCAGGACGTCGGCCGCGGCACGTTCAGCCAGCGCCACGCCGCGATCTACGACCAGACCAGCGAGGAACGCTATGTGCCGCTGGACAATCTCCAGCCGGACCAGGCGCGGTTCGAGGTGGTCGACAGCTTCCTGTCCGAGGAAGGCGTGCTCGGCTTCGAGTATGGCTACTCGCTGTCCGACCCGAACTGCCTGACCTTGTGGGAGGCGCAGTTCGGCGACTTCGCCAACGGTGCTCAGGTCTATTTCGACCAGTTCATCGCGTCCGCGGAAAGCAAGTGGCTGCGCATGTCCGGCCTGGTCGTGATGCTACCGCACGGCATGGAGGGCCAGGGGCCCGAGCACAGCTCGGCGCGCCTGGAGCGCTTCCTGCAGCTGTTCGCCGAGGACAACATGCAGGTGGTCAACGTGACCACGCCGGCCAACCATTTCCACGTGCTGCGCCGCCAGCTCTGCCGCGACTTCCGCAAGCCGCTCGTGCTGATGGGGCCGAAGTCGCTGCTGCGCCACAAGCGCTGCGTCAGCACGCTGGAGGACATGGGCCAGAACACGACCTTCCACCGGGTCATGTACGACCGTCCGCCCTCCGAGGTCGACCAGGCGGTCGAGCGCGTGGTCCTGTGCTCGGGCAAGGTGTACTACGACCTGGAAGCGCAGCGTGAGGAGCTGGGCCTGACCGACAAGGTGGCCCTGGTCCGCCTGGAGCAGCTGGCGCCCTTCCCGGAAGATGCGGTGCTGCGCGAGCTCAGCCGCTATCCGACCAGCGCCAAGTTCGTCTGGTGCCAGGAGGAATCGCGCAACATGGGTGCCTGGTTCTTCGTGATGCCCAGGATCGAGAACCTGATGGAAAGCCTGGGCGTGCCGCAGCGGCGCCTGGCCTATGCCGGCCGCAAGCCGTCCGCCTCGCCGGCGACCGGCTCCTTGTCGCAGCACGAGCGCGAGCAGAAGGCTCTGGTGTCCGAAGCGCTGCTCGGCTGAGGTGTCGCGGACGGCGCGGATGATGCCCGCGGGTTTTGGGCGCGCAGGCCCGGCCCGCGATGTGGGTTGGTGGGGACGAGAGGGAATGCGATGAGCGTCGAGATCCGGGTGCCGAAGCTCGGCGAATCCGTGAGTGAGGCCACGGTCGCGAAGTGGCTGAAGAAGGTCGGCGACAGCGTGGCGGTGGACGAGCCGCTGGTCGAGCTGGAGACCGACAAGGTCAACCTCGAGGTCCCCTCCCCGGTAGCCGGCGTCATTGCCGAGATCAGCGCTGCCGAGGGAACCGACGTCGCGGTCGATGCGGTGCTGGGCTCGATCCACGAGGGAGCGTCCGCCGGCAATGGCCAGGCGGCAGCGCCGGTGATCGAGGCCAAGCAGCCGGCACCGCAGGAGGGTGCGGCCGGCGGGATCGCCAAGCCGGCGACGCCGGTGGAAAGCCCGGCGGCCCATGAAGCGGGCGGAGGTGCGGACCAGGCTGGCCCGGCCGCCCGCAAGCTCGCCGGCGAGGCGGGCATCGACCTCGCCAGCGTGCCCGGCACCGGCCCCAAGGGCAACGTCACCAAGGCCGACGTGCAGAAGGCGGCGGCTGCACCGGCCCCTGCCGCTCAGGCGCCCGCTCCCCAGGCGCCCGCCGCACCGGTGCAGCGTTCCGCGCGCGAGGAGCGGGTCCGCATGACCCGGCTGCGCAAGCGGATCGCCGAGCGCCTGAAGGAGGCGCAGAACACCGCCGCCATGCTCACGACCTTCAACGAGGTCGACATGAGCGCGGTCATGGCGCTGCGCTCGAAATACCAGGAGGCCTTCCAGAAGAAGCACGGCATCAAGCTCGGCTTCATGTCGTTCTTCGTGAAGGCGGTGATCGACGCGCTGAAGGTCTACCCCTCGGTCAACGCCGAGATCGACGGCGATGAGGTCGTCTACAAGCACTATTACGATATCGGCGTGGCGGTCTCGACCGAGCAGGGCCTGGTGGTGCCGGTGCTGCGTGATGCCGACGCCGCCTCGCTGGCCGACATCGAGAAGAAGATCGCCGACCTCGGCAAGCGCGCCCGCGACGGCAAGCTCAGCATGGAAGAGCTGAACGGCGGCACCTTCACGATCACCAATGGCGGCATCTTCGGCTCGCTGATGAGCACGCCGATCCTGAACCCGCCGCAGGTGGGCATCCTGGGCATGCACAAGATCCAGGAGCGGCCCATGGTCCTGCCGGGCGGCCGGATCGAGGCCCGGCCGATGATGTACACGGCACTCAGCTATGATCACCGGATCATCGACGGCCGCGAGGCGGTGAGCTTCCTGGTCCGGGTCAAGGAGACCATCGAGGATCCGCAGCGTCTGCTGATCGAGGCGTGAGCCGGCAGGGGCCGCGGCCGGCCCTGCCGCCACCGGCGGCGGGGCAGCGTGCCGCGGCCCGGCAACGGGTGCCAGAACCCATCCAACGTGCAGTGTAATCGGGCCGGCCCCTTCGCTTTCTCTGGGGCTGCGGGAGGGACAGGATGAGCGAGCCGTACGACGTCGTGGTGGTGGGCGGCGGGCCCGGCGGCTATGTCGGCGCGATCAAGGCGGCCCAGCTCGGCATGAAGGTCGCCTGCGTGGAAAAGCGCGGCCGGCTGGGCGGCACCTGCCTGAACATCGGCTGCATCCCCTCCAAGGCGCTCCTGCATACCTCGCATCTCTACGAGGAGGCGCGCTCCCATTTCGAGAAGATCGGCATCCGCGCCAAGGGCGTCGACCTCGACCTCGGCGCCATGCTCGACAACAAGGACGACGTGGTCGACGGCCTGACCAAGGGCATCGAGGGCCTCTTCAAGAAGAACAAGGTCGACTACATCCAGGGCAATGCCCGCCTCACCGGCGCCAACGCCATGGAGGTGGCGCTGAACGCCGGCGGCAGCCAGCAGGTCGCGGCCAAGAACATCATCCTGGCCACCGGCTCCGACGTCATGCCGTTGCCGGGTGTCACCATCGACGAGGAGCGGATCGTCTCCTCCACGGGTGCCCTCGACCTGGACAAGGTGCCCGAGCACCTGGTGGTGATCGGCGGCGGCTATATCGGCCTGGAGCTGGGCACGGTCTGGCGGCGCCTGGGCGCCAAGGTGACCGTGGTCGAGTTCCTGGACCGGATCACCCCCGGCATGGACGGCGAGGTGAGCAAGACCTTCCAGCGCCTGCTCACCCGGCAGGGCATGACCTTCAAGCTCGGCACCAAGGTGACGGGCGTCGACAGCTCGGGCGACCTGCTCAAGGTCCAGGTCGAGCCGGCCAAGGGCGGGGAGCCCGAGGTGATCGAGTGCGACGTGGTGCTCGTCTCGATCGGCCGGCGCCCCTACACGGAGGGGCTGGGCCTGGACGCTGCCGGCGTGGCGCTGGACGAGCGCCAGCGCATCGCCACCCGCGACGATTTCGGCACCAACGTGCCCGGCATCTATGCGATCGGCGACGTGATCCGCGGGCCGATGCTGGCGCACAAGGCCGAGGAGGAAGGGGTCGCGGTCGCCGAGATCCTGGCCGGGCAGAAGCCGCACATCGACTACAACCTGATCCCCGGCGTCGTGTACACCGACCCCGAGGTGGCAGCGCTCGGCCAGACCGAGGAGCAGCTCAAGGCCACCGGCGTCGAGTACAAGGTCGGCAAGTTCTCGATGATGGCCAACTCGCGCGGCCGCGCCGTCGGCAAGACCGACGGCTTCGTCAAGCTCCTGACCGAGGCCGGCACCGACAAGATCCTGGGCTGCCACATGATCGCGGCCGATGCCGGCACCATGATCAACGAGGTGACGGTCGCCATGGAGTTCGGCGCCAGTGCGGAGGACCTGGCCCGCACCAGCCACCCGCACCCGACCCTGGAAGAGGCGATCAAGGAGGCGGCCCTCGCCGCGTTTGCCAAGCCGATCCACATGTGACAATCCCGTTCACCGACTGTTGCCGGGAGAATCGGGTTGCGTATCCTGATCCTGATCGTCTGCCTGCTCCTGGTCCCGCCGGCCCTGGCGGCACCGAGCCCGGTAGGCATCTGGCGCCTGGACGAGGCGTCGCTCGACCAGACCCTCGACCGGCTGATCGAGGCCATGCTGCAGGCGGTGCCTGCGGACCAGCGGGACGCGGCCCGTGCCAGCATGGTCGGGCAGCGCGACGCCATGCGCGACGAGATGTCCTCCAGCCTCGCCGCCACCTTCGAGTTCCGCCCGGATGGCAAGGTGGTCATCACCGATCCCGAGGAGGACGGACCCGATCAGGGCACGTGGCGGATGGAGGGCGACCGGCTGATCGTGGTGGACGATGATCCGGACACGCCCGACCTGACCGGCGAGGTGCAGGAGGACCGCATCGCCCTGGACTTCCAGGTCGACCGCAACGATCCGGCCCAGGCCCCGTTCGCCGACATGACCTTCGTGCTGGTGCCGGCCCGGTGATGTCCGGCCGGCGCCGCCGCCTGCCCGTCCACGCCCTGCTCCTGGCGCTATGTATCGGGCTCGCGGCCCCGGCCCGCGCCGAGGCTTCGCTGCTGGGCACCTGGGTACTGGACGAGGTGGCGCTGCGCTCGGATGTGGATGCGGTGATGGCCGAGCGATTCCAGAACCTGCCGGCCGACGCCAGGGCCCAGGCCGAGCAGGCGATGCGCGCGGAGGTCGACCGGATCGTCCAGACCGCCGCCGGGACGATCCAGTTCCGGGCCGATGGCACCGCGACCTCGGTCAGCGCCGCCGGCCTCAGCGAATGGGTCTGGACCTCTAACGACGGGGTGGTCCGCCTGGAGAAGAAGGAGGCGCTGGTCAGCGACGTGCCGCTGCTCGGCACGATCGTGGACAATGCGCTCTACCTGGAACCGGACGTGGCCGGCGAGCCGGGCCTGCCGCTGCCGCTCAAGCGCGCACCCAGCGCCCCGGGCGACGGCCGCGGCTGAACGCGCTGCCGTCTCACGCCAGCCCGTTCCCCTCGTCCTTCTTCCTCGGTTACCCCCAGGGCCCGGCCCGGCGTCCCCAAGGCCCGCCCGGCCTGGGGCCGGCCGCCGGGCGGGCGGCAAAGCCGGCCGTCCCGGCACGGCCGGCACCACCCAGCGCCAGCAGCCGCCGGATCCGTTCCGCGGTCGGCGGGTGGGTCCGGAACATGCCGGCCAGGGCGCCGCCATGCAGCGGGTTGATGATGAACAGGTGCGCCGTGGCCGGATTGCGCTCTGCCGCACCGACATAGGTTCCGGTGGCGATCTGCTCGATCCGCTGGAGCGCGCTGGCCAGTGCCCGGGGATTGCCGCAGATGGCCGCACCCTCGCGGTCCGCCTCGAACTCGCGGCCCCGGCTGATCGCCATCTGCACCAGCATCGCCGCCAGCGGCGCCACGATCATCGCCAGCAGGAGGCCGATGCCGCCCAGGGGATTGTCCCGGTCCCGGCTGCCGCCGAAGAACAGGCCGAACTGGGCGAGAAAGCCGATGGCACCGGCAAGTGTGGCCGCCACCGCCATGGTCAGCGTGTCGCGATGCTTGATGTGCGCCAGCTCGTGCGCGATCACGCCGGCCAGCTCCTCGCGCGACATGGCCTGCATCAGCCCCCGGGTCACCGCGACCGCCGCATGGTCCGGGTCGCGCCCGGTGGCGAACGCGTTGGGCTGGTCGCTCTCGATCAGGTAGACCTTGGGCACCGGCAGGCCGGCCCGGCCGGCGAGTTCCGCCACGAGCCGGTACAGTTCCGGTGCGGCCATCGGCGTCACCGGCTGGGCCCGGTACATGCGCAGCACCATGTCGGCCGAGCCCCACCAGGCGAACAGGTTGGTTCCGGCCGCCATCACCAGCGCGATCACCGCCCCCGTGCCGCCGCCGATCGCATAGCCCACGACCAGGAACAGGGCGGTCATCGCCGCCAGCAGCAGAAAGGTGCGCAAGGTCGCCATGCTCAGCTCCAGGCCCATCCGGTAACCACAGGCTCGTCTCGATGATCAGTTAGGCACGGGCCCGGCCGCCGCAAGATCGCTCTGGATGGCCGGCCCGGCAGCGCGCGCCCTTGTCCTGCCGTGCCGGCCCGTGGCAACTCGGACGGGAGGGCCGGTCGACACCAGGCAACCGCTGTCGGCCAGCCCCCGGATCAGCGGCGCTAGGGGATGGCAATGGAAGAGCGCAAGGGCGAGCGTGGCACGACGACCGCTGGCGAAGGCGGCATGAGCGTCACGGCGGAAGAGGCCCTGGATCTCCATGCGCGCGGCCGGCCCGGCAAGATCGAGATCACGCCGACCAAGCCGCTCACCACCGCGCGCGACCTGAGCCTGGCCTACTCGCCGGGCGTGGCGGTGCCCTGCCTGGAAATCCAGAAGGATCCCGCGGCCGCCTATCTCTACACCGCCAAGGCGAACCTGGTCGCGGTCGTGTCCAACGGCACCGCCGTGCTGGGCCTGGGCGACCTTGGGGCGCTGGCCGGCAAGCCGGTGATGGAAGGCAAGGCGGTCCTGTTCAAGCGCTTCGCCGACATCGACAGCATCGACCTGGAGCTCGACACGCGCGACGTCGACGAGTTCGTCAAATGTGTCCAGATCGCGGCCCCCACCTTCGGCGGGGTGAACCTGGAGGACATCCGGGCACCCGAGTGCTTCATCATCGAGGAACGGCTGCGCGAGGTCTGCGACATCCCGATCTTCCACGACGACCAGCACGGCACCGCGATCATCGCGGCGGCTGCCCTGATCAACGCGCTCGACCTCACCGGCCGCTCGATCACCGACATCCGGCTGGTGGTCAACGGCGCCGGCTCCGCCGGGATCGCCTGTGCCGAGCTCGTGAAGTCGATGGGGCTGCCGAGCGAGAACGTCATCCTGTGCGACACCAAGGGGGTGATCTACCGGGGCCGCACCGAGGGCATGAACCAGTGGAAGTCGGCCCATGCGGTCGAGACCGACGCCCGGACGCTCGCGGATGCCATGCGCGGCGCCGACGTGGTGTTCGGCCTCTCGGCCAAGGGCGCGTTCACGGCCGACATGATCCGCTCGATGGCCAAGGATCCGATCATCTTCGCCATGGCCAACCCTGACCCCGAGATCACGCCGGAGGATGCGCGCGCCGTGCGCGGCGACGTGATCGTGGCGACCGGCCGCTCCGACTACCCGAACCAGGTCAACAACGTCTTAGGGTTTCCCTACATCTTCCGCGGTGCGCTCGACGTGCGCGCCCGGACCATCAACGAGGCGATGAAGATCGCCGCGGCCGAGGCGATCGCGGCGCTGGCGCGGGAGGACGTGCCGGACGAGGTCCATGCCGCCTATCGCGGCCGCAAGCTCCAGTACGGCCGCGAATATCTGATCCCGACCCCGTTCGATCCGCGCCTGATCAGCACCGTGCCGCTGGCCGTGGCCAAGGCGGCGATCGACAGCGGCGTGGCCAGGAAGCCGGTCGAGATGGCCCGCTATCGCCAGGAGCTGCGCTCGCGGCTGAACCCGACCGCGTCCCGCCTCCAGCTCGTGTTCGAGCGGGTCCAGGCGCAGCCCAAGCGCATGGTGTTCGCCGAGGGCGAGGAGGAGAAGACCATCCGCGCCGCGCTCGCCTGGCGCGACACCGGCCTCGGCACGCCGATCCTGATCGGCCGCGAGGACCGGGTGCGCAACACCATGGCCCAGATCGGCCTGTCCAACCTGGACGGCATCGAGATCCACAATGCGCGGCTGTCGGACAAGAACCGCGCCTACACGGACTTCCTCTACCAGCGCACCCAGCGCAACGGCCTGCTCTATCGCGACTGCACGCGGCTGGTGAACCAGGACCGCAACGTGTTCGGCGCCTGCATGGTGGCCATGGGCGACGCCGATGCGATGGTGACCGGGCTCACCCGCAACTACAACGACGTGCTGGACGACATCCTCCGGGTGATCGATCCGAAGCCCGGCCACCGCATCTTCGGCATGACCATGATGCTGGCGCGCGGCAAGACCGTGTTCATCGCGGACACGACCGTGCACGAGCTGCCGGACACGCGCGTGCTGACCGACATCACCATCCAGACCGCCAAGGTCGTCCGCCAGCTGGGCTTCACGCCGCGGGTAGCACTCCTCTCCTTCTCCAGCTTCGGCAACCCGCCTGTGTCCAAGGCGCAACGGGTGCGGGATACGGTGATCGAGCTGGACCGCCGCCAGGTCGATTTCGAGTATGATGGCGAAATGGCCGCGGACGTGGCGCTCGACCCCGAGTTGATGGCCCTTTATCCTTTCTGCCGACTGAAGGGGCCCGCCAACGTGCTGATCATGCCGGCGCTGCATTCGGCGAACATCGCGTCGAAGCTCCTGCAGCAGCTGGGCGGCGGCACGGTGATCGGGCCGCTGCTCCAGGGTCTGAAGCGGCCGATCCAGATCGTGCCGATGAACGCCACGGTCTCGGACATCCTCAACATGGCGGCGCTCGCGGCGCACGACGCGATCACCGCCACCGAAGCGGATGCCGCGGTGGTTGCGGCCTGATGGGCACGGGCCATGCCGGGAACCGTGCGGAGGTAGCAGATCGTTAGGGATTTTCGGGCAAGCTCGGCTCCCACGGGGCAGTGGGAGTGGTCGATGAGCAGTGGTGACGGCAACCGGTGCCGTGAACGGAAGCGGTGCGGCTGGACGGCATGGCTGGCCCTGGCGCTGGCGGCCTGCGCGACACAGGAGGCACCGGTCGTGCCGGAGGCGGTGCCGGCGCTGGCAGCACCGGACCCGGCACCGTTCGCGCAGATCTTCGCGCGCCATCCGGCCACCGAGAGCGGCGGCGGCGCCTTGCCGACCGCCGAGACCGCGGTGGCCCGGGCGATCCGGCTGGCCCGTGATGCCGGGCCGGGCGGCCTGACGCCGCAGGAGGCGCAGTTCCTGCGGCCGCTGCTGGTGGCACGCGGCCAGCAGGAACTGGCGGGCGTGCAAGACCTGTCCCAGGCCCTCAACCTCGTGGAAGCCAGCCTTGAGGCCGGCCCCGGCCAGACCGAGCGGCAGAGCGGCTGGTACCGTGGCGTGAGCCAGATCATGACCGGCCTGCGCTTCGACATCGCGGTCACCGACCGGTTGCTGGACCAGCTGGCCGATCCACGCCTGCCCGATGCCGAGCGGCGCAGGGCCAGCGCCGAGTTGCAGGCGCGCCTGGCGGCGCTGATGGTCGGTCAGGACCTGAACGGCGACGGCCGGGTCGATCCGCGTGCCGACGTGGCGGGACTGCTGCAACTGCGCGATGCGTTGGGGTATGCTGCGGTGGTCGACGGGGAGGACTGGAACTGCCGCAGCCAGCCCGAGCCGATCCAGACGGTACTGGCCGCCTACCGGCAGGAGGTCTTGTGGTGCGAGATGCCGACGGCTGCCGCGGACGTGCCCCAGTCGTGACCGGGCAGCCGCATCCTGCCCTCGATGGCCGGACGGTCGGGGCGATGCAGCCGGCCGGCGCCGCATGACCACCCGCCTCGTGATCGGCAGCCGCAACGCCTGTGGCGGGTCGCTGGCCGCATGGCTGGCGATGCGGACGGTCGGGCTGCGCTTCGAGGAGGTGCTGGTACCGCTCGGCCGCCCGGAAACCGAGGAGCTGCTCGAGCGGTTCACGCCGCACGGGCGGCTGCCTGTGCTGATCGAGCCGGCGGCCACCGTCGCAGGCGTGCTGCCGATCCTGGAATGGCTGGCCGAGCGCCATCCCGAGCTCTGGCCCGACGACCCGGTGGAGCGGGCACTGGCACGCTCGGTTGCGTCCGAGCTGCTGGACGGGCTGGACGCGCTGTACCGCTTCCTGCCGATGGATCTGATCGCGCGGTTCGGCCCGCCGGGGCGGCTGATGCGTGGCGTCGCCGCTGAGCTGAAGCGGGTCCGGCAGATCTGGGCCGAGCTGCGCACCGGCCCCGCCGCGGCGAGCGGCCCGTTCCTGTTCGGCCGCTTCACCGCCGTGGATGCCGTCGCCGCACCGATCGTCACCCGCTTCGTCACCTATGCCCTTCCGCCGCAGGATCCGGCCTGTGCCGCCTACGTCGCCGCAATGGCCCAATTGGCGCCGCTGCGGGAATGGGCCGCCGAAGCGGCATCCGAGGTGGCGGCCTTCGAGCGGATCCGGACCCAGCCTTTCCATCGCCGGCCGGCGGAGCCGATCCCGGCGCTGGCAGCCCTTCTGACGCCGGGTGTCCCCGCCCCCTCGCCCCAGGTACCTGCCAGCCCCTCCGCCCCTGCGCCTGCCACCGCCACGCCGCATGCACCGGCAGTACCTGGCCCCACCCCGCATGTTCGAGCCGAGACGGCAGGCCGGGAACCGGCGGGCCGCGCTCCGGCCGGCACTGCCCCGCCGGCCGGCCGGAGCGCGGTGCAGGGGCCGCGGCTGGACGAGGTCGATCGGCCGCCGATCACCTATCTGGACGACGCTGGCCCCGTCCGGTCGCCGCTCGACACCACGGCCCTGTCCACGTCGCGCCAGCCCTCGTCCGATCCGGCATTGTCACGCCCGCTGCCGCCCACGCCCGGTACGGCGCCCGCCGGCGCTGGCCGCGCGCCGCGGGAACGGGCCACGCCTGCGTCCCCAGCCGGACGGGGGGTGCCCGACCTGCCGCCAGGGCCGAGCATGCCGGTTCCGGGCATGACTGAGCCAGGTGCGCAGATGCCGGATGCGCGGCTGCCGGGGCATGGCGAGGCTGCGGCGGAGGGCGGTCCCTTGGACGACGTGCCCGGCCAGCGGCTGCGCCGGCCGGGTGCTCTCGGTGCGGATGCGGCCCCGCGTCCGGACAACCGGTTCGCCCGGGCGCTGAGCGGCGGTCGCGAGCGACCGGGCGAGCCCGAGCCGGGGCGGCCCGACATCCGGCATCCCGGCAGCGATGCGCCGGCGACGCGGCCACGGCCGGAGCCGGCAGGCCAGGAGCGCGCACCCGCGGAGGCGGGCCCGGTCCCGCGCCGCACGATCCGGCCGTCTGCGATCAAGCCGATCGGCTACTCCGGCCAGCGCCGGCGCTGAATCCCTGGCGGCGGCACCACGTTCCTGCCTGCCTGGTGCCGGAACGGGTCCTGACGGTCAGGATGTCATGAAACCACCGGTGGGCAGCAAGCCATGCCCTGGCTCCCGCAGATCCGGCCATGGCCAGAGCGGGGACGGCATCGGACGGGTGCCGGGGGCTCTGGGCACTACCGGCTGCCCTGGCTCTTCCCCGTAGGGCGCGGTTTCTCTAGGTTGCGGCCGACAGCGACCAGACCCTCGTCCCTTCCTGGAATCCCGATGTCTGCCACCGAGCCCCAAGCGGCCCCCGCCACCGACGCGCCGATCCGTACCGACATGGTAATCGTGGGTGCCGGACCCACCGGACTGTTCGCGGTGTTCGAGGCCGGGCTGCTCGGCCTGCGCTGCCATCTGGTCGACAATCTCGACAAGCCGGGCGGCCAGTGCATCGAGCTCTACCCGGACAAGCCGATCTACGACATCCCGGCGATCCCGCGCTGCACCGGCGAGGAACTCACCAACAACCTGCTGGAGCAGGCCAGGCCCTTCCACCCCGAGTTCCACCTGGGCCAGCAGGCCGAGAGCCTGACCCGGCTGGAGGACGGCCACTGGCGGCTGGTCACCTCGGCCGGCACCGTGCTGGAGGCACCGGTGATCGTGATCGCGGCGGGTGCCGGCAGCTTCGTGCCGCGCCGCCTGCCGCTGCCGGGTGCCGCTCCCTTCGAGGGCAGGAGCCTGCACTATGCCGTGCGCAAGATGGAGCATTTCCGCGGCAAGCGCCTGCTGGTCGCGGGTGGTGGCGATTCCGCGCTGGACTGGCTCCTGAGCCTCCAGCCGATCGCGGCGTCCACCGCCCTGGTGCACCGGCGCGACGAGTTCCGCGCTGCCCCGGATTCGGTCGAGAAGATGCGGGCATTGGTCGCCGAGGGTGCCACCACCCTTCATTTCGGCCAGATCGCCGAGCTGCACGGCACGGACGGCCAGCTGGAAGGGGTCACGCTCAAGCAGACCAGCGGCGGCGAGGAGCGGATCGCCTGCGACACGGTGCTGGCCTTCTTCGGCCTGAAGATGGAGCTGGGCCCGCTGGCGTCCTGGGGCCTGAACCTGGAGCGCAACCTGATCACGGTCGACACCGAGGCGTTCGAGACCTCGCAGCAGGGGATCTTCGCGATCGGCGACATCGCCACCTATCCCGGCAAGCTGAAGCTGATCCTGTCGGGCTTCCACGAGGCGGCACTGATGTGCCAGAAGGCGCACAAATACTGCCGGCCCGACCAGAAGCTGGTGTTCCGTTACACGACCTCGTCCTCGGAGCTGCACAAGCGCCTGGGCGTCGCGGACTGAACCTGGCCGGCCCATCAACGTTGATCTGAACGGAACGCCCTCATGGCCGAAATATTCGTCATCGACCGCGACGGGGTCGAGCATAGCGTGACCGCCACCGACGGCTGGTCGGTCATGGAGATCGTGCGCGAGGCCGACCTGCCGATCGAGGCGGCCTGCGGCGGCTGCTGCGCCTGCGCCACCTGCCATGTCTATGTCGCCGCCGACTGGCTGCCCAAGCTGCCCGAGATGAGCCGCGACGAGAGCAACATGCTGGACGAGGCCTTCCAGGTGCAGGACAACTCGCGCCTGTCCTGCCAGATCCCGTTCAAGCCCGAGCTCGACGGCCTGACCGTCACGCTGGCGCCGGAGTTCTAGGGCACCGAAGGCGGGCGGGCGCAGTCACTCGCCGGATTCCGGGCCGCACAGCCAGTCCGCCACCTGCTCGATCTGCTCGGGCTCGGCCAGCGACGGCGCGTGCCCGCAATCCATGAAGGTCACGAGTTCCGCTCTCGGCCCCGTCCGGGTCATCTCCTGGGCGATCGCTGCCGGCAGGAGCGGGCTCTCGGCCCCGCGCACCAGCAGGGTCGGGCAGGAGATCGCCGCCCAGAGCTCGCGCAGATCGATGTCGGCGGCCTCCTGGCGCTGGAAGGGCAGCCGGATCGCCGGGTCGTAATGCATCCGCCAGCCGGGGCCGTTCCCGGCCGGCCGCACGGAGCGGCGGGCCAGCTCGCGCCAGAAGCCGTCGTCCAGATGCCGGCCGAACCCGGCGTGGATGGTGCGCAGATGGCGCTCCACCGCCTCCAGGTCGGCGAATTTCAGGTCCAGGCCCAGATAGGCACCGATCGGCGAGAGCGCCTCCTTCGGCACGAACGCGCCCACGTCGTTCAGCACCAGCCGGCCGATCGGGCTGTCCGGCCCGGCAGCCACCACCATGCCGATCAGCCCGCCCATCGAGGTGCCGAGCCAGGCGACCTCGTTCAGGCCCAGCTCCTGCAGCCAGGTCCGCAGGATCGCGGCATAGACCGGGACGGCATAGTGCTCGGGATCGCGCAACCAGGCACTGCCGCCCCGGCCCGGCACGTCCACCGCCAGCACCCTGGCACCGCGGCGCGCCATCGCTGCCGCGATCCGGTCGAAGTCGTGGGCGTTGCGGGTCAGGCCATGGACACAGACCACCACCTGCGGTGCCGAGGGATCGCCATGCTCCAGCCAGTGGAGCTCGATCGGCCCCTCCACCTCGGTGGCGACGGTCCGGCGTTCGCTGCGCATCGGCATTCCCCTCCTTCCTGACCCGCTGCCCAGCCTCCCCGTCCGCCGCCGGCCGGTCAATCCTCGGCGCTGGCAACCATGATGGATGTCCAGGTAGGCCGCGGTGATTGCGCATAATCGGCTTGATGATTCCTTGCCGGTTCTCCATCTCATTTGGGAAGCCGCTGGAGAACCGCTTGTCCGTCGACCTGCAGCCCCGCCAGCGCAACGTGCTGCGCCAATTCTACACGACCGGTGCCGCCCCCTGCCCCTATCTGGACGGCCGCACCGAGCGGCGGGTCTACACCCTGCTGCGCCGCCATCCCCAGGAGCGCGAGACCTTCGACCGGTTGAGCGAGGCGGGCTTTAGGCGCAGCCAGAACCTGATGTACCGCCCGGCCTGCCCGGGCTGTGATGCCTGCATCCCGGTACGTATTCCGGTCGATCGCTTCGTGCCCTCGCGCAATGAGCGCAAGGTGCTCCACCGCAATGCCGACCTCACCGTCCAGGAAGTGCCGGCGGTGCCGAGCACCGAGCACTGGCAATTGTTCCGCCGCTATCTGAGCGCCCGCCATGGCGATGGCGGCATGGCCAACATGACCCGGGTCGACTTCGAGACCATGGTCGGCGACTGGGCGGTGGCGACCGTGCTCCTGGAGGGCCGCGACCCTTCCGGCCGCCTGCTCGCGGTCAGCCTCACCGACCGGCTGAGTTCCGGCCTGTCCGGGGTCTACAAGTTCTACGAGCCGGACGAGCCGCGCCGCTCGCTCGGCACCTGGACCATCCTGCAGCTGATCGAGCGCGCCCGGGCTCAGGGGCTGAGCCATGTCTATCTGGGCTACTGGATCGCCGGCAGCGACAAGATGGACTACAAGGCCCGGTTCCGGCCGATGGAGCAGCTGACCCCCGAGGGCTGGGTCGACCTGCCGGAACCCGCGGCGGAGCCGCCGGCGGACGTGCCGGCCGGTTGAATCCTGCCGCGCCGGGCTGCTATCGCGGGGCCGGCGCAGGCGGCGGGGCGGCGCTCCCCGGAACAGCGGAGCAGACGATGACGGACCGGTTCAGGGCGATTCTGCTGGAACAGGCGGACGGCACCACCCAGGCGAGCCTGGTGGAGTTCGACGAGAGCCGGCTGATGCCGGGCGAAGTCACCGTGGCCGTCGAATGGTCCACCCTGAACTACAAGGACGCGCTGGCGGTCACCGGCAGCGCACCGATCGTGCGCAGCTTCCCGTTCGTGCCGGGCATCGACTTCGCCGGCCGGGTGCTGAACTCCACGGACGGGCGCTACCGGCCGGGCGACCCGGTGCTGCTCACCGGCTGGGGCGTGGGCGAGCGCCATTTCGGCGGCCTGGCCCAGCGCGCCAGGGTCAAGGCCGACTGGCTGGTACCGATGCCGGATGGGCTCGACGCGAAGCGGGCCATGGCGATCGGCACGGCGGGCTTCACCGCTGCCCTTTGCGTCCAGGAACTGGAGCGCCAGGGTGTCACCCCTGGCAGCGGCGAGGTCGTGGTGACCGGGGCCGGCGGCGGGGTCGGCAGCATCGCCGTGGCGCTGCTGGCCAAGGCCGGCTTCAAGGTGGTGGCCTCCACCGGCAAGACCGCGGAAGCCGGCTGGCTGCAGGAACTGGGCGCCGCCGAGGTGATCGACCGCAGCCCGTTCGTGCCGGGTGCGAAGGGCCCGCTGGACAAGGCCCGCTTTGCCGGCGCGGTGGACTGCGTGGGCGGCCAGGTGCTGGCCGGCCTGCTCAAGACGATCGTACCCGGCGGCAGCGTCGCCGCGGTCGGCAATGCCGGCGGGGTCGAGCTCCATACCACCGTGTTCCCCTTCATCCTGCGCGGCGTGCGCCTGTGCGGCGTGGAATCGGTGCAGGTGCCGTTCGGTCCGCGCCAGGCGGCCTGGCAGCGTCTGGCGCGCGACCTCGATGCGAGCGTGTTCGACCGGGTGGCCCGGGTGATCGGCCTGGACGAGGTCGTGGACGCCGCGGCCGAGCTGGTGGCGGGCCGGGTGCGCGGCCGGCTGGTGGTCGACACGAGCCGTTGACCGCCTCAGGGCCGCCCCTCGCGGCCCTGGCCCCGCGGCCAGCTCATGAACCGATCGACATCTGCTCGCCTGCACGGGCCTCTTTCCCCGCCCGGGCACGCGTGCTACCTCCCCTCGCCGCGGGTCAGCGTCTTCGTGACGGTGGCCCCTGCCGCTCGTGGCAGAGCGCCGTCGCGTGCGGTGGCCGACAACGATCAATAACCGCGATCGATCCCGACCTTGCCCACCATCCTGGTCCTCAACGGACCGAACCTCAACATGCTCGGCCTGCGCCAGCCCGAGATCTACGGCCATACCCGGCTGGCGGAAATCCAGGCGATGGTCGAGCGCGAAGCCGCCGATCTCGGGATCACCGTCGATTTCCGCCAGAGCAACCACGAGGGCGTGCTGATCGACTGGATCCACGAGGCCCGCACGAATGCGGACGCGATCGTGATCAATCCGGGCGGGCTCACCCACACCTCCGTGGCGCTGATGGACGCGCTCGCCGCCGCCGAGAAGCCGGTGATCGAGCTGCATCTCTCCAACGTGCACCGCCGCGAGCCCTTCCGGCACCATTCCTACGTGTCCCTCGTCGCCACCGGCGTGATCTGCGGGCTCGGACCGCACGGCTATCTCCTGGCCCTGCGTGCCGCCACCGAACTCGTCGCCCCGTCCCCTGCTGCCGCTCGAGACCACTGATGGCCAAGCTCGACGTCGAAACCTCCTTCATCGAGAAGCTGGCGGAACTGCTCCAGCGCACCGGCCTGACCGAGATCGAGATCAACCAGGGCACGACCCGCGTCCGGGTCGCGCGCCAGATCCAGATGGCGCCGATGGACGTGACCGCCCCGGTCTACATGCAGGCGCCGGCCCACCAGGCGGCGGCACCGGCCGAACCCGCCCCGGCCGCCGGGCCGGACGCTTCCCACCCGGGCGTGGTGAAGTCGCCCATGGTCGGCACGGTCTACCTGGCGCCCGAGCCCGGCGCCCCGCCCTATGCCGGGGTCGGCTCGGAAGTGAAGGAAGGCCAGACCCTGCTCATCATCGAGGCGATGAAGGTGATGAACGCGATCCGGGCGCCCAGGGCCGGGCGGGTGGTCCGGGTGTTCGTGGAAAACGCGGCGCCCGTGGAATTCGGTGAACCACTCCTCGTCCTGGAGTGAGCCGCTTGTTCAAGAAGATCCTGATCGCCAATCGCGGTGAAATCGCCCTTCGGGTCCTGCGGGCCTGCCGCGAGATGAGCATCCAGACCGTGGCGGTGCATTCCACCGCCGACGCCTCGGCCATGCATGTGCGCTTCGCCGACGAGAGCGTGTGCATCGGCCCGCCCCAGGTCGGCGAGAGCTATCTGAACAAGCTGTCGATCCTGGCGGCCGCCGAGATCACCGGGGCGGAGGCGATCCATCCGGGCTACGGCTTCCTGTCCGAGAACGCCGACTTCTGCCAGATGGTCGAGGAGCACGGCTTCACCTTCATCGGCCCGACCCCGGAGCATATCCGGCTGATGGGCGACAAGATCGTCGCCAAGGACACCGCGAAGAAGCTGGGCATCCCCTGCGTGCCCGGCACGGACGGGCCGGTCGCCAGCGACGAGGAAGCGCTGACCGCAGCCGAGGAGATCGGCTGGCCGGTGCTGATCAAGGCGGTTTCGGGCGGCGGCGGGCGCGGCATGACCGTGGTCCATGACCGCTCGCAGCTCCTGGATGCGCTGCGCATGGCGCGCGGGGAGGCCAAGGCCGGCTTCGGCGACGACCGGGTCTATATCGAGAAATATCTGGCCGCACCCCGCCATATCGAGGTCCAGGTGCTGTGCGACACGCACGGCCAGGTCCTGCACCTGGGCGAGCGCGACTGCTCGATCCAGCGCCGCCACCAGAAGGTGATCGAGGAGGCGCCCTCCCCGGTCCTCGATGCCGCCGATCGGGCCAAGCTCGGCGAGCTGGTGGCCAAGGCCATGGCGAAGTTCGGCTATCGCGGCGTGGGCACGCTGGAATTCCTCTACGAGAATGGTCAGTTCTACTTCATCGAGATGAACACCCGCCTGCAGGTGGAGCATCCGGTGACCGAGCTGATCACCGACATCGATCTGGTCCGCGAGCAGATCCGGGTGGCCGCCGGCGAGCGGCTGGCGTTCGGCCAGGACGACGTGCGCTTTTTGGGCCACGCGATCGAGTGCCGGATCACCGCCGAGAACCCGAAGACGCTCGCCCCCTCCCCTGGCCGGGTGACCGGCTACCATGCCCCGGGCGGGCCCGGCGTGCGCATGGATTCGGCCCTCTACACCGGCTACACCGTCCCGCCCTATTACGACAGCCTGATCGCCAAGCTGGTGGTCCACGACGTCGACCGGGCGACCTGCCTGCGCCGGCTGGAGCGGGCGCTGGCGGAATGCGTGATCGAGGGCGTGGACACCAACCTGCCGCTCTTGCGCACCGTGGTCGCGAACCCGGCCTTCCGTAGCGGCGAGTACGACACGGGCTGGCTCGGCCGGTTCATCGCCGACTGGGAACCGCCGGTGGTGTGATGCGGGACCCGGCGGCGCCCGACCAGGACGAGGACGAACGGACGATCACGCCGGAGATCCTGCTCACGGCCTATCGCCTGGGCGTCTTCCCGATGGCCGAGGCGCGCGACGACCCGACCATCCACTGGATCAACCCCAAGCGGCGCGGGATCATCCCGATCGACCGCTTCCACCTGCCCCGCCGGCTGGCCCGCACCATCCGCTCCGGCCGCTTCCAGATGACCGCCGACCGGGCGTTCGACCAGGTGATCCAGGCCTGCGCAGCACCCACCGAGGCCCGGCCCAGCACTTGGCTGAACGATCAACTGATAGCGCTCTACAACGAGCTGTTCCGGCGCGGCCTGGCGCACAGCGTGGAGACCTGGCAGGACGGCTCGCTGGTGGGCGGCCTCTACGGCGTGTCGATCGGCGCCGCCTTCTTCGGCGAGAGCATGTTCAGCCGGGCCACCGACGCGTCGAAGGTGGCGCTGGCCGAACTGGTCCAGCGGCTGAGGGCCGGCGGCTACGTGCTGCTCGACACCCAGTTCGTGACGGGCCATCTGGCGCGCTTCGGCGCCATCGAGATCCCGCAGGGCGAATACCAGCGCCGCCTGCACCACGCGACCATGCTGAGCGCGCAGTTCCCGCAGGATCCGGTTCAGCCGGCACCCGGGACCGGGTTGGACAGTTCGGGTGCCCCCGGCGGCACATCCAGCGGTGCCGAGCAGCCGATCACCCAGACATCGTAGACCGGGTGCTCCAGCGCATGGAGCGACGGGCTGGAGGCATACATCCAGCCCGAGAAGATCCGCTCCTCCCGGTCCTGGTCGAGATCGTCGATCTGGAGGAAGGCCGCGGCTTCCGGCTGCTCGGTGGGCGGCGAGGTGAAGCAGGCGTCGAGCTGGATGCGCAGCGTGCCGAACTGGACCGGCTGGCCCCGCGCCACCTCGAAGCGCACGACCCGGGCGGTCACCTTGTCCAGGCCCTGCATCTCCACCTTGTCGTTCGGGATGCTGGGCCCGGCGGCCAGCGCCGGCAGGCTGCCGGCGCCCAGCAGCAGCAGGGCCGCCGCCCGGGCAGCGCGCGGGACGCTCATGGGGCCGAGAAGATGTCGTCGGCCGGCTTGCCGGCACCGCCCGCGCCCTTCGCCTCCGGGCCGCTCCCGGAACCACCCTCGGAGCCGCCGCCCTGGCTGAAGATGTAGCG
This sequence comes from Geminicoccus sp., assembly GCF_035556675.1. Taxonomy (GTDB): domain Bacteria; phylum Pseudomonadota; class Alphaproteobacteria; order Geminicoccales; family Geminicoccaceae; genus Geminicoccus. Next base: position 24,703 of record NZ_DATMFZ010000166.1, on the reverse strand, counting down.
GCCGATCAGGTCCTCGATGCTCACCGAGGACTGGGTGAGCGTGATCACCCCACCCGGCTCCAGGTCGCGATCGTCACCGCCCGGGATGATCGACAGGTACTTGCCGCCGATCAGGCTGGAGCTGGAGATCGAGGCCGAGCTGTCGGTCGGCAGCTTCACGTCGTTGCCGACGGTGAAGCGCACCTCGGCGCGGAAGCTCTGCGGGTCCAGCGTCTTGGCGACCACCCGGCCGACATTGACGCCGCTGATCCGCACGTCGCCGCCGACATCGATGCCATCGGCCCGGTCGAAGCGGGCGATCAGCTCGTAGCCGTTCGTGCTGCCGATGTCGCTGCGGGCATAGGCCCAGAACAGGAAGCCGCACGCGACCAGCAGCACGAGCGCGCCCAGCACGGTCTCAACGATACTGCGGGCCATGCCGCTCCTCTCCGGATAGTCGACGATCCGTAAGGCGCTGAGGTAGCGCCTGACGGGACATGTCTCAACCTTGCCCGCGACAGGCAGGCCATCATGATCGATCCCGGCGCCTCAGGCGGCCTGTTCCGGCTGATCCAGCCCGAGCAGCGCATCGGCGAATGCCTGTGCCTCGAAGGGCTTGAGATCCTCGATCGCCTCGCCCACGCCCAGCGCATGGATCGGCAGGTGGAAGCGCTCGGCCAGCGACACCACCACGCCGCCCTTGGCGGTGCCGTCGAGCTTGGTGACCACCAGCCCGCTCACGTCCACGATGTCGCGGAACACCTCGACCTGGCGGTGCGCGTTCTGCCCGGTCGTGCCGTCCAGCACCAGCACCGTGTCGTGCGGTGCTGACGGATCGACCTTCTTGATCACCCGGACGATCTTCTTCAGCTCGTCCATGAGCGCCGCCTTGTTGTGCAGCCGCCCCGCCGTGTCGATCATCAGGATGTCGGCGCCCTGCGCCTTCGCCTTCTCCAGGGCGGAGAAGGCCAGGGCCGCGGGGTCGGAGCCCTGGGTCGCCGCATAGACCGGCACGCCGTTGCGCTCGCCCCACACCTGGAGCTGCTCCACCGCCGCGGCGCGGAACGTGTCGCAGGCCGCCAGCACCACCTTCAGCCCGGCATCGGTCGCCATCTTGGCGAGCTTGCCGATCGTGGTGGTCTTGCCGGTCCCGTTCACCCCGCAGATCAGGATCACCTGCGGCGCCACCTCCCTGGACGGGATCGGCTTCGCATAGGGCTTCAGGATCCGTGCCACCTCGGCCGCCAGGACCTGGCGCACCTCGCGGTCGCTGACGTCCCGGCCGTAGCGCTCGCGCTTGAGATGGCCGACCAGCCGTCCGGCCGTCTCCACCCCCATGTCGGCGACGATGAGCGCCTCCTCCAGCTCGTCCAGGGTCTCCTGGTCGAGCTTCTTCTTCACGAAGATCGTGGAGATCGAACCGGTGAGCTGGCCCGAGGTCTTGGACAGACCGGATTTCAGGCGCTGCCACCAACTGGGATTGGGCTGGGTCATGGCGGGCGGAAACTCGCGCAACCGGCCGGTTTCGGCAAGAGTGCGCCGCTCAGCCGCCGTCCTCCATCACCCGGCCATCCGCCATCCGGACTGTCCGGTCCATCGCCCCGATCAGGACCGGATCATGGGTCACTGCGATGAGCGTGGCGCCTTGGCGCCGCGCCGCCTCGGCCAGGAGCCCCGCCACCAGCCGGGCGTTCGCCGCGTCCAGGCTGGCGGTGGGTTCGTCCGCGATCAGGATCGGCGGGTCCAGCAGGAGGGCGCGGGCGATCGCGACGCGCTGCTGCTCGCCACGCGACAGGCTGACCACGTCCTGCCGCCCGGCCGGCACGCCGCACAGCTTCAGCAGCTCCGCCGCACGCGCCTCCACCTGCGCCGATGGCCGCCATGCCCCGAAATAGCTGGCAGCCAGCACGTTGCGCAGCACCGACATGCCGGGCACCAGGTGGAAGTCCTGAAAGATCATGCCGACATGGCGGCGCCGCCACCGGTCGCGCGCTCCCTCGGTGAGGCCGGCGATGTCCCGGCCGTTCCAGCGTACCTGCCCTTCGCGCACCGGCTGAATGCCGCTCAGGGCCAGGGCGAGCGTGGTCTTGCCGCAGCCGGACGGGCCGGTGACCGCCACCTGCTCGCCGCTGCCGACATCCAGCCGGGCAATGTCCAGGACGGGCATCCCCCGATCGAACGCGACCTTCAGTCCGCGCACCGCCAGTCCGCCGCCCAGGCTCCCGCCGGGCGCGACGTTTCTCCGTCGCCGGAGATCCGATGGTTCTTCCAGGGCGTCAGGACCGCGCGACGTCAGCACACGATTTTCTTCCCGACTCGATCCAGTCATGGTTGAAAAGCCAGCCAGGAAGTTTCCCATCGGCACGATTTTACCTGGCACATGTCCACGACTGCTGCACTTTGTCCCTGAGGCCGGCTGCGTTCATCTTGTGACTTGCCGTTGCCATTGTCACGGAACTATCACGAATTGATCACAACAATAGAATTGGGAGGCTCTCGTGGGCAAATCGGTCAGAATGGCATTCCTGATGGGCACCGCGGCGTTGACCGTGGCCGCCTGCAGCGAGCGGACGGTGGACTTGAGCCCGCCCAGGGCCGCTAACAGCAGCATCACGCTGGCGCAGGCGGACGATCCCTACTTCCGGACCGGCCAGGACATCCTGGCGCGGATCCAGGCGCAGCAGCCGAACACCAATCACGCCAAGAACGTGATCCTGTTCGTGGCCGACGGGATGGGCTTCCCCACGGTGACCGCCACCCGGATCCTGGAGGGCCAGCAGCGCGGCGTGGATGGCGAATCCAACGTGCTGGCCTTCGAATCCTTCCCCTATCTCGCCGCGTCCAAGACCTATTCCTCCGACGCCCAGGTCGCCGACAGCTCACCCACCGCGGTGGCCATGGTCACCGGCGTGAAGACCCGCAACGCCGCCATGGCCGTGTCGCACGAGGTGCCGGTCGAAGACTGTGCCGCCTCGCTCGACAACGGTGCGGTCACCACGATCTTCGAGATGGCCCAGGCCGCAGGGCTCGCCACCGGCGTGATCAGCACCGCCCGCATCACCCACGCGACGCCGGGCTCCACCCATTCGCACTCGCCGAGCCGCGACTGGGAGTCGGACGCCGACATGCCGGCGGAAGCGCTGGAGCTGGGCTGCAAGGACATCGCCCGCTCGCTGGTCGAGATCCCCTACGGGCACGGTTTCGACGTGGCGTTCGGCGGCGGCCGTGCCTACTTCCTGCCGGAGACGGCGGCCGATCCCGAGTACGAAGGCAAGACCGGCCGGCGCAAGGACGGGCGTGACCTGACCAAGGCGTGGACCGACCGCCACGGGGCGGGCTCGTCCTTCATCTGGAACAAGGAGCAGTTCGACGCGATCGATCCCGCCACCACCGGTCCGGTGCTCGGCCTCTTCGACATGTCGCACATGCAGTACGACGTCGACCGCGCGAAGGATCCGGCGGGCGAGCCCGAGCTGGCGGAGATGACTGCCAAGGCCATCGACATCCTCCAGGCCAAGGCCGGCGACGAAGGCTTCATCCTGATGGTGGAAGGCGGCCGGGTCGACCACGCGCTCCATGCCGGCAATGCCGCCCGCGCCCTGACCGATGCGATCGCGTTCAACAAGGCGATCCGCACCGCCATGGACAAGGTCGACCTGAACGAGACCCTGATCATCGCGACGGCCGATCACAGCCACACGCTGACGATCAACGGCTATCCCGAGCGGGGCAACCCGATCCTAGGCCTGGCCGCCTGGGGCGGCGAGCCGCTGATGGGCGACGACGGCAAGCCCTACACCACGCTGCAGTTCGCCAATGGCCCGGGTGCGCTGAAGGACGCGCCGCGCGCCGACCTGAGCAATGTCGACACCACCGACGTCGACTTCCTCCAGCCGGCCCTGGTGCCGCTGTCCAGCGAGACCCATGGCGGCGAGGATCTGGGCATCTACGCGATCGGCCCCTGGGCGCACCTGTTCCAGGGCACGGTGGAGCAGAACTATATCTTCCACGTGATGAACCACGCCTCGAAGATCGGCCAGCGCGCCGGGGCGATGGACTGACCTGAACCGGAGGACCGTCATGGCTGGGACCAACCGACGCCACCTGCTGCTCGCCGCCACGGCGCTGGGCGTGGTCAGTGTCGCGCGGCCCGGCCATGCGGCCACCCGGATCAAGCTGCGCGACATCTACGGCAAGGGTGCGGCCTTCTCCGAGGAGGCGCTGGCGCTGACCGACGCACCGGTGCAGATCCAGGGCTTCATGGCGCCGCCGCTCAAGCCCGACGCCCCCTTCTTCGTGCTCACCAAGATGCCGATGGCGGTCTGCCCGTTCTGCGACAAGGAAGCGGACTGGCCGCAGGACATCGTGCTGGTCCGCCTGCGCCGGAAGCAGGACTGGGTCGACTTCAACCTGCCGATCCTGGTGACCGGCACCCTCTCGCTCGGCACCGAGATCGACGCGGAGACCGGCTTCGTCAGCCGGGTCCGCCTGCTCGACGCGGCCTACGAGCGGCTCTGAGCCTTGGGCAATCCCTTTCCGTTCGTGCTGGCCGATCTTCGGCGCAGCCGCGCCGGCGCGCTGGCCATCATCCTCTTGGTGGCGCTCGCCGTGGGCCTGGGCGTGGCCGTCTCCGCCCAGGACCGGGCCCTGCGCGAGGGCAGTGCCCGTGCCGCCGACCGCTTCGACCTGCTGATCGGTGCCCCCGGCAGCGAGACCCAGCTCGTCCTCTCCACCGTCTACCTGCAGCCGGCCGCGATCGAGCTGATCGACGGCGCCATCCTGGCCGATCTCGCCGCCCATCCCGACGTGGTCGAGGCCGCCCCGATCGGCTTTGGCGACAACTGGCGCGGCCACCCGATCGTCGGCACCACCGCGGGCTTCCTCGCCCCTGGCGGTACGCCGCCCCTGGCCGAGGGTCGCCTGTTCGAGCGGATCGACGAGGTGGTGGTCGGCGCCGACGTGCCCCTGGCGCTCGGTGACGAGTTCGAGCCGGCGCACGGCCATGTCGAGATGGAGGACGAGGAGGAGCATGGCTTCCACCAGCACGTGGTCGGCCGGATGCAGCGCCAGGGCACGCCCTGGGACCGTGCGATCATCGCCCCGATCGAGGCAATCTGGTGGGTCCACTCCCTGCCGGTGGGCCACGCTTTGGACGAGGCTGCGCTCTGGCCGGACGGCCTGCACGGCGAGCCCGCCCTCGACCTGATCCCGCTGGGCCCGCCCTTCGATCGGGCCGAGCTGCCGGGCGTGCCGGCGATCGTGGTGAAGCCGGCCAGCTTCGCCGCGGCCTATCAGCTCCGCCAGGAATACCGCGCCGCCGACGGCACCATGGCGGTGTTCCCGGCCGAGGTCCTGGTCCAGCTCTATGCCCTGCTGGGCGACGTGCGCGATCTGGTCGCCACCATCTCCCTGCTCACCCAGGTCCTGGTGATCGGTGCCGTGCTCCTGGCGGTGCTGGCGAGCCTGGCCCAGCGCCGCCGGCTGATCGGCGTGCTGCGGGCGCTGGGCGCCTCGCGCCCCTTCGTGTTCGCCACCATCTGGCTGAACGTCGCGCTGATCCTGACGGTGGGCGCGCTGCTGGGCCTGCTGGTCGGCTATGGCGGCGCCTTCCTGGTCGGCCGCCTGTTCGAGAGCCGCACCGCGCTGAGCCTCCCGGTCGGCCTGGGCCTGGCCGAACTGCGCCTGGTCCTGGCGATCGTCCTGGCCGGCTCCGTGCTGGCCACGATCCCGGCCGCCTTCGCCTATCGCGGCTCGGTCGCCCAGGCGCTGCGCGGCTGACTCAATCGGGGATGCCGGCCACCCGAAGCGCATCCAGGTAGCGCTGTGCGAAGGCCATGTCCCGCCAGGGATTGATCTGCCGCTGCAGGGTGAGCGTGTAGGTGGGGAACGCCGCCATCAGCCGCCCGGCCGCCAGCTTCGCCTCCTCCAGCCGGCCCAGGCCCACCAGCCCGCCGATCACCACCCGGTGCGAGGAGCCGTAATTGGGCATCTCCCGCAGCGCCTTCTCGCCCCAGTCGAGCGCCTCCTCGTAGCGCTCCAGCATGAGGTAGCTCATGCCGATGCCGGACAGGGCGATGCCCTTCTCGGGATCGACCGGGCTCAGGCGCATGGCGCGGTGGAAATGCTCGATCGCGGCAAGCGGGCGGCCGGCATGGGCGTTCACCCAGCCGGCACCGGTATGGCCTTGCGCGGAATTGCCATTGAGCAGGAGGGAACGGTCGATGGCGCCCAGCGCCGTCTCGTAGTCCTTGGCGCTGTAGGCCAGGACCTGGGCGGCGAAGCGCAGGCTGGTCGGGTCGTCGCGCGCCTCCGCCAGCACCTCGCGCGCCATGCGGATGGCCACCCGCGAATCATCGGGCTCGTGCCAGCACTGGCTCACCGAGATGCTGCGGATATAGGCGCCCAGCGCCTTGGCCAGGATGAAGCCCGGATCGATGCTCAGCGCCTCGTTGGTGAGCCGGCGCACCTCGGCGAACCCTTCCGCCGTCATGCGGTAGAAGCCCGGCAGGGCGCGCAGGTAGAGGTCGTAGGCGCTGATGTACTCGGTGGGCTTGGTGCGGGCCTGCCGGATCTCCTCCAGCCGGATGCTCGGCTCGACCGCACCCACCACGCTCTCGGTGATCCGGTCCTGCAGGTCGAAGATGTCGCTCAGATCGCCGTCGAAGCGGTCGGCCCAGACATGATGCCCGGTAGTCGCGTCGATCAGCTGGCCGACGATGCGGACCCGCGCCCCCGACTTGCGGATGCTGCCTTCCAGGACGTAGCGCACCCCCAGCTCGCGCGACACCTGCCGCACGTCCACCGTCCGGTTCTTGTAGGTGAAGCTCGAGTTGCGGGCGATCACGAAGAAGGACCGCACGCGGCTCAGCGCCGTGGTGATGTCCTCCACCAGACCGTCGGCGAAATAGTCCTGCTCCGGGTCGCCGCTCATGTTGGTGAACGGCAGGACGGCGATGGAGGGCTTGTCGGGCAGGGGCAGTGCGGCAGCGCCCCCCGGCCCCAGCGCCACCCGGAACATCTCGACCGGCTCGCTGATGTTCTTCAGCCGGTGCAGGCCGGTCGGCACCAGCGGCAGGGTGAGCTTGCCCCGGACCGCGTTGTGGACGCTGCGCGACAGCCACACGCCGCCCGGCTCGCACAAGGCCTCGATCCGGGCCGCGACGTTGACGCCGTCGCCATAGATGGTGCCGTCCTCGACGATGACGTCGCCCAGATTGATCCCGATCCGGTAGCGGATGCGCTGCTCCTCCGGCAGGTCCGGGTCCTGCTCCGCCATCGCCTGCTGGACCGCCACCGCGGCCTCGACCGCTTCCACTGCGCTGCCGAACTCGATGATGGCGCCGTCGCCCTTCAGGTCGACCACCCGCCCGCCATGCCGGGCCAGGACCGGCTCGACCACCTCCTGGCGCAGCCGCTTCAGCCGCCCGAACGTGCCGGCCTCGTCGCGTTCCATGAGCCGGCTGTAGCCGGCGACGTCCGCCGCCAGGATGGCCGCCAGCCGCCGCTCCAGCCGCGCCTCCCCCATCGCCTGCTTTCTCCCCGGCCAGCCCGGCCGCGCCTGCCACGGCACCCCTGCCCTTCGGCGTCAGCGCGGATGATAGCCCGTCCGGCGCCCTGCGACGATAGTATCCAGATGGGACCGGCAGCGCCCGGGGCACGCCACCACCGGCTCCGGGAGTCGGTGATGCGGCCCTTGCGCCTGCGTGGCAGCCATGGCATGGCCATATAATATCATTACATCCATATTTCTGGAAAAATAGAAATATAATTCCGTATCAACTTCAATATTAGACAATAAGCTTAAGTTTTACTTCGATTCTAGAGGATCGATGCTGCACATGGCGTGGATTGACCGGCAACATTTCTCGCCGCTGATGGGAGGACACCAGCCGCCCGGCCGGCATGACCGGAAACGGCAGTGTCATCCGGTGCCCGCCGCGCGCGGGCCAGCGCAGGGAAGGCGATCACGACATGCTTTTCACGACCAACGGCGCGCTCGGCAGGACCAGCACCGCCACCAACGCCTATACCGGCGAGACCATCTCGCTCGCCGGCAAGCGCGGCAGCACCGGCATCTTCACCGCCACGTCGGCGGATTCCACGCTGGTCGGCGACAGCGACCCCACCAATCCGAACGACGCGTTCATCTACGACTTCACCTTCGGCGGCACCACCGCGCTCCGCTTCGTCGGCATCACCCGGTTCGACCTGGGTGGCGGCGACGACGTCCTGGACCTCACCCTGCACCCCTCTTCGTCCGCGCCGCCTTCCCCGGCCCTGTCACCATCCTGGGTGGGGCCGGCAACGACCAGCTCTATGGCGACGCGGCCAACAGGTATGTCGGCAGTTCCGGCGGCACCGACACCTTCGTGTTCGGCCCGGACAGCGGCGTGGACAACATCTTCGACTTCGGCTTCGGCGCCGGCCGGATCGACGTCAGCCAGTGGGGCTTCACCGACCTCGCCGACCTGACCATCGTCGCCAACGGCACGGCGTCGGTGGAGGTCCGCTTCGACGCCGCCAACTACGTCACCGTCAACCAGCATGCCGGCCTGGGCCTCACCCTGACCGTCGGCGACTTCGTCTTCGCCCAGCCCTCCTGACCGGGATCACGCACGCACGCCCCCGACTTCCATCCGCATCATGACCGGCAAGGGCTGCATCGACGCTGGCGGAGCGCCGTCCGCACGAGGGCAGCCTCGAGTAGACTACAGCAAATTCGACGATCTATGGCCCGGTCGGCGCCGAAACTGTACGCACCTCCCCCGTTGGCGGCCCATGGCTGGATCCTGGGCGATCCGGGCCGGCATGACGCGAGACGCCGCCCGGTTCGCCTCGATTGGCGGCCAGAACCGGTGGCTGACGGCCGTGCCGACCGGCGTCCCGGGCCCGGCCGGCCGTGGTGACATGATGGTTTCCGGTGAATCTACTGCATCGTCCAGCGCATCATCTGAGATCATCACCATACGACTGCCGAGCACTGTGACGGCACGGCCTCATGCTGCCGGTGGCTGAATTCTTCCTCGACATGGCGCCCGCAGGCACTTGCGCCTGCCGCCCATCCATGGCAGTCCGAAATGAACAATAACAATTCTGTTTTTCCAAAAATTTACCAGTAACGAACTCTTTTCACCTCTACAGAGAGAATGACAACCGCGTCTTCCAGCTCGCCCATGCAGTCTCGGAGCAAGCGAGGCTTGGCGTTCTATCGGAATGACTTCCCGTCACCGCCAGATGGAGAAGCTGCCGTCCCTGCCGCAGGGGCAAGCCGTGTGCAGCACGGGGGTGGCCGAAGTCCGCAGTCAGGAGAGGCAAAACAACAATGGATTTTACCACCAACGGTACGCTCGGCAAGAACAGCACCGTCACCAACGGCTATACCGGCGAAACTTTCTCTGTGGCCGGCAAACGCGGTAGCACCGGCATCTTCACCGCCAGCGGCGGTGACACCACCTTGTACGGCGACACTTTCGCCGCCAACCTGAACGACGCCTTCATCTACGACTTCACCATCGGCGGCACCAACGCGCTGCGCTTTTCCGGCATCACCGAGTTCAACCTGGGGGCCGGCGACGACCTGCTCGACCTGACCGTGCGCCCGGCCAATGCCGCCAGCGCCTACACGACCAATGTCACCGCCTATGGCGGGGTCGGCGACGACGTGATCTGGGGTGGCGACGGCAGGGACACCCTCTACGGCGACGTGTCGGCGCTGTCGGGGCAAGGCGGCGACGATGTGGTCCGTGGCGGCGGCTCCTCCAATACCCTCTACGGCGACGCCTACACCATCATCGAAGATGGCCAGGGCGGCGACGACCAGCTCTCCGCCGACGGCGCCCCCAGCCGGACCACCGGCGAGGACATGTATGGGGACGCCTACAGCATCTTGGCCGGTGGCTCCGGCGGCGACGACATGATTTACGGTGCCAGCGGCAACGACCTGATGAAGGGGGATGCGTATTCCCTCTACGGCACCGGCGGCAATGACCAGATCTGGGGCTATGACGGCCCCGACGAGATGTATGGCGATGCCGTCTACATCTACGATGGCGGGGTCGGCGGCGACGACACGCTCTGGGGTGGGGACGGGCGCGACACCCTGCGAGGCGACGCCGTGTACCTCAACACCGGCAGCACCGCCGGCGATGACGAGCTCCACGGCGGTGCCGGCAACGACACGCTCTACGGCGAGGGGGATTATCTCCGCACTAGCGTGACGGGCGGCAACGACATCCTGGCAGGTGGCGCCGGCAACGACGCGCTCTACGGCGAAGCGAAGACGCGTGACAGCGGCTCGATCGGCGGCAACGACACCTTCGTGTTCGCCCCAGACGGCGGCGTCGACACGATCCACGACTTCGGCTTCGGCGACGACGTGATCGACGTGACGGCGTGGGGCTTCACCGGCATCGACAACCTGACCATCGAGAACAATGCCAGCGCCAGCGTCACCGTGCGCTTCGATGCCGACAACTATGTCACCGTCAATCACCACGCCGGCCAGAACCTCACCCTGACCGCCGACGACTTCGTCTTCACCGCTCCGCTGCCCTGACCGCCCGGACCGGCATTCTTCCCCAGATCGCTGCTCTTTCAGGATTCCCATCATGACCGACGAGAACCGCACCCCGCCCGCCGCGCCGGAGCAGGACGCCGCCACCCCGCCCCAGGCCCAGCCCCCGGCCGAGGCCGATCGCCGCCAGGCCATGGAGCGCATGCTGGCCTTGCTCTCCGCCGCCCCCGCCGCCGCCCTGCTATTCGACCCGCGCCGCGCCGAGGCCGGGATCGACGCCAGCTTCGAGTAGCACGGCCGACGCGGCCCTTCTCCCTTCCCGTGGATCGGCCGCATCCAGCCCATGGTCACGGCAAGCCTCGATCCTGGATGCGGCCGCTTGCCGTCGTCGGCCGGGGCAACCGCGCCCCTGGCATTCCGTAACGTGAAAGCTGGCAAGCGATGAACTTCACCACCAACGGTACGCTCGGCAAGAACAGCACCGTCACCAACGGCTATACCAGCGAAGTGCTCTCCGTGGCCGGCAAGCGCGGCAGCACCGGCATCTTCACTGGCAGCGGCGGTGACACCACCCTGTACGGCGATACCTTCGCCGCCAACCTGAACGACGCCTTCATCTACGACTTCACCATCGGCGGGACCAATGCTCTGCGTTTCGTCGGCATCACCCTGTTCGATCTGGGGGCCGGCAACGACCTGCTCGACCTGACCGTGCGCCCGGTCAATGCCGCCAGCGCCTACACCACCGACGTGACCGCCTATGGCGGCGCCGGCGACGACGTGATCTGGGGCGGTGACGGCAGAGACACTCTCTACGGCGATGTGTCGGAACTGTCGGGGCAAGGCGGCGACGATGTGGTCCGTGGCGGTGGCTCCTCCAACACCCTCTACGGCGACGCATACGACATCGCCACCGGTGGCCAGGGCGGCAACGACCTGCTCTATGGCGGCGAGGGACCGGATTCCCTCATTGGCGACGCCTGGTTTGTTTATGCCGGCAGCGTTTCCGGCGACGACGAGCTCCACGGCGGGGACGGCAACGATTACCTCTATGGCGACGCGTACAGGGCCTACGACGACGCCTCCTTTGGCGACGACGTCCTGAAGGGCGGCGATGGCAACGACGACATTCAGGGTGACGCCTACTTTTTCAGCAGCGACAGTCAGGGCGGCGACGACATCCTGGAGGGTGGCCCCGGCAACGACAAGTTCTGGGGCGATGCCCAGAGCCGCCCTGCCGGCTCGACCGGCGGCGCCGACACCTTCGTGTTCGGCCCGGACAGCGGCGCCGACACGATCTACGACTTCGGCTTCGGCGCCGACGTGATCGACGTCAGCCAGTGGGGCTTCATCGAGCTGGGCGACCTGACCATCCAGGGCAACGGGAGTTCCGCCGTGACGGTCGGCTTCGACGCCGACAACTACGTCACCGTGGTCCACCATGACGGCCAGAGCCTCACCCTGACCGCCAGCGACTTCATCTTCGCCGACCCGCCGTCCTGACCGGCCGGACCGCGTGCTTTCCCTTGAACGTCATTCTTTCAGGATTCCCATCATGACCGACGAGAACCGCACCCCGCCCGCCGCGCCGGAGCAGGACGCCGCCACCCCGCCCCAGGCCCAGCCCCCGGCTGAGGCCGGCCGCCGCCAGGCGATGGAGCGGATGCTGGGCCTGCTCGCCGCCGCCCCGGCCGCCGCCCTCCTGTTCGACCCGCGCCGCGCCGAGGCCTACGGCGACGCCAGCTTCGAATAGGCCCGTGCCCCTTCCGGCTTCCGGCGCATTCCTGCGCAGTTTCGCCTTCGACGATGGCATCGTCGTCCAGGACGGGACATCGGGGCAGATCTGGCTGCTGGAAGGTGAGCCGGCCAGGGCCTGGCCCCGGGATGGCGAGCCGGCCGCCCCGGGGCAGGCATCCCCTGCCCCGGTGCCGGCCCCGGCACCCGCCGGCCCGCCGGCCCTGGAGCTGACGGTGGCGCAAGGGTCGATGGCGGCCAGGGTGCGCTGCTGGGAGCCGGTGCTGGCCCGGACCTTCGCCGGCGCCCTGGCGCCGCTGGTGAGCGACGGCGGGGCCGCGGCCTGCACCATCGACCTCTACCCGTCGGCCGATGGGCCGGTGGTCGCCGTGGACGGCATGCTGGCGCATCGGCCGGGCTCGCTCGGCCTCGGCCGCTGGCTGGCCCTGCGCCGCCTGGCGGTCGAGCTGGCGCCCGGGCGGCACTGGCTGGCGCTCCTGCACGCGGCGACCGTGGCGATGCCGTTCGGCGCGGTGATCCTGGCGGCCACCTCCGGCTCCGGCAAGACCACCCTGGCCGGCGCCCTGCTGGCGGCCGGCGGCGCGCTCCTGTCCGACGACATCACCCCGATCGAGGCGGGCAGCCGGCAGGCCTGGCCGTTCCCGCTCGCCATGAGCGTCAAGGAAGGCAGCTGGCCGCTGTTCGCGCGCATGCATGCGGACTTCGCCCTGACCGTGCCGGTCTCGATCGGCACGACCCGGGTCCGCTACTTCGCCCCGGCCCGCCGGTCCGCCCCCCGGGGCCAGCCGGTCGCCATGGTGATCGTCCCGCGCTACCGGGCGGGTGCCCGGCTCGACCGGCAGCGGCTGCGCCCGATCGAGCTCCTGCGCAGCCTGGTCGAGTCCGGCACCTGGCCGCCGGCTGCAGGCCGCGACCTCACCGACCTGCTGGCCTGGCTGGAGCGGGTGCCGGCCTTCCGCCTGACCTATGGCGACCTGGATGAGGCGGTCGCGGCGATCGGCGCCATCGGTCGCCAGGCATGAAGCCGCAGCCATTCCACCACCTCTGCGCCATCCTGCGCGCCGGCCTCGGCAGTGGGGATCCCGCGCGGCTGGCGCAGGAACTCGGCCGGATCGGCGACTGGCCGGGCCTGATCCAGGCGGCTGACCGCCATCACGTCCTGCCGGTCCTGGGCCCGGCCCTGCAGCGCGCCGGCCTGATCGAGCGCCTCCCCGCCGAGGTGGCCGACCTGTTCGCCTTCATCCACGGCGCCAACATCGAGCGCAACACACGCCTGAGGCACAGTCTGATCGAGGTGGTGGCCCTCCTGAACCAGCACGGGATCGAGCCCACCCTTCTCAAGGGCGCGATCCGCCTGACCGACGATCTCTATCCCGACCCCGGCTGGCGGATCATGGCCGATCTGGACCTGCTCGTGGCGGACCAGGCCGGGCGGGCCTTCGAGCTCCTGGTGGCACGGGGCTACCGGCCGCCGGACCAGGCCGGAACGCCGGAGCACCACCTGCCCACCCTCATCCACCCGCACAGCGGCGTGCAGATCGAGCTGCACCGGCAGGTGCTCCATGCGCGCGTACCGCCGATCCTGCAGCCGGCCGAGCTGTGCCGGCAGGCACGGCCGGTCCGGCTGGACGGTGCCGTCGCCCTGCTCCCCGACCCGACCAGCCAGCTCCTGCACCTGATCGTCCATCACCAGCTGAGCAATCGCGGCCTGACCCATGGCCGGGTCAGCCTGCGCACGCTGCTGGAGGCGGGCCTGCTGGTGGCGCAGCTGCGGCCGGACGAGGTGGAGGCGGCGCTCGCCCGCCTGGGCGGGTTCGGCCACCGCCGGGCCGGCTCCGTTCTCCTGGCAGGCCTGCAGGCCTTTCTCGGGATCGAGCCGGCAGGCTTCGCCCCCGACCGGCTCGACCGGCTCCACTGCCGGATCGCGAGCCTGCGCCAGCGCCATCCCCGCCTGCTGGCGCTCCAGCGCGAGGCCGCCTTTCTCGCCATGCTGCTGGGCCGCCTGCGCCATGCAGAGGCACGGCAGCGCCTGATGCGGGGCCTGCGCGACCCGGCCTACCGGCAGCGGCGCAGGGACGAGCTCGGCCGGCTCGGCGCCGCCTTCGATCCGAGGATGCGCTTTTGACGGTGAGCCGGCCTACGCCGCCCGCTCGCCCAGCAGCACCTGCCCGTCCACGCCGGTGATGCGCACGTCGATCAGGGCACCCGCCGCCAGGTCGTCATTGGCCGCGAGCTTCACCGGCGCGAAGTGCCTTGTGTGCCCGGCCCCGCCCCGCTCGACGAGCAATTCGCGCACCCGCCCCTGCTCGGCGGCATAGAAGCGCGCCACGGCCTCCGCACCCTCGGCCCGCAGGATCGCCGCCCGCTCCTTGCGCAGGGCGGGCTCGACCTGCGGCATCCGTGCGGCCGGCGTGTTCTGCCGCGGGCTGTAGGGGAAGACGTGCAGCCAGGTGAGCCCGGCCTCCGCCACGATCCGCCGGGTGTTCTCGAACATCGCGTCGGTCTCGGTCGGGAAGCCCGCGATGATGTCCGCGCCGAACACCAGGTCCGGGCGCAGGGCGCGCAGCCGGCTGGTGAGCGCCAGCACGTCGTCGCGCGAATGACGCCGCTTCATCCGCTTCAGCACCATCGTGTCGCCGGCCTGGAGCGACAGGTGCAGGTGCGGCATCAGTCGCGGCTCGCCCTCGATCAGCTCCAGCAGGTCCCCGTCGATCTCCGCCGGATCGATCGAGGACAGGCGCAGGCGCGGCAGCTCCGGCACCTGGCGCAGCACCGCCTTGAGCAGCCCGCCCAGGGTCGGCGCATCCTCCAAGTCCTTGCCGTAGGAAGTGATGTCGACCCCGGTCACCACCAGCTCGCGATAGCCCTGCTCCACCAGGAGCCGGGTCTGCGCCACCACGTCCGCCACCGGCACCGAGCGGGACGGCCCCCGGCCGTAGGGGATGATGCAGAAGGTGCAGCGATGGTCGCAGCCGTTCTGCACCTGAAGGAAGGCGCGGCTCCGCCCGTCGAAGCCCGGCACCAGATGCCCGGCCATGGCCTTGACCGCCATGATGTCGCCGACCCGCACCCGCTCCGGTCCATCCCCGGCAAGGCTCGTCCAGGTGAGCGGCTTCAGCTTGTCCTCGTTGCCGACCACATGGTCGACCTCCGCCATGCCGGTCCACTTCGCCGGATCCACCTGCACCGCGCAGCCGGTCACCACGATCCGCTTGCCCGGCTGCTCGCGTCGGGCCTTGCGCACCGCCTGGCGGACCTGGCGCTCGGCCTCGGCGGTGACCGTGCAGGAATGGACGATCACCAGGTCGGACAGGCCGGCATCCTCGGCATGGCGCCGCATCACCTCGGATTCGAAGCTGTTCAGCCGGCAGCCGAAGGTCAGGACGTCGATGGCGCTCATGAGTCGCCCGGTGCCAGCTCGGTGCTGATCTCGCCGGTGAACACGATGGCGGCGGGCCCGGTCATCCGCACGCCGTTCACCCCGTCCCAGGCCAGCACGAGCTCGCCGCCGTCCAGCTGGAACGTCGCCTTGCCGTCGACCAGATCCTTCTTCACCAGCGCCACCATCGCGGCGCACGCGCCGCTGCCGCAGGCCAGCGTCAGCCCGACCCCGCGCTCGAACACGCGCAGCCGCGCGTTCTGGCGGTCCAGCACCTGGACGAAGCCGATATTGGCGCGCTCGGGGAACATCGGGTCGCGCTCCAGCATCGAGCCCATCCCGGCCACGTCCAGGCTCTCCAGATGGTCGACCACGAACACCGCGTGCGGATTGCCCATGCTCACCGCGAACGGCCGGGGCAGCCCCGCCACGTCCACCGGCACCGCCTCGGTGTCGCAGTCATGGGTGAGCGGGATCTCGTCCCAGGCCAGGCGCGGCCGGCCCATGTCGACCGTCCAGAGCTGGCCGTCGCGCACCGCCTCCAGGATGCCGCGCGCGGTGCGCAACCAGATCCGGTCCCGGCCGGTCTCGCCATGGATCAGCTTGGCCACGCAGCGCGAGGCATTGCCGCACGCCCCGGACTCGCTGCCATCCGCGTTGAAGAAGCGGACATGCACGTCCAGCTCCGGATCGGCATCGATCACGACGAGCTGGTCGAAGCCGATGCCGCGATGGCGGTCGGCGAGCCGGGCAATCCAGGCAGGGTCGAGCGGGACGGGCTTGCGACGCTCGTCCAGGAGGACGAAATCATTGCCCAGCCCATGCATCTTGGTGAACGGCACGGTGGTCATGGTGCGGCCTGATTGCAGATCATCCGCCGCCGCGCAACGGTGGAACCGCGATTCCTTGACATCCCGGTGCGGTGATGCTCAAGAGAGCCGCGCTTCGCGGGCCTGTCTCGCGGGGGCGTCCTTCT
This sequence comes from Geminicoccus sp., assembly GCF_035556675.1. GTDB lineage: Bacteria > Pseudomonadota > Alphaproteobacteria > Geminicoccales > Geminicoccaceae > Geminicoccus. Next base: position 8,101 of record NZ_DATMFZ010000166.1, on the reverse strand, counting down.
ATACGCTGTCATGTCCGGAAATGCCATCCGTGGTCCGGGCCATGCGGAAACGACCGGGAAGATGTTCGAGAACCTGACCACCCGCCTCGGTGGCGTGTTCGACCGGCTACGCCGGCGCGGCGCGCTCTCCGAAGCCGATGTCGCCGAGGCGCTGCGCGAGATCCGCGTGGCGCTGCTGGAGGCTGACGTCGCCCTGCCGGTGGTCAAGGAGTTCGTCGCCGGCATCAAGGAGCGGGCGATCGGCCAGGAGGTGATCCGCTCGATCACGCCCGGCCAGCAGATCGTCAAGATCGTCAACGACCGGCTGATCGAGCTGCTGGGCGGCACGGAGCATGTCGGGCTGGAGCTGGGCTCGCCGCCGTCGGTCATCCTGATGTGCGGCCTGCAGGGCTCGGGCAAGACCACGACCTCGGGCAAGCTGGCGCTCCGGCTGAAGAACCGCGAGCGCAAGAAGGTCCTCCTCGCCTCGCTCGACGTGCAGCGCCCGGCAGCCCAGAAGCAGCTCCAGGTGCTGGCCGAGCAGACCGGCACCGGCCACCTGCCGATCGTGCCGGGCCAGAAGCCGGTCGAGATCACCCAGCGGGCACTCGATACCGCCCACCGGGAAGGCTACGACGTCGTCATCCTGGACACGGCCGGCCGCCTGCAGATCGACGACCAGCTCATGGACGAGCTGGCCGAGGTCAAGCTCCTGGCCGAGCCGCAGGAAACCCTGCTGGTGGCCGACGGGCTGACCGGCCAGACCGCGGTTGACGTGGCCCGGGCCTTCAACGACGAGATCGGCGTCGACGGCATCGTGCTCACCCGCATGGACGGCGATGCCCGCGGCGGTGCGGCGCTGTCGATGCGCCAGATCACCGGCAAGCCGATCAAGTTCGTGGGTGTCGGCGAGAAGCTGGACCAGCTCGAAGCGTTCGTCGCCGAGCGGGTCGCCGGCCGCATCCTCGACATGGGCGACGTGGTCAGCCTGGTCGAGAAGGCGGTCGAGAACATCGACCGCGAGGAAGCCGAGAAGCTGGCGAAGAAGGTCCAGAAGGGCCGCTTCGATTTGGCCGACTACCGTTCACAGCTCGTGCAGATGAAGAAGATGGGCGGCATGCAGGGCATGCTGTCGGCCCTGCCGGGCGTGCAGAAGATCAAGAAGCAGCTGGACGAGAAGAAGGTCGACGAGCGGGTGTTCATCCGTCAGACGGCGATCATCGACAGCATGACGCCGCTGGAACGGCGCGATCCCGACAAGCTCAACGCCTCGCGCAAGCGGCGCATCGCCAAGGGCTCCGGGACCACCGTCCAGGACGTCAACCAGCTCTTGAAGCAGCATCGCCAGATGCAGGACATGATGAAGCAGATGAAGAAGATGGGCGGCCTGCAGAACCTGATCGGCAAGCTGCCCAAGGGCATGATCCCGCCGGGAATGCTGCCCCGGATGTAGGTCTTCCTCGCTGTTTCCTTCCGCTCAATCGTCGAACCTTTGGAAAGTCGTATCATGTCGGTGAAGATCCGCCTCGCCCGCGCCGGTGCGAAGAAGCGCCCCTACTACAAGATCGTGGCCGCCAGCAGCCGCTCGCCGCGCGACGGTCGCTTCCTGGAGCGTCTGGGCTCCTATGACCCGATCCGCTCGACCGAGGATCCGAACCGCCTGGTCCTGAACGAGGAGCGGATCAAGCACTGGCTGTCCGTCGGCGCCCTGCCGACCGACCGCGTCGCCCGCTTCCTGGACAAGGCCGGCATCCTGCCGGGTGCCACCGTGCATCGCGGCACCGGCAAGCGCGCCGCCGAGATCGCCGAGAAGAAGGCCAAGGCCGAGGCCGAAGCCGCCGCCTGAGCCGGTCCGGTTCGATGAGGATGGGCCGGCCCGGCTGGGCCGGCCTGCTTGCCGTTCAGGGTCGGGCGCCGGCCTAGGCCCTGCTGGGGATGATCGATGGCCGAGGATGCCGCCGAGCGCATGGTCTGTGTCGCCGCCGTGGCGACGGCCCATGGCGTGCGCGGTCATCTGAAGCTCAAGACCTTCACCGAGCAGCCCGAGAACGCCGCTGCCTACGGCCCGCTCCACGACGCCAAGGGCAACCGGCTCTTCCGCGTCGAGATCGTCACCGTCCTGGACAACGGCCTGATCGTGAAGGCCGAGGGCATCACCGACCGCAACGCCGCCGAGCGGTTGCGCGGCACGGCGCTCTACGTCCCCCGCAGCGTGCTGCCGCCGCCCGAGGAGGACGAGTTCTACCACGAGGACCTGATCGGCCTCTCGGCCGAGACTCCGGATGGTCAGAAGCTCGGCGAGATCGTGAGCGTGCAGGACTTCGGCGCCGGCGACATCCTGGAGGTGCGGGCGGCGGACGGCAGCCTGCGCGACTTCCCCTTCACCAAGGCGGTGGTCCCGCTGGTCGACCTCGCCGGACGCCGGGTCGTGATCGACCCGCCGGTGGAGGTCGAGTGATGGGCTTTGCCGCCTCGGTCGTCACCATCTTCCCCGAGATGTTCCCGGGCCCCCTCGGCCAGTCCCTGACCGGCAAGGCGCTGGAGCGGGGCGACTGGTCGCTCGATACGGTCAACCCGCGCAGCTTCACCCATGACCGCCACCAGTCGGTCGACGACACGCCGTTCGGCGGCGGGGCCGGCATGGTGATGCGTCCGGACGTGATCGCGGCCGCCATCGATGCCGCCGCACCGCCGGGTGATGAGCGCCCCAGGATCTACCTCACCCCGCGCGGCCGCCGCTTCGTGCAGGCCGATGCACGGCGGCTGGCCGAGGGTCCGGGCGTCGTCCTGCTGTGCGGCCGCTACGAGGGTGTGGACCAGCGCGTCGTCGAGGCCCGCGGCCTGGACGAGGTCTCGATCGGCGACTTCGTCCTCTCGGGCGGCGAGCTCGCCGCCTTTCTCGTCCTCGATGCAGTGGTCCGCCTCCTGCCCGGCGTGCTGGGCTCCGCCTCATCGTTGGCTGAGGAAAGCTTTGAGGACGGACTCCTCGAATATCCCCATTATACGAGACCGGCGACCTGGGAAGGCCGACCGGTACCTGAGATTCTCTTGTCCGGGCACCACGCCCGGATCAGGGATTGGCGGAAGGACCAGGCGAAAGCCGTCACCGCCTCGCGTCGCCCCGACCTGATCGGGGCCAAGAACGTCGAACTCCACCTCGAAGGAAACTGATCCATGGATCTTATCGCACAGCTCGACAAAGAGCAGCGGGACGAAGCCATCGAAGGCCGCGGCGGCCAGCCGATCCCCGAGTTCGGCGCCGGCGACACGCTGCGCGTCAACGTCAAGGTCATCGAGGGCACCCGCGAGCGCGTGCAGGCCTTCGAGGGCGTGTGCATCGCCAGGCGCAATCGCGGCGTGAACAGCGCGTTCACCGTGCGCAAGATCTCCTACGGCGAGGGCGTGGAGCGCGTCTTCCCGCTCTACAGCCCGCGGATCGCGTCGATCGAGGTGGTGCGGCGCGGTAAGGTCCGCCGCGCGAAGCTCTATTATCTGCGTGGTCGTACCGGCAAGGCGGCCCGGATCACCGAGCGCCGCATGGACACCCCCAAGAAGGCTTCGGCCGACAAGGCCTGAGGCCGGGAACGGCCTCGAGCAGGCCAGGGCCGATAGGCTTCAAGTAAGTTCGGGAACGGAAAGATGAGCGGGCCGAAAACCCTCTTCGAGAAGATCTGGGAAAGCCATCTGGTCGACGTGGCGGAGGATGGCACCAGCCTCCTCTACATCGACCGGCACCTCGTCCACGAGGTGACCAGCCCCCAGGCCTTCGAGGGTCTTCGCGCCTCGGGCCGCAAGGTGCTGCGCCCGGAAGCGACCCTGGCCGTTCCCGACCACAACGTGCCCACGACCGACCGCTCCCGGCCGATCGAGGACGAGACCTCGCGCATCCAGGTCCAGACCCTGGAGGAGAACTGCCGCGAGTTCGGCGTCCAGCTGTTCGGCATGCGCGACCGGCGCCAGGGCATCGTCCATGTGATCGGGCCGGAACAGGGCTTCACCCTGCCCGGCACGACCATCGTCTGCGGTGACAGCCACACCTCCACGCACGGCGCGTTCGGCGCCTTGGCGTTCGGCATCGGCACGTCCGAGGTCGAGCATGTGCTGGCGACCCAGACCCTGATCCAGAAGCGTCCGAAGACCATGCGGATCTCGGTGGAGGGCACCCTGCCCTTCGGCGTGACCGCCAAGGACGTGATCCTGGCCATCATCGGCAAGATCGGCACGGCCGGCGGCACCGGCTACGTGGTCGAGTATGCCGGCTCGGTGATCCGCGGCCTGTCGATGGAAGGCCGGATGACCGTGTGCAACATGTCGATCGAGGGCGGCGCCCGCGCCGGCCTGATCGCGCCCGACGAGAAGACCTGGACCTACCTGAAGGGCCGCCCGATGGCGCCCAAGGGGGAGGACTGGGAGAAGGCGGTCGCCTGGTGGCGCACGCTCGCTTCCGACGAGGGTGCCACCTACGACGCCGAGGTCCTGCTCAAGGCCGAGGACATCGAGCCGCAGGTCACCTGGGGCACCTCGCCCCAGGACGTGGTACCGATCTCCGGCCGGGTGCCGGACCCGAAGAACGCCAAGGACGAGGCCCAGCGCCGCGCCATGGAGCGCGCCCTGGACTATATGGGCCTCACCCCCGGCATGCCGGTGGAAGAGATCGTCCTGGACAAGATCTTCCTGGGCTCCTGCACCAACGGCCGCATCGAGGATCTACGCGCCGCCGCCAAGGTCATCGCCGGCAAGAAGATCGCCCCCAACGTCCAGGCCATGGTCGTCCCGGGCTCCGGCCTGGTCCGCTACCAGGCCGAGCAGGAAGGCCTGGACAAGATCTTCAAGGACGCGGGCTTCGAGTGGCGTGAGGCCGGCTGCTCGATGTGCCTCGGCATGAACCCCGACCAGCTCTCGCCCAAGGAACGGTGTGCTTCCACCAGCAACCGCAACTTCGAGGGCCGCCAGGGCCGCCAGGGCCGCACCCACCTGCTCTCGCCCGAGATGGCCGCCGCTGCCGCCGTCACCGGCAAGCTGACCGACGTGCGCAAGCTGGTCGCCTGAGGAGAACGCCATGGTCCCCTTCACCAAGCTGACCGGCATCGCCGCGCCTTTGCCGATGATCAATGTCGACACCGACATGATCATCCCCAAGCAGTTCCTGAAGACCATCAAGCGGACGGGTCTCGGCAAGAACCTGTTCGACGAGATGCGCTACACCCAGGACGGCCAGGAAGTGCCGGACTTCGTGCTGAACCAGCCGAAGTACCGCCAGGCGCAGATCCTGATCGCCGGCGAGAATTTCGGCTGCGGCTCGTCGCGCGAGCACGCCCCCTGGGCACTGGCCGATTTCGGCATCCGCTGCGTGATCGCGCCCAGCTTCGCCGACATCTTCCACAACAACTGCTTCAAGAACGGCATCCTGCCGATCCGCCTCCCCCAGGAGACGATCGACGCGCTGATGGCCGAGGCGCAGAACGCGCAGGACCCGACCTTCACCGTCGACCTGGAGCAGAACCTGATCCTGCGGCCCACCGGCAACGAGCCGATCTCGTTCAAGATCGACCCGTTCAACCGCGAATGCCTGCTGGAAGGCCTCGACGACATCGGCCTGACCATGCAGAAGGCCGACAAGATCCAGGCGTTCGTGGCGAAGCAGCAGGCCCAGGCTCCCTGGCTCTATTCCGCGGGTGCCGGCGCCTGAACCTTCCTTCCCGTCCCCCGGCTTGACCGGGGGATCGACCGCATGAGATCTTCTGCCGTTGATCCCTCCTGCTTCCAGCCGGGGTGACGGAAACGAGCGAATTTGCACAAACGAACCCGAGGGAGGCAAAGGTCCGTATGACATCAATGAGTTAGGTCACCAGCAACCTGTGCTTCGTGACATGCTTCGTTGAACGGACCCAAGCACCCTCTCGCGCACGCCCTACGAAACGAACCCGAGAAAGCGACGATGACCACCGGCTCGATCCTCTTCCTCCCTGGCGACGGCATCGGGCCGGAGGTGATGGCGGTCGTCCGGCGGGTGATCGACTTCCTGGGCAGCAAGGGCCTGAGCTTCGAGCTCCAGGAGGACCTGGTCGGCGGCGCGTCCCTGGACGTGCATGGCGAGCCGATCACCGAGGCGGTGCTGGCCAAGGCCCAGGCGGTCGATGCGGTGATGTTCGGCGCGGTGGGCGTGCACAAGTACGACACCAACCCGTTCCACCTGAAGCCCGAGCAGGCGATCCTGAAGCTGCGCAAGCAGCTGGAGCTGTTCGCCAACCTGCGCCCGGCGATCGTGTTCGACGCCCTGGTGGAAGCTTCCACGCTCAAGCCCGAGCTGGTGCGCGGCCTGGACATCCTGATCCTGCGCGAGCTGACCGGCGGTGTCTATTTCGGTGAGCCGCGCGGCATCGAGGACCTCGGCAACGGCCAGAAGCGCGGCGTGGATACCCAAGTCTATACCACGGCCGAGATCGAGCGGATCGCCAGGATCGGCTTCGAGCTGGCCCGCAAGCGCTCCAACAGCGTGACCTCGGTCGAGAAGGCCAACGTCATGCATACCGGCGTGCTGTGGCGCCAGGTGGTCACCGAGCTGCACGCCCGCGAGTACGCCGACGTCCAACTTTCCCACATGTACGCCGACAACTGCGCCATGCAACTGATCCGCCGGCCCAAGCAGTTCGACGTGATCGTCACCGACAACCTGTTCGGCGACATCCTGTCGGATGCGGCGGCCATGGCGACCGGCTCGCTCGGCATGCTGCCCTCGGCAGCGCTGGGTGCCCCCGACGCCACGTCCGGCAAGCGCAAGGCCATGTACGAGCCGATCCACGGCTCCGCCCCCGACATCGCCGGCAAGGACATGGCCAACCCGATCGCGGCGCTGATGAGCTTCGCCATGCTGCTGAAGTACAGCTTCGACCGCGACACCGAGGCCGGCCTGATCGAGGCCGCCATCGCCGACGTGCTGAACGAGGGCTACCGGACCGCGGACATCGCGCAGGACGGCATGACCACCATTGGCACCGCCGAGATGGGCACCAAGATCCTGACCGCGCTCACCAAGCGCTCGGCCTGATTCCAGATTTCATGGGCGTCCCGGGGCCCTGGCGGGCGCCCGGGTCCTCTGAAAGGAAACGCTCATGGGCTTTCGAGTAGCAGTCGCCGGCGCCACGGGTGCGGTCGGCCACGAGATCCTGAACATCCTGGCCGAGCGGGAATTCCCCGCCGACGAGGTGGTGGCCCTTGCGTCGAGCAAGTCGGTCGGCAAGCAGGTCAGCTTCGGCGAGGACGACGAGCTGACCGTCAAGAGCCTGGAGGACTTCGACTTCTCCGGCTTCGACATCGCCCTGTTCTCGCCGGGCGGTGCGGTCTCCGCCGTCCACGCCCCCCGCGCCGCCCAGGCCGGCTGCATGGTCATCGACAACACCAGCCATTTTCGCATGGAGCCGGACGTCCCGCTGGTGGTGCCGGAGGTCAACCGCGAGGCGCTGCAATACGCCCGCACCCGCAACATCATCGCCAACCCGAACTGCTCCACCATCCAGATGGTGATGGCGCTCAAGCCCCTGCACGACCTCTCGCAGATCAAGCGGGTGGTGGTCTCCACCTACCAGTCGGTCTCCGGTGCCGGCCAGAAGGGCATGGACGAGCTCTTCGAGCACACCAAGGCCGTCTACATGAACGACCTCGGCAAGAAGCCGACGGTGTTCCAGAAGCCGATCGCCTTCAACGTCATCCCCCAGATCGACAAGTTCATGGATGACGGTTCCACCAAGGAAGAGTGGAAGATGAAGGTCGAGACCAAGAAGATCCTCGACCCGGCGATCGAGGTGGTCGCGACCTGCGTCCGCGTCCCCGTCTTCATCGGCCATTCGGAAGCCATCAACGTCGAGTTCGAGAGCCCGATCGACCTGGAGGAGGCCCGCGAGGCCCTGATGAACTTCGAGGGCATCAACGTCCTGGATGACCCGGACGACTTCGAATACGCGACGCCCAAGGACGTGGTCGGCGAGTTCGCGACCTTCGTCTCGCGCCTGCGCATCGACGACACCGTGCCCTACGGCCTGAACATGTGGGTCGTCGCGGACAATCTGCGCAAGGGCGCCGCCCTCAACGCCGTCCAGATCGCCGAGGCGCTGGTCGAGGACGG
>NZ_DATMFZ010000165.1:0-7376 GCF_035556675.1 Geminicoccus sp. | reverse complement strand
CCACACTCTTGAGGCCTTGCTTGCCCAGCAGGTGGACCAGATCACAGAGTGCGAACGCCGCAGGGATACGAATGCCCTGGCGGAGGCACGGCGCACACTGGCTCGCTATCAGGCTGTGCTACGCTTGGCCCGAGACAACCTACGCCTGCATTACCGGGCCGAACGGCTCCTGCGACATACACCACCAGGGCGCTAGGTGGAGAACCTAGTCAGGAAGAGTTTCTTCAAGAAGCCAGGGCGAGAAACCTGATCAGGTGGCATCTTCCGGGGGATGATACCGCAGTTCGCCGAGATGCTGACGAGCAAGATCCAGCGACGCCTCCAGCGTAGCTAGAAGTTCACGAGCCACCTTCGCTGCACGAGGATGGTTATCCCGCTCCATCTCCTCGACGACCTGCTGCTGCCTCTCACGCGGGCTGTACTCTCCCTGACGTGGCGTTCCGTCTAGGCAAGGAGGCTCTCTGAATATGATCTGTCGGGCATCAGCCGCGACTTGCTCCAAGCTTGCCCGATGCTGCCACGCCTACCATCCCCCGACCACCGCGGCATGGGCCTTTCAGCCTAAGCCAGGGCGGATAAACACGCTTCGCGGCAGGACGCCCCTTCCTCTACGGCGTGAACTGACTCAGGCAGCGCAAGACATCACCTCCATGGCTGCGGATAAAGAGGATCAGCGCTGTCGCCGTTAGCAACTGCTCTCGCCGTAACAGCGTCCATTCCGTAGAGGCCGCAGCCGAAATATCGTTTAGGTCAAGTTCGCGCGTTGCCTGAATGGAAACGCAGGCGTTCTCAACGTGCGCATAGAACTCCGGTAAGATGTCGTGCGGTGTCATTACTTGTGCCTCTCGCCTCCCTTTCACTCGTTCTGTCGAGCACGTGGCGAACCAGGCCCTGTACTGAGCATACGAGGCTGACCAGAACCCGTGCGCTGAGCTGTATCAGTTGCGACATCGCGTGTTCGCGATACACAGCCGGTGCTGTCATCCTGGCACGCTACAATCCACCAGGCGGCATTCTCTAACTGCCTCGGCAGTGGACCTTGGCGGGCCTAAGCGCCGCCTTAGCCCTTCGGAGGCCACACATACGGCGCCGGGACGGCCTGGTGGTCCAGCCAATGGTCCACCAGCTTCTGCACGTGACTGAGCTGCGCCCAGGCGTTACCGCTGTCATAGGGGTGGCCGGGCATCTCCAGCCGCACCGTCGAGCCGCTGTGGCTGATTTGGGCGCCGCGATACTCATAGACCGTCGAGCCAGACGGCTTCTCGCGCCGCTGGATGATGCGGAGCTCGTGGAAGAGGGAAGGGACGGCGCTCGCTTCAGGCTGCAAGTGGGAACGCCCCGAAGGACGCCCATAACACCAAGTTAGTTACGCTTGACATAACTGGGGTTACGCGATACGTCACCCCATGATCAAGAGCTTCCGCGACAAGCGCACCGCCGCGGTGTTTCAGGGCCGGATGCCGAAGGGCTTTCCCTCCGATCTGGCCTCGGTGTCTCGCCGGAAGCTCACAATGCTCGACCGGGCGATCACCCTGAACGATCTCAAGGTGCCGCCCAGCAACCACCTTGAGGCGCTGAGCCGGGATCGGGCCGGCCAGCACAGCATTCGGGTGAATGACCAGTTCCGCGTCTGCTTCGTCTGGCGGGACGGCCACGCCTACGATGTTGAAATTACGGACTATCACTAGGCCGAGAGGACAGAACCATGACCATCCTCCGCGAAGATCTGGACGCCGGCCGGGTGGACCTGTCGGACGTCGCAACCGATGAAATGCTTCCGCCCGTCACGCCCGGCGAGGTGCTCCGGGAGGAGTTCCTCGTTCCGCTTGGTCTGTCGGCCAAGCGCCTAGCGGCAGAAATCCATGTCCCGACCAATCGCATCACCGGCATCCTGAACGGCACCCGCGCCCTGACGGCCGAGACCGCGATCCTTCTGAGCCGCCGTTTCGGCAACAGCCCCGAGTTCTGGCTCGGGCTCCAGATGAGCCTCGATCTCGCCCGCGCACATAGAGTGCTCGCGGCCTGAGGAGGACTGGCAGTGCTGGTTGAGCCAATCACGTCCGAGCATCAGTATGATCGCGCTTTGGCCGAGATCGAACAGTACTTCGACAAGGAGCCGGCGCCGGGCACTCCGGAAGCAGAGCACTTCGACGCCCTGCACGTCGCCATTGAAGTGTACGAGGCGACGCGCTGGCCGATCAATGCGCGGGGTTCTGGCCAGGCGGCGGCGTCTCACCAATGAGTCGCATTACTCGCGCCACCATCAGCTCGCCAATGAGCGCCAGCACGAAGGCTTCCTGCTGCGGGCGGGAAAGCGCCGTGTAATGGTCGAACAGGATCTGCGTCTTCTCTGCATTGGCCCTGCCATCATTCAGCGCCGTCGCGATGGTTTCAGTATGCGGATAGAGGTTCATGCCACAGATTTCCCACACCTGCCCTCATTGCCTAACTGAGAACGCTGCATTCACCGTCAATGGCGCTCTTTCGGCAGGCCGTACGTCAGGGCCGCCGTTCATATCACTCCTGCAGTGTCAAGTTTGCAGAGGCGGCGCCGTAGGACTCTTCCCCGACCAGTTCCACGAGTATTGGGTAGATGGAAGGCGCCGCGGTCCAGATGACGGGGCACTTGATAATCTTTGGCCGAAGCCGCCGCCAAATGAAGCCCCTCGCCATCTTCCTGACCATCTCCGCAGCCTATTTCTCCAAGGCCAAGATGCGCTCCGCCGCGCCCATTATGACGCGGCCGGTCCTGTCTTCCGCCGCTGCCTGGAAGTTGCTCTGAAGAAGATTCATCCAGAAGCTAAACCCAGAGCCTCAATCTACGATAGGATAGAGTCGTTGCCCGACAATCTTGGTGTAACGTCAGCAATGAAACAGTGGGCACATGCGATTCGGAAAATCGGGAACGATGCGGCTCACGAAGACGAACCGTTCAGCGCGGCAGATGCCGAAGCCCTCCACTCCTTCACTGAACTCTTTCTGACCTACACCTTCACGCTGCCCGCCATGCTGGACGAGCGCCGTCGCCAAGCCGAGAAACTGCAGGCCGAAGAGGCGAAGTGAGCCAGAAGTAGAAGGGGTGGGCGATTCACTCTCCCCCTCCCTCTCCATCAGATCTGCCGCAGAAGCTCCTGCGCCTGCCGCCGCATGGAGCGGATCAGCACGGCTTCGGCATCCATCAGGTTCCACCCCGGATCGCTGTCGAGCCGATCACCGACCGCGACCACCCGCCGGAGCAAAGCTTCCAGCCCGCTAGGTCTCCCCGGGGGGCGGCTTTCTTCATCTGCCGACGAGCAGCAGCACAATCACCACTATCAGCAGCAGGCCGACCGCACCGGAGGGGCCGTAGCCCCACCCCGCGCTGTAGCCCCAGGTCGGCAGAGCGCCGACCAGCAGCAGGATCAGGATGATGGGGAGGACGGTGCTCATGCGAGGGCCGCCTGCACCGCAGCCTGAATCGCCCCCGGCACCTTGGCGAGCTTTGCTTCTGCCGCCGCACGGGCTGCCTGCTCAGCGGTGAGTTGCTCCTGCAGGCGCGCAATCTGCGCCTGGAGGGTCGCCACAACGTCGGGCACGGGCTGCTCGGGCTGCGGCTGTTCCGGCTGCGGCGCCTCCTCAGCGGGCAGAAGGGCCTTCGCGCGGTCGAGCCAGCCCCGCACCGCGGCGACAGCCTCCGCCGGCCAGCCGTCGAGCGTGCCCGCCGCGTGCACCGCCAGTGCAAGCGCCTTGGTGGCCTCCGTCTCGCGGCCGGCCGGATCGCCGTTCTTCTTGCCGGTAGCCACCAGCGGCCAGAACAGCCGGTCCTCCATGGCGCGGATCGCGGAGTTGGCAGGCTCCGGGAAGCGGTCGCGCAGGGAGAACAACGCTTCGTTGCCCTCGGCGACCAGCGCCATCGCCGGGTCTTGCGGGGCGGCGGGAGCGGAAGGAGGGGCGGTCTCGGTCACGGGCGTCTCCGGGGGCTTGGTGGGGGTGGTGCCGTTGGCCGCGAGCATGCGGTCGTCCAGCGCCTTGATGGCTCGGTCAAGCTTCGGGAACTTGCCGGTGCCGGTCGGGTCCACGTAGGCCTCGGCGCCGGAGCGCCCGGACCAGAACAGATAGCCGATCAGGTCGAAGTTCCCGGCTTCGCGCAGCAGCACGTCGCCGATGCCCTGCACCACAGGCGTGAGGTCCATGGCCTCGGTCTGCGCCTTGTCCTTCTCGTGCGGCCGCAGGCCCCACTCTGGTATCCAGATGCCCCGGACGCCGAGTGCCTTGGCTTCGGCGATCATGGTGTTGAGGCCGTGCTTGCTCTCCAGCAACGCCTTGAGGATGCCGGCCGGGTTGGTCCCCTGGTACTCCTGCTTGACGTAGAGGTTCATGCCGAAGTCGTCGCAGAACTCGCGCCCCGGAAAGACGTCGGCGAACTTCACCGCCGCGCTGTTGTTCCACTCGGCGGAGTTGAGGATCATCCGGAAGCGCGGCGAGACGCTGCGCGCGATGGTCGCGGCCTTGCGGAAGACCTGCTTCGCCAGCGGCGCCAGGGCTGGCGTGATGCTCCAATTCATCCAGTTGCCGCCCCACTCGTAAAGCGGGGAATGCCAGATCGGATCGTCTCCCGGCACCTTGGCCAGCAGGTTCTGGTACAGCGTCCTGATGTTGTCATCGTACTCACCGGCCGCGCATCGCTTGTAGGCATCGGCGGAGGAGAGCGAGGAGGGCCAGAGTTGCAGGCAGACTTGCAAGCCGCGCGGCCGCAAGGGCGCCGCGACGCCCGCGAGCCAGCCGGCGGACGTGATCACGTCGGGCCAACTGGCGCCCCCGTTGGAGAGGCGAATGAGGTCGAGGGGCCTGGAGAGGCCGAGCTGCTTCTCGAAAGCCTCGACACGAGAGGTCTGGTTGTTCCAGTACATCCCGCGAAGGGTCTGGACCATTGGGATATCCTCGGTTGTGGAGATCAGGCAAAGAAAAGGGCGCCCTCCTTTCGGAGCGGCGCCCTACGCGGATCGGCGGCGGGGTGGCGCGATCGCTACGGAACGTGCTTCCAGACCTTCCGCTGCTCGATGTACTGGATCAGGGAGAAGTGGACACCGTAACGGGCCGCTATCGACTTGAGCGTTTCACCAGCCGCCCGCGCAGCCCGGATCTGCCGGACTTCGTCATCGGTCAGCTTCGCATTCGGGTGCTGATTGCCTTCTAGCTGAGTACCGTGGATGCGCTTGTCCGCGATGTTTCCTGCCTGCGTATCCCAGCGCAGATTGCTGGCACGGTTATCAGTATGGTCGCCGTTGTTGTGACAGACCACGTAGCCCGGCGCCGGCCTTGCTCCGTGGAACGCCTCGGCCACCAGCCAGCTAACTTGAAAGCGCTTCTGCCCGGAGCGATTGCCAGGGCAAGCCAACCCGACCGCTGGGCGCCCTCTTTCATCATAGGAAATCGCTATTTCGTAGGGCAGAGATCGGCTCCGCCCTGGTCCGCGGCTAGGCATCGTCACTCGCCTCACCCGGCCATCATTCGATACCTCGTAATCGGGGTATCCTTGCACGCTGCGCCATTCCGGCGCATTGCCTGCATCAGCCATCTCGGGTGCCTCACTCACTCGGCTGGTTAGGGGTGCGGGTCGGTGTTTCACCACCGACCGCGCCACGCATTATAGCAAAAGCTGGCACCGCATTACTCAAGGCGGAATCATCAGGCCGTCTCGGCGGCCACGGCGATGGAGGCGGCCTGCCAGTTCTCAGGCCATTCAACCGAACGAGGCCGACCGGGCCGCCACAGGCGCTCCGCGTAGCACTTCCACGCAGTCTCCTGATCCGTGGGGATGCGGTAGGGATCGGTGAGCAGCAGCAGGCGCGCCAAGCCATGGGCAAGGGCGTCATGCCATTCGATCGCGCGCCAGATGGCGTAGGCATCCGGGATCACGCCGGCGGCGGCGTAGAGCGCGCGGGCCATGTCCTGAATGCGGGCGTTCTGGAAGCCCAGGACGCCGGCGACCATGCCGCCGGTCTTTTCCCCTTGCCAGTAGCTACGGGCCGGACCGGGCGCGCCACTGCGGGTGATCTGCGCCCGGTGGATGCACTGGCTTTCCTGCAACGCCACGGCGAGCAGGAAGCGGTCGCTGTCCCGGCTGAAGGGAATGCCGGCCTCGCGCTGGCACCAGGCGGCGGTCGGCCGCATCACCTCGCGCAGAAAGGCGGCGGCGTTCATGCCGCCGGCTTCCGCAGGGCGTCGGCCACCCCCGTGGCCACTTGGTCCGCCACGCTGGCCACCACGTCCGGGACCGCCTTGGCGGCCTCGGCGGCGACGGTCTCCTTCACCACGCTGTCCCAGATGGCATGCGCCATGGTCTGCAGCGTGTCCGGATCGGGGCCGAGCTTGGCGATGGTCTCGGGGCAGGTCCGGAGCACATAGGCCACCACCTGGCCGATTGCCGCCGTCGGTGAGGTGAACCTGCCCTGCCGGTAGTCGGCATAGGCCACCACGGCCGCGCGGCCCATGGCGCTGGTGATCAGCGCCAGGTCCTTGGCGTGGGTGTCGGCCTGCAGCCAGTTGCGCAGCGGGCCGGGGATCTTGGTGGTGAGCCAGCCGCCAATGGCGACGAGCACAGGGATGGCCAGATGCTCGACGAGCACCGGCGCCAGGACGGTCCAGTCCATTGGACACTCCAGATTGTCGGGGTGCCGGCAGCCGGCCGGCGGCGGGAACTCAGTCCGCCCGCTTGGCGCGGACTTCCAGGCTCTCGATGCGCTCGGCGAGCCAGGTCATCTTGTCGGAGAGGCCGCGGACGTTGCCGTCAAAGGCCGCCATCTTCGAGAGGCCGTCGCCCAGCCGGTCCAGCTTCGCCTCGAACTTGGCGAGGCTCTCACCCAATCGTCGCTCGACGGCGTGCATCTCCTCCTTGCGCGCCGCATCGCGGTCGAGCTGCCGGATCAGCATTTCCATGCGCGCCTGGTCCGCCTGGACCTTGTTGGCCAGGTCGTGGCGCGACTTGGCCTCCCGCTCGAGCGCGCCCTGGACCAGCAGCGTCATCTTCTCCTCCAGATGCCGCAGACCTGCCTCGGAGCGCTGCTCGACGCCGGAGATGTCATCCTTCAGGGATTTCGACTGCGCCGCCCGGAAGCCAAGGAAGGCGACCGAAAGGGACGCGAAGGCGATAACCAGGGCTGGCCAGTTGCTGAATGCGTCCATCAGTCATACCCCTGGTGCACCCACTGCACGGTTGCCGCGCAGCACCCCAGGCCACCCACGACGCTGAAGGCGCCCGCCGGGCTGAAGAAGCCCTGCAGGATGCCGCTCTGCACCATGGTGCCGCCGATGAAGGCCCAGAGGCCGCAGGAGAGGAAGGCGACGGCCGGCCGGAACCCGCTCGCCCGAACCCAGAGGCTCGCCATCAGAAGCGC
>NZ_DATMFZ010000164.1:0-4844 GCF_035556675.1 Geminicoccus sp. | reverse complement strand
GTCTTCTGGTCGGAAGGAACGGTGGTGGGCACTGCCATGAGCGACCGGCCGGTGCACGAGATGGCTGCTGAGAACGACCCCTGTCCCGGTGTTGGGCTGCCGGACGATCTCCTGGCCGAGGCGGCCGTCTGGCAGGCACGCGTGCGGGATGCCGGGGCGCTGGACGGGGTACGGCGCGACTTCGTCCGCTGGCTGGATGCCGATCCGCGGCACCGCCAGGCGTTCGACGAGACCGAGCGGCTGTTCGCGCGCCTGGAGCTTCCGGTCCGGCGGATCCTGGCCGACCAGCACACTCCCGCAACGCCGCATGCTGGCCCACGGGTGCGCCGGCGCTTCGCCCTGGTCGCCGGCCTGGCGGCGGCATGCGTCGCCGGCATGGTCTGGCAGGGCGGGTCCATCGACAGCGACCATGCGACCGGGATCGGCGAACGGCGCCCGATGACGCTCGCCGACGGCAGCATGGTCGAGCTCAACACCGACACGGCGATCGCGGTCGATCTCGACGGACCTCGGCGCGAGGTCCGGCTGCTGCGCGGTGAGGCGTGGTTCGACGTCGAGACGGACCCGGATCGGCCGTTCGTGCTGCGCACCGATGCAGGGACGATCCGCGTCCGTGGCACCAGCTTCAACGTGCGGCTGGATGGCGAGCGCATGGTCGTCAGCCTGGTGGAGGGCCGGGTGAAGCTGATCAGCGCCGAGCGAGCGGTGGCATCGATGATCCTCGACGCCGGCTGGCAGGCGGTGGTGACGTCCGGCTCGATCCAGGCGGAGCAGGGGTTCGATCAGGCGGCAGTGACCGCGTGGCAGCGTGGCCAGCTCGTGTTTTACGACACGCCGCTGGCCCAGGTGGTCGAGCAGCTCAACCGCTACCGGCCGGGCCACATCGTGCTGGCGGGCCGGGGCTTGGCCGGCCTGAAGGTGAGCGGCGTGTTCTCGACCCAGGACCCGGACGCCGCGCTGGCGGCCATCCGCCGGACCCTGCCGATCGAGGTGACCGACTTGTTCGGCTATCTAGCGATCATCCATTGACCCGGGCCGACTGAATTCTTGTATTGTTCTAATTATACTTAAAGCAACTGTGGGTTTCTTGCCTGTTTGTCGATATCCGGGCTGGGGGGGCGGCGGCATCCGGCTCGTCATCTCTCGCGAACCGACGGCAAGGGGGACCGCCGTCGGTCGTGCGAGGGATGGAGAAGTCGGATGGCGCTCAGCGCGGCAGCGAGACTGCGCAGGATTTCACTCGGTGCGGCCGTTTCCATAATGGCGCTCGTGCAGGCAGGGGCGCTCGCGGCCCAGGAGGGGGCCGCCGATGCGGCCCAGATGCAGTCCGTCTACCCGTTCGACATCATCGCCAAGCCGCTGCCCCAGGCCATCGCCGACTTCTCGGGCGTGACTGGCCTTCAGGTCCTGTATACCGAGCGGTCGGTCTTCGATCATCAGGCCCCGGCCCTCAAGGGCAGCTTCACCGCCAGCCAAGCCCTGGAGCGGCTGCTGGCGGGCACCGGCCTGCTCTGGCGCTTCACCTCCGCAGACACGGTCACGCTGGAAAAGCCGGTGACCAACGACGACGAGGTCCAGCTCGGCCCGGTCCTGGTGACCGGCTCCATGAACCCCGGCACCACCGAAGGCACCGGCTCGTTCACGACCGATTCCGTCAGCACCTCGACCGGGCTCAACCTGTCGCTGCGCGAAACGCCGCAGGCCACGACCGTGACCACGCGCCAGCAGATCCAGGACCAGCAGCTGAACTCGGTCCAGGACGTCCTCAACCAGACGGTCGGCCTGAGCGTCAGCCAGACGGGTGCGATCGGCTCGGACAACAACGCCGTCTATGCGCGCGGCTTCGCCATCAGCAACTACCAGACCGATGGCCTGCCACGCTCGACCGTCTACGGCATGGACGATTCGATCGCGGACACCGCGCTCTACGACCGGGTCGAGGTGGTGCGCGGCGCCACCGGCCTGCTCAACGGCGTGGGTGACCCGTCCGCGACGGTGAACCTGATCCGCAAGCGGCCGACCTTCAACTTCGCCGGCTACGGCCAAGTCTCGGGCGGCTCCTGGAACACCTATCGGGCGGAGGGCGACGTCTCGGGGCCGCTCAATGGCTCGGGCACGGTGCGCGGCCGACTGGTCGGCGTCCTGCAGGACGGGGATTCTTACGTCTCGCGCCTGACGACCGAGAAGCAGATCCTCTACGGCATGGTCGAGGCCGACCTCACCCCGAACACCCTGGCGTCGGTGGCGGTCGAGTACCAGAACCACCATGCCGACGACGCCTCGCGTGCCGGCTTCCCGCTGTTCTTCTCCGACGGCGGCCTGGCCAATCTCAGCCGCTCGACCAACTCGTCGGCGGACTGGACCTATCATGAGAACAGCAACCTCTCGATTCTGACCTCGCTGGAGCACCGGTTCGAGAACGACTGGACGGTCAAGTTCGATTACGAGCACTCGGACCGCAAGTACGACACCATGATCGGCTACGGCATCCGCGGCAGCCTGAACCGGGACGGCACCGGGATGAGCATCTGGCCGGGCCGCTGGGCCGCCGATCCCGTGCAGGACACCTTCGCGCTCACCGCGTCCGGCCCCTACCAGCTGTTCGGCCGGCAGCACGAGGCGATGGTCGGCGCCACCGCGTACTGGGCCGATGGTGGGGGCGACACCTTCCCGCTCTGGTTCCTGGACGGCTACGACCCGACCATCGACAACTACTTCACCTGGGACGGCCGGATCGCCAACCCGAATATCCAGGCGAACGGCACCTTCACCAAGGACGAGCGGCAGATCGCGGGCTATGCCGCGACCCGGCTGCGGCCGACCGACGACCTCGCCGTCATCCTGGGCGCCCGGGTCACCGATTGGCGGTACAAGGAAACCAACACGCCGGACGGCGGTGCCACCGAGCTGGTCGACAACCGCCAGGAGAACGGCGTGGTCACGCCCTATGCCGGCGTGGTGTACGACCTGACCCAAAACTTCTCCCTCTACGCGAGCTACACCAGCATCTTCAAGCCGCAGAGCGAGCAGGACGTCACCGGCCGCACACTCGATCCGCTGGAGGGCAACGGCTACGAGGGCGGCGTGACCGCGAGCTTCCTGGACGGCGCGCTGAACGGGCGGTTCGCCATGTTCGAGATCCAGCAGGACAACCTCGCGGTGGCGGACGGCGACAACCTGGCCCCGGACGGCAGCCAGGCCTATCGCGCTGTGGATGGCACCACCTCCAAGGGCTTCGAGCTGGAACTGTTCGGCGAGGTGCTGCCCGGCTGGCAGGTCGGCGGCGGCTACGCCCAGGCGCGGCCGAAGGATGCCGACGGCAACGAGCTGAACACCGAGATCCCGGAAAAGACGTTCAAGCTGTTCTCCACCTACCAGTTCCCGGGCATCTGGGACGGCCTGACGGTAGGGGCCGGCGTACGCTGGCAGAGCAGCATGCTGGCCCAGGACGCCGGGCCCAATGGCGAGGACTTCAAGCAGGACGACCTCGCGATCGTCGACCTGATGGCGCGCTATCGCTTCACCGAGAACTTCTCGTTGATGGCCAACATCAACAACCTGTTCGACAAGGAATACTACACCTCGATCGGCGCCAACGGCTTTTACGGCGCGCCGCTCAACTTCCTGCTGACGGCCCGTGCCGAGTGGTGAACCGCCCGGGCGCCAACCTCCAATCCACAGATCGAGAAGGATGCCTGAAATGATCCTGTCCCGCAGGACCCTGCTGCACAGCTCCGCACTGGGAGCCGCCGCCTTACCGTTCATCACCACCGGATCGTCCGCCGCCGTCTCGGATAGAATCCTGGACCGGCCGCTCGCCAAAGGGCTCTACGAGGTCGCCTACAGCGCCGGGGCGAACGCCGTGTTCGTTGCCTGCGCGCAGGAGTTCGGCGACGGCAAGGGCGGGATCGTCTACCGGCTGGATCCGGTGACGCTGGAGACGACCGGCACCATCGAGGTGCCAGAGAAGGTGTTCGCGCTGGCGGTCAACGACCGCACCGGCAAGCTCTATGCCGGCAACACGCTGGAAGGGGCGATCACCCGGATCGACATCCCGACCGGCAAGGTCGAGGCCCGGCTGCAGCTCAGCAACAACAAGGAGATCCGCACTCGGCAGATCCGTGTCGACGAGGCAGGCGACCGGATCCTGGTCACTGGCGTGGAGCATCCCAGCATTGTCTGGGTGGTGGACGGCACCTCGTTTACCCAGATTGGTGCTGTGCCGGACACCGGCGGGTCGGCCACCGGCCTGGCGCTCGATCTAGGCCGCGACCGGATCTATGTCGGCAACAACGATGCCCAGATCGTGGTCGCCGATCCGAAGGCCGGCAAGATCCTGGAGCGCTTCACGACCGGCGACGACCAGAAGCGGTTCTTCGTCAACGTGGTCTTGGACGAGGCCGCCCGGCGGCTCTACGCGATCGAAGCCAACGAGCGTTTCGTGTTCGTGTTCGATGCGGACGAGGGCACCCTCCTCGACAAGATCGAAACCGGTAATAACCCTCTTGCTGGAGTGGTCGATCCGACTGGCAAGCGGCTCTACGTGACCAACCGCGGGGAAGGTTCGGTCAGCGTCATCGACACCACGGCGAACCAGGTGGTCCGGAAGATCGAGCTGGGCGCGTTCCCGAATAGCCTGGTGCTAGATGTAGAGGCGAAGACGCTGTTCGTCACCGTGAAGCAGCCGCTGCACCAGGACGAACTGGGCTATGATCCCTTGGCACTTGATCGGATCGCTCGTATCTCCCTCTAACGACAGGGGTAGGGAGTAGGGAACTTGGCGCCGTCTACTCAAGC
This sequence comes from Geminicoccus sp., assembly GCF_035556675.1. GTDB lineage: Bacteria > Pseudomonadota > Alphaproteobacteria > Geminicoccales > Geminicoccaceae > Geminicoccus. Next base: position 47 of record NZ_DATMFZ010000164.1, on the reverse strand, counting down.
ACCTGCTTCTTGTCCGGTGGATCGAGTACAATACTGAAAGCACGATT
>NZ_DATMFZ010000163.1:0-3402 GCF_035556675.1 Geminicoccus sp. | reverse complement strand
GCCCGGCCCGCAGCCGGGGTGCCCGCCCAGGCATGCCGTCGGTATCCCCGCCCAGCATGGCCAGGGGAATGCACGCCAGGATCCGCCGGTTGGGATTGCGGTCGATGTCGGCCAGCTCGTCCAGCGCCTCCTGCTGGCCGTTCTCGCCCAGCTCGGGCTTGTCGCGGGTGAAGGAGTGCGATCCGACAATCCAGAGATGGTCGCCATCGACGGCCAGGCCCTCGATGTCGATCTCGGGATCCTCCTTGTTCACCGGCATCTTCAGCAGCTGGGTCAGGTCGAAGGCCCGGTGGTCGCCGAATTCCTGCCCGTCGATCCGGCGCAGCCGCTCGATCATCGCCCCCTCGTCCGTGGCGAGCCACAGATAGCCGCCGCCAAAGGCCACCGCCGATAGGTCGGAGCGCGCCTTGTCGGCCCGCTTGGACATGTGCTGGCCCCCGAGCGAGAGCTTCACCCGGCCAAACGGCGGGCGGAGTGACGGCTCAGCCACGGCGCGATCCCTGCTGCCCATCTGGTTCGACCACCACATCGGGCGGGGCACCCCGGTCGTCCGTCTCCTCCAGGATCCGCTCGAGCTCGCCTTCCTCCACCGCCCGGGCGGTCGCGTGGGGGCTCCGGTGCTGCACCCGCCGCAGGCCCGCGGATGGTGCTGGCGCATGTCCCGCCTCGCTCTCGGCCGCCACCTCCGCCAGCGCGTCGGCATGGAGCAGGCCGTGCTCCACCGCATGCCGGGCGAACGCCATGCTGTCGGAGGCCAGCAGGAGGGTGCTGCCGGCTTCCGCCATCGTCGCCGCCAGGCCGTTGATCTCGGCGATGCGCCGCTCGTCGCAGGACACGTTGCGGATATAGACGGCCAGCACCCGGCCCGGGTGCTCGGCCACGATCTGCCGGTACACTTCGGGGTCGCGCTGGCCGCTGTCGCCGATCAGGATGAACGGCAGGTCGTCATAAAGGGCCAGCATGTTGCGGATCAGCTCGTGCTTGTGGTGCTCGGCCTTGCGCGGCAGGGGCGACGTCCAGCTGATCCCCCACTCGCGCAGGAACAGGATGGGCCCCACCGGGATGCGGTTGCGGTCGAAGAACTCGTCGAGCATGTCGTAGATGCCCCAGGGTGCCCGGGACACGTAGAGCATCGGGTTGCCCTCGGCACCGGTTCGACCCCGGTGGAACGCCCGGTACAGGGCGGCTACGCCCGGGAAGGCCACTCGGTTCTCGGCCTCCTCGACGAACAGGCGCCAGAGCATCTTCAGCTTGTTGGCCACACCGGTGCGCATCACCGTGTCGTCGATGTCGCTGATCACCACGTAGCGGCACTGCTCGGGCGGGATGAACACTTTTCCGGTGGCCTCGACCGGGCGCGGCTCGTCCATGCGTAGCTCGACATCGTGCCATGCGTCCCGGCTCGCCGGGGGCCGCTCGGGTCGCAGATGGATCCGGAAGTAGCCGTCGCGGTCGGTCTGCGTCTGCAGCTCGGTGCCGGCGAAGCTGGCGGTCACGGTGGCATCCGGCACCGCGCGCCGCACGATCCGGCGCAGGATGTCGTGCAGATCCCCACCCAGCTCGCTGCGCCTGGCCGCCCGTTCCGGTGGGGACTGCCAGAACGCGCGGCCGATCAGGAAGATCTCCTTCACCGAGCCGTAGCCGCGATAGGGCTCGAGCACGACGCCGCGCTCGCCCTGGGCGTGCCGTGCAGGGCGGCCGAGCACCCGCAGCATCCGGTAGGTGCCGCGGCGCAGGGTCGGCAGCAGGCCCTTCTGGCTCATTCCTCCGTATCCTCCTCCGCGCCAGGTCCTGCTGTTCAACGGCTGACGGTGCGAGCGGTCCCCGGCCGCCCGCCAGCCTTGTCGAATGAGATGTTATAACATAAACAGTTTTAGGCCGGCCGATGCCGGCCCCGCCGCTGGAGAATCCTGCTTGCCTCTCTTTCGCCATCTGCCGCACCGGTCCTGGCTGCAGAGTTCCGCGCTCGACCGGCTGATTCCGGTAGCGCTGGTGGTGGCGGCCCTGTGGGTCCTGGTCGGCTGGGCCACCGGCCAGTGGTGAGCTCCGCCGGACCGGCTGTGCGGCTGCACGACCTGACCCTCACCTACCGGCGCCACCCGGCCGTGCATCATCTGTCAGGCCGCTTTGCACCCGGCTCGCTGACTGCTCTGGTCGGTCCCAACGGGGCCGGCAAGTCGACCCTGCTCAAGGCGATCATGGGTGCGCTGCGCCCCCATTCCGGCAGGCTCGAGCTGGACGGCATCGACCGCCAGGACATCGCCTATCTGCCGCAGATCGCCGAGCTGGACCGCAGCTTCCCGATCAACGTGCTGGACCTGGTGGCGCTGGGTGCCTGGCGGCGGGTCGGCATGTTCGGCCGGCTGGCCGGCAGTCATGTCGAGCAGGCGCACGAGGCGATCGCCGCAGTCGGCCTCGCCGGCTTCGAGCGGCGCGTGATCGGCACCCTGTCCGGCGGCCAGCTCCAGCGTGCCCTGTTCGCCCGGATGCTCCTGCAGGATGCCCGGCTGCTCCTTCTTGACGAGCCGTTCGCCGCGGTGGACGCGCGCACCACCCGTGACTTGCTGGCCCTGATCGCGCGCTGGCACGGCGAGGGCCGCACCATCGTCGCGGTACTGCACGACCTGGAACTGGTGCGCGCCCATTTCCCCGAAGCCCTGCTGATTGCCCGCGAAAAGGTGGCCTGGGGTGCCACCGCCACCGTGCTGAGCCCGGCCAACCTTCTGGCGGCACGCCGGATGAGCGAGGCCTGGGACGAGACGGCGCCGCCCTGCGCGCAGGCCGCGTGATGCTGGACCTGCTGGCCGGGCCGTTCCTCGACTACGGCTTCATGCGCCGCGCACTGGTGGGCTGCCTAGCCTTGTCGCTCGGCGCCTGCCCGCTGGGCGTGCTCCTGGTCCTGCGCCGGATGAGCCTGGTGGGCGATGCCATGGCCCACGCCATCCTGCCGGGCGCCGCGATCGGCTTCCTGATCGCCGGCCTGTCCATCGTCGCCATGACGATCGGCGGCGTGGTCACCGGCCTGACGGTGGCCCTGCTGGCTGGCCTGGTGTCGCGGGTGACCCCGTTGCGCGAGGATGCGAGCTTTGCCGCCTTCTACCTAGTCTCGCTGGGCCTGGGCGTGCTGCTGGTCTCGATGCGCGGCTCGAGCGTCGACCTGCTCCACGTCCTGTTCGGCACGGTGCTGGCGCTGGACAATGCCGCCCTGGTCCTGATCGCCGCCATCGCCTCGGTGACCATGCTGGCGCTGGCGCTCCTCCATCGCGCCCTGATCGTCGAATGCCTGGACCCTGGCTTCCTGCGCGCGGTGGGCGGCCACGGCATGCTCGTGCACATGCTGTTCCTGACCCTGGTCGTGCTGAACCTGGTGGGCGGCTTCCATGCCCTGGGCACGCTGATGGT
>NZ_DATMFZ010000162.1:0-52586 GCF_035556675.1 Geminicoccus sp. | reverse complement strand
CGCACCGAGCCCAAGGCGGTGGAGCTGGTCAGGCAGTTCGTCTCGTCCGGCAAGGTGGTGGCCGCGATCTGCCACGGTCCCTGGCTGCTGGTCGAAGCCGACGCCCTGCGTGGCCGCAAGGTGACCTCGTTCGGGTCGATCCGGACCGACGTCGCCAATGCCGGCGGCAACTGGGTCGACCAGGAGGTGGTGGTCGACCAGGGCATCATCACCAGCCGCTCGCCCAAGGACCTGGACGCCTTCGTCGGCAAGATCGTCGAGGAGGTCCAGGAAGGCCGCCACCAGCGCGCCGCCTGATCCGGCAGCATCCTGTCCCCGGCGGAAAGCTCGGAGCCTACGGCAGCACCGCATTTCTGCTATGCTGCCCGCCCGACCCCGCCGAGGGACAGTCATGGCGGCAGCATCACGGATCGAGCGGCGGCTCGCCGCCATCCTGGCGACCGATGTCGTCGGCTACAGCCGGCTCATGGAGCAGGACGAGGACCGCACCCTCGCCCGGCTCAAGGCGCATCGCCAGGAGTTCGTCGAACCCCTGATCGCCGAGTACCAGGGCCGCATCGTCAAGCTGATGGGCGACGGGCTGCTGGCCGAGTTCGCCAGCGTCGTGGATGCGGTGCGCTGTGCCGTGCTGATCCAGCAGGGCATGACCCGGCGCGAAGCCGCGCTGCCCGGCGACCAGCGCCTGCGCCTGCGCCTGCGGATCGGGATCAACCTGGGCGACGTGATCCACGAGAGCGACGGCGACATCTATGGCGACGGGGTGAACGTCGCGGCACGCCTGGAGCAGCTGGCGGAGCCGGGCGGGGTGGTCGTCTCAGGGACTGCTTACGACCACCTCCAAGGCAAGCTCGACCTGCCGCTGGAGTTCGCGGGCGAGCAGCGGGTCAAGAACATCAAGCGGCTGGTGCGGGCGTACCGCGTGCGGTTGGACGGGACACCCGGCCGGTTCGGCATGCGCCGGGGGCGGTGGATCGGGCGGCGAAGGGCAATGGCCGCGGCGATCGCCGGCATGGCCGGACTGGCCGGCGGGGCGCTGGCACTCTGGTGGCCGGTGCCCGCACCCGCGGGCGGGCCGTCCATCGCCGTCCTGCCGCTGGAAAACCGCTCCGACGATCCCCGCCTCGGACGGCTCGCCGACGGCATGATCGAGAATGTCATCGGCGACCTGACCGCGCTCGGCTGGGATGTCATGGCCCGCGGCACGACGTTCACTTATCGCGACGCAGACTGCGACCCCCGCCGGGTGGGGCGGGAGCTGGGGGTAGGCTACGTGGTCGACGGCAGCCTGGACGGCGACAGCAGCCGCCTGGTCGCGAACGTCTCCCTGATCGACGCCGCCTCCGGCCGGCAGATCTGGGCCGAGCGCTATGACCGGCCCATCAAGGGCCTGTTCACGGTCGAGGAGGAACTCGCGGAGCGGATCGCCATCACGCTGGGCGGGGCTGCCTATATCGACCGCCTCGCCTCGGCACGGGGCAAGCAGGGGGATAGTCTGGAGGCGTTCGACCTCTACCTGCTCGCCGGGGAGGAACTGGACGAGACCACGCCGGAGGCGAACGCGCGGGCGATCGAACTGGCGGAGCGAGCAAGCGACCTCGCCCCTGCCGATCCGGCACCGTTCGCGAAACTGGCCGCCGCCTATCGCCAGCAGGTGGACAATGGCTGGGGCTCTCACGATGAAGCGATGGCACGCTGGCTGGAGGCAGCCGAGCGGGCCGTGCAGGTCGGGCCCAGGAACGCGTGGGCCAGATACCTGCTGGCCCAGCGCTACCTCTACGGCAACGAGATGCGCCGATGGTGGAGCGAGATCCAGCTGGTGAACGACATGGCCCAGCGGGACGTCAAACTGATGTCGGAACTGGGCGCGGTCGATCTGCCGATCGGGGGACAGACCGCGCGCGGGGTGGAACTGGTCGAGCGGGCCGTGCGCCTCGATCCCGCCAGGCGCCACATGTATCGCTGGCGGGAGCGGAACGTCTATTTCATGGCGGGCCGCTTCGAGGAGGCGGCCGCGGCCGCCGAGGCCACGGGCAACGACGACTACTGGGCGCGGCTATGGAACACCCTGATCTATGCGCAACTGGGCCGGACGGACGAGCTGCAGCACTGGCGGGCCAGGCTGCTGCAAAGCGATCCGCAGTTCTCGGCCGAGCGTGAATTCGCGCTGCGCGGCGACTTCCTGATGCCGGAGGCGGCGGCGGAACGCGCGCGGTTCCTGGACGCGGTGGCCAAGGCCGACCTGCCGCAATGCGCGACGCCCGACCAGATCCAGCGCGCGCCGACCATGCGGCGCACGCCGGAATGCGACACGGAACGGGCAGCGAAGGCCATGTCCAGGAGCTGATCCGACCGCCTTGTATCGATTTCGAAGGCGAGCGGGTGGGACGGGCCGTTCATCACGTCGTGCCCGATGCCGACAATCAGGAGAGATCTGTCTGCGTTGGCCTGGCCCAGGCAGGGCGCCGGGCCAGTGCCGGAGAGAGGAGGCGCATCAACAGGGAAACATTTCTTCACCAATCTTACCGGTAGCGCGGAAAACAAGGCGACCAACCTTTCTTCCCGGGGGGATCTGTAGCAACACTTCCACCATGCGGGCACACCAATCCAAGAATTCCTGATGTCGCCTAGTCCAGGAAGCGTCTTCACCTCGCTATGGCAGCGATTCAATTCCCTGAGCCCGTGGCGAGCGGGGCTCCTGACGGCGCTCGGCTGCCTGGCCTGCTGCGCCCTCCTGGCCTCCCCGCTGCTGGAAACATATCGCCAGCGGGTTCTGGCCACGGCCGAGGCCCGGCTGACCGCCACCAGCCTCGCCGCGGCCAGCTCCGTGCGCAGGGACCTGGATGCACTGGACCTGCTCGTGTCGATCGCCGTCCAGGAACTGGCCCAGGGACAATTCAGCATCGCCCGGGTGTACCAACGGCTGTCCAGCAGTATCATCGCGTACGACAAGGGCACCAGCAGTCGCAACGTGATCATCACCAACGGCGAGGGCAGGGTCCGGCTCACCAGCGTCATTACGGGAAGCAGCTTCGACCTCAGCGACCGGGAGTATTTCAGGGTCCACCTGGAGAACCGTGCCAGCGGCATGGCGATCGGCCATCCGCTCACTGCCCGGGCCTGGCCCTATAGCCGGATCGTGCCGGTCAGCTGGCCGCTCCGTTCCGCCACCGGCCAGCTCGTCGGCGTGGTCATGGTGAGGGCGAACGTGGATCTGTACGCCCGGATGTTCGCCGACCTGCTGGCCGATTCGGAGGAGACGATCGCGCTCGTCGACGGGTCGGGCGAGCTCTACGCCCTGGATGCCAGACACTGGCCGCGCGTCGATGTGGCACCGCCGCGTCCGCCTGGCCTGGACGAATGGCTGCGCTCGGGCACTGCGGCGGCCGGCGACATGAAGCTGGCCGAGCATGTCGTCTCGGTCACGGAGGTGGGCGAGCTGGACCTGTGGGTGGTTGCAGCGAAGCCGGCCGCCGCACTGCTCGCCGAATGGCGGATGCAGGTGGCCATCGCCATTGCCGCCAGCTTCGCCTTCAGCCTGATCGCCGGCTGGATCACCTTCGTGCGTCAACAGAACATCGCGCTTCTGCGCACGACGCTCGGCCAGGCGGAAGCGGCCGCCACCCAGGCCAGGCTGGCGCAGGCCAAGGCCGAGGAAAGCGAGCGGGCGAAGGCGCAGTTCCTGGCGGCGATGAGCCACGAGATCCGCACGCCGCTGACCGGCGTGCTCGGCATGGCCGATGTTCTGGCGAGCGAGCCGCTGGGCCCGCGCCAGCAGAACTATGTCCGTTCGATCCGGGTCTCCGGCCAGCATCTGCTGGGGGTGATCAACGACATCCTCGACTTCTCCCGGCTGGAAGCCGGCGGCCTCCATCCCGACGAGGTCGACTTTTCCCTGACCACGGTCATAGTGCAGGTGCAGTCCATCATGACGCCCCAGGCGGTCGAGCACGGGCTGACGCTCGACTTCGACCCGGACCCGCAGCTGCCACCGGTGGTCCAGGGTGATCCGGCCCGGCTCCGCCAGATCCTCGTCAACCTGATCGGCAACGGGCTGAAGTTCACGAGCCAGGGCGGCGTCCGGGTGACCATCCGCCGCTGTGATGGTGCCGCACGAGACTGGTTCCGGTTCGAGATCCGGGACACCGGCATCGGCATCGACCCGGAGCGGCTGAAGGGCCTGTTCCATGCCTTCACCCAGGCCGACCGCTCGATCGCCCGGCGCTATGGCGGCACCGGGCTCGGCCTCGCGATCTGCCAGCATCTCGTGCAGCTCATGGGCGGCCGGATCGGTGGCGAGAGCAGACCCGGCCAGGGCAGCCTGTTCTGGTTCGAGCTCCGCCTGCCCGAAGGAGACCGGAGCCTCGCCGAGCAGCAGGCCGATCCGGATCCGACCTCATGCCCGCCGCTGCGAATCCTGGTGGCCGAAGACGTCGAGTTGAACCGCGACCTGCTGCTCGCCATCCTGACCAAGGGCGGCCACTCCATCACCTTTACCCAGAATGGCCGGGAAGCAGTCGAAAAGGCTGCCGCGGAGGTGTTCGACATCGTCCTCATGGACGTCCAGATGCCGGAGATGGACGGGATCGAGGCGACGCAGCGGATCCGGCGACTGCCGGCTCCCCACGGCAGCGTCGCGATCGTGGCGCTGACCGCCAACGTGATGGACACCGAACGGCGCCGCTGCCTGAACGCCGGCATGAACGACGTGCTGACCAAGCCGATCGCCTGGGGAGAGTTGTACCGGACCCTGGCCGGGATCTGCCGGCCCGCCGCCCCGACGGGCGATGCACCGGCGCCGGCCGTTCCTGCAGCGCCGGACGACTCCCTTGCGGCCGGTCCCCTGCTCGACCACACCCGCATCGCGGCACTCACCAAGATGGCCGGGCCGGTGCGAGCGGCGAAATTCCTGCATGATGCGCTGGTCTCGGCAAGGGAGCTGGTGGCGGAGATCCAGCGGCTGAAGGACGATCCGGCCGAGGTTGCCAAGCCTGCTCACCGTCTGGCCGGGACGGCGCCGAGCTTCGGCCTGCTGCGGATCGGCATCCTGGCACGGGCGATCGAGCAGGAGGCGCTGGCGGGCCGGCAGATCGAGCACCTGGTCGGGGAGCTGCAGATCGTGTGCGAGGCTACCGCGCAGAAGCTGGCCCGACATGCTCCGGAGGCCGAGAAAGCCTGACGTTGGCGACTCGAGTGAGCCTGTCCGGTGACGGAGCCTGCGCGGCCGAATCAACCGGCGGGTCACTCGACTGGCCTGGGTCAGGCTCGCTTCCTATCCGGCGCCCCGCGGAACGAGCGCCAGCAAGAGCGCGCGCAGCCGTCTCCGCAGGATGGGGCCGGCCTACCGCGGCAGCAGGTCCGGCCGCTTGATCTCGATCTCGATGAAGGCGATCGGGTGGGGCGAGCCGTTCATCACGTCGTGCTTGATGCCGGACGGCCGCCCGTAGGACTGGCCCTGGGCGAGCGGCACGTCGGTGACCTTCTCGCCGTCGTGGATGCGCAGCGTGCCCTCCACCAGCATCACCACGAAATAGGGCCAGCCATGCTCGTGCCAGCCGGTGGCGGCACCGGGCGCGAAGTCCCAGCGGGTGATGCGCACGGCCTGGTCGTCCTGCTGGATGGTGGGAACGGCCGGCACGTCGCAGCGAAAAGTCATGGCGGGCATCTCCTAGCGGTCGCCACCGCCATGGGCCGCAGGCGCCTGGGCGTCAAGCCGGCGGGTTTCCAGAAATGGGCGATCCGGCTATGGCATCTGCCCATGCTGGAACACGGGCATCCGGGCCTGCCCGTGGCCGCTCGGGAAGGAGCCAGGCTTGATACGGGTCGTCCATCACATCGTCCTGGCGCTCGGCCTCATGGTCGCCGCTGCCGCCGCCGGGCTGGCCCTGGCGGCCGACCCGCCCTGGGGCGTCTACGACCCGGCTCGGCCGGGCAGCCTGCGCCTGCGCAGCTTCCCCCTGACCCAGATGCCGCAGCCGGTGGAGGAAGCGCCGGCCAAGAGCTTCAAGCTCTACCAGAGCTTCACCTTCGCCAACCAGCCGGACGGCCTGGACAGATGCGGCCTGACCCGGCTGCCGCTGCTCACCCCGTCTTTGTTCTTCCCGGGCGGCAAGACCGCCGACCGGATCGACCGCGCCTATGTGGACCAGCGCCTGGCCAAGATCGAGGCGATGTTCACGCCCAAGAGCGGCGATATCGGCATCGTCAACATCGAAGGGGCCTGGAGCATCAAGCGCACCGATGCCCCGGCCGTGGTGCGGCAGAAGGTCGACCGCTACCTGGACGTGCTGACCTATCTGGAGGACCGGTTGGGCCGGAAGTACCGGTTCGGCGTGTACGGCGAGGCGCCGCTGAAGGACTATTTCAGCTACCAGACCGACTATTTCGGCCATCCGGCCAGCGTGCAGTACCAGGACTTCATCCGGGCACCGGCACTGGCCGCCCAGGTGAATCTCGGCATCGAGCGGCTGGCGCGCCGATCCGACGCGCTGTTCCCGCCGCAATACACGGTCTGGTCCGATGATCTCGGCCGTACCGAGGCGGAGCGCTGGCAGCTCACGGTGCAGGGCTGGACGGTGGCGGCCCGCGAGTCGCTGAAGGTCGCGAAAAGCTGGGACCGGCCGGTCTATCCGTTCGTCTGGATGCAGTACCACAACAAGATCAACCTGCCGGAGCTGGCCAACAAGTTCCTGCCCAAGGGCTTCTTCGGCTACCAGCTGGAGACGCTGAAGAAGCTCGGCGCGGACGGCGTGGTGATCTGGGGCACGCTCGGGCCTGATGGAACCGGCCGGGCGAGCTTCGACAAGAACGCCGACTGGTGGCGAGAATTACTCGCCTTCGCTCGGACCAACGGGGTGGATCTCAGCGCCTGCCAGCTGCTTCCCGACCGCTGATCAGGCGGCGTTCGTTCATCGTCTGATTGACTGGATCACGGCAATCATTCATCTCCTGGCTGAACCCTGATTTCAGGAGCAACCAGTTGCGGATGCTATCGATAGCTTCGACTTCGGCCCTGATATTCACCGCTTCATTTCTGATACTTAGCCCGGCATCTTACGGAAATCTTCCAGTAGACATTGTCGAACCCATGGATATTGCAGCTCGCCATGGGCCCGGCCTGCCGTTGCCAGCAGAGGTTCTGAGCAGCACCGGAGCCGGTGATCTGGTCACCTCCGCGGATGACGGGCGTGTTTTCCAGGAAGATGCCTTCCAGGTCGTGGCGGCCGCCGCCACGACCGTCCCGGCGCCGAAGCCGTTCCGGCTCTACTACAACTTCACCTTCGCCAACCAGCCGCAGGGCCTGGACAAGTGCGGGCTGACCCGGCTGCCGCTGCTGACGGCCAGCTATTTCTTCAAGGGCGGCAAGATCCGGGACGAGATCGACACCGCCTATATCGACAGCAAGCTGGAGGCGATCCGCAAGGCCGCGGCGGGCTCGGCCGACCGGCTGGCCGCGGTCAACGTCGAGGGCTCCTGGAGCATCAAGCGCACCGACCAGCCGGCGGTGGTGCGGCAGAAGACCGACCGCTACATCGCCCTGCACCGCTACCTGAAGCAGAAGCTCGGCACGGGCCTGCGTTACGGCATCTATGGCGAGGCGCCGGTGAAGGACTTCTTCGGCTACCAGAGCAGCTATTTCGGCAACCCGGCCAGCATGCAGTACGCGGAGTTCCTCCAGGCACCGCCACTGCTCGCCCGCGCCAATGCCGAGGCGTCCCGGCTGGGTGAAGCGGTCGACGCGCTGTTCCCGGCCTATTACGTGAACTGGTACGACGATGTCGGCGCCACGGCCGAGGCACGGCGCAAGAAGACGCTCGAGGTCTGGACCACCATGGTGCAGCGCTCGATGAAGCTGGCGCTGCAATGGAAGAAGCCGGTCTACCCGTTCATCTGGATGCAGTTCCACAACAAGCTCAACCAGCCGGCCCTGGCCAACAAGCTCCTGCCCAGGCGCTATTTCGGTCACCAGCTCGACACGCTGAAGAAGCAGGGCGCCAGTGGCGTCGTCATCTGGGGCACGCTCGGACCGAACGGCACCGGCCGCGCGACCTTCGACAGGAACGCCGACTGGTGGCGGGAGTACCTGGCATTCGCGAAGGCGAACGGAGCCAACCTGACGAAGTGCCAGCTGCTGCCGACCGGCTAGGTCGTGTCGCCAAAGCTGCGTAGCCAGACCATCAGCGCGGCGATCTGGACGAAGGCGAGGTAGTGGGCGGCGAGCTTGTCGTACCTGGTCGCGACGCGGCGGAACTGCTTGATCTTGCCGACCAGACGCTCGACTAAGTTGCGCTGCCGGTAGGTCGCACGGTCGAACTCTGGATTGTGTGGCTGGTCCACCCGGTTCGGGATGATCGGGACGATCCGCTTGCGCCGCAGGCCGTCGAGCAGCCATGCAGCCGAGTAGGCCTTGTCGGCGATGACGGCAACCGGCTTCCAGCGCGGCCGGCCACGTTGGCCGGTGCGCAAGGCCGCCTGCTCGAACAGTGGCGCGACGCCCAACAGGTCGTGACGCTCGCCTCCGGTCAGATGCAGCGCCACCGGTCGGCCATGGGCATCGGCGCGAAGATGCAGCTTGGTTGAGAAGCCGCCGCGGGAACGGCCAAGTGCCTGCTCGCCTGCCGACCCACGTGCTCCTGCGGCACAGGCATGGGCACGGATAACGGTGCTGTCCAGCATGTGCACCTGCCAGCCAGCGTCCGCTGCCACGGCCCTCAAGCCAGTCAGAATGCGGCTCCAGATGCCAGCTTGCGTCCACCGCTGGAGACGCCGCCAAGCCGTGCGCCAGTTCATCAGCTCAGTTGGTAGATCCCGCCAGGGCGAGCCGGTGCGAGCCAGCCAGAGCACGGCCTCGATGAACCTACGGTGGTCGATCGAGGGCCGCCCGGTCCTGGGTTTCTGCGGCGGCAGCAGGGGCTTGAGCCCACTCCACATCACGTCCGTCAGCAGGGTACGTATCGTCACCCAGCCCAGATGCGATCATGTCAACCATTCACCAGCTTTGGCGACAGAACCTAGTCGGGCCATGTACAGCGACTGCCGCGGCGCGCGGCGGTGTGCGGGGAGGAGGCCCAGGGAACCGGCCCTCCTCGGGCGGGGTTGAGTCATCTCAGCCGCTGCAGGCCGGGCGTCCCCTCCGCCTCCCCTTCCAGGAGCCCCGCATGAAGGCCATGACCTTCGACCGCTATGGCGGTCCGGAAATCCTCCGCCAGTCCGAGCTACCCACACCGAAGGTGGGGCCGGGCGAGATCCTGATCCGGGTCCGCAGCGCCTCGGTGAATCCGGTCGACTGGAAGATCATGGCGGGTCACCTCGACAGCATCATGCAGGCCTATTTTCCGGCCATTCCCGGCTGGGACGTGGCAGGCGTGGTCGAGGCAGTAGGCTTCGACACGCCGGAGTTCCGGCCGGGTGACGAGGTCATCGCCTATGCCCGCAAGAGCTTCATCCATGACGGCACCTTCGCCGAGTTCGTCACGGTCTCGGCCGAGGCGGCGGCGCGCAGGCCGGCGAGCCTGGACTGGGACCAGGCGGCCGGGCTGCCGCTGGCGGGCCTCACCGCCTACCAGGTCCTGACGCGGCTGGGCCTGAAGGCCGGCGATGTCGTCCTGATCCATGCGGCCGCGGGCGGCGTGGGCATCCTGGGATCGCAGATCGCGAAGGCCCATGGCGCCCGGGTGATCGGCACGGCTTCCGAGAAGAACCACGACTTCCTGCGGGCACTCGGGGTCGAGCCCGTGACCTATGGCGACGGACTGGCGCAGCGGATCCGGCAGATGGCGCCGGCGGGCGTCGACATCGTGGCGGACTTCGTGGGCGGCGTGGTCGACGTGACGGAGGCGGTGCTGCGCGAAGGCGGCCGCCATGCCTCGATCGTGGATCCGGCGGCCGAGGAGAAGGGTGGCCACCTCATCTGGGTCAGGCCGAACGGCCGGGACCTGCAGAAGCTGGCCGACCTGGCGGATGCCGGGAAGCTGACGGTTCCGGTGGCCCGGTCCTTGCCCCTGGCGGCGGCAGCCGATGCGCTGGCGCTGAGCATGACCGGCCGGGTGCGGGGCAAGATCGCCATCAGCGTGAGCCGTTGAGGCAAAGACGCCGCAGCCTGGATTCGACCAAGTAACTGGCATGAATTTTGCTGCCAGCAGAGCGTCCGGCCTGGGTTGAAGGACGCATCGAACGGACATGTCGAGACATCAAGGGAAGTGGTCGACGGACAACATGCTCGGAGTGGAACGGAGATAGAATGCGATGGCCCCATCCTTCTGGAAACGTCGTGTCATCAGCGTAGCTGCCGGGTGCATGGTATCGTCCGGCCTGGGTCTGCCGGTCCTGGCCAATCCTTATCCAGCCTTCTCCGAGCTCCATGAAGTCCACGCAGGCGTTTATGCGCATGACCTGACCGGCCCGGCCCATGAGCGGGATGGGGTCGATATCAATGGCGAGATTCTGTTCAGGAGCCCGGACTTCCTTGCCTGGGCCTTCGCGCCTCGCCCGCGCCTGGGCGGTACGGTGAGCACCAACGGCGGCACCAGCCTCGCCTATGCCGACCTCGGCTGGACCATCGGCCTCACCGACCGGATCTTCACCGATCTCAGCATCGGCGGGGCCATCCATGACGGGTCCCTGGGGGGCTCGTCCCCCAGGGACAACGCCTATGGCTGCCGGGTGAACTTCCACGAGACCCTGTCGCTCGGCTATCGCGTGGCGCCGACCGTCTCGGTCATGCTGTCCGCCGAGCACATGTCCAATGCCCGGCTATGCAAGAACAACGACGGCCTCACCAATCTCGGCATCCGGCTCGGCTACGGCTTCTGAAGCATTCTTCTGGACCGGGTCATCGATGCTCCAGCCATGCCTCGTCCTGCCCCTGCGCGGGACTTTCTCGCGCCCGCGCCAGGTCCAGCAGGCTGCGGAAGTGCCCGGCGTTCGGGCTGTGGCAGACGTTCAGGATCTGGGCCGGGCGGGGGCCGGTCGTGAGGAAGGCGTGGCCCATGGTGCTGTCGAGATACATGGATTCGCCGGTGGCGAGTTCGGCGGGCTCGTAGAACTCGGTGTGGACGGTGATGCGGCCACGCAGGACGTAGAGGAACTCCTCACCGGCATGCTGGCTCAGCGTGGGGAATTCGACGATGGAGCGCGCGCGGATGGTGATCAGGATCGGCACCATCGCCTTGTGGGTCAGGTCGGTGCAGACATAGCGGTAGTCGTAGTTCTCGGTGTGGACCAGGAGGCCGTCGCCCTTGCGCGCGATGCTGCGCCGGGCGGTGACCGTGGGGTGGAGGCGGTCCGAGGCGGCCGGGTCCGGCTCGAAGAAGGCGCTGATGTCGACCTCCAGACCCTCGGCGAGCTGGACCAGCTTGTCGTAGGTCAGCGAGAGCTGGCTGTTCTCCACCTTGGACAGGGTTGAGATCGCCAGCCCGGTGCGGGCGGCGACCTCGGTCAGGCTCAGGTCGAGGCGGCGGCGGATGGCGCGCAGCGCGTTGCCGAGACGGGCCTTGCGGGTCGACATCGTATCGCCGCCTCCCTCGCTCAGGCGACCTTGCCGCGGGCCTCGATCGGCCAGACGTCGACCAGGCGGCCGTCCTCCACGACGTGGTAGCGGTCGAACAGGTTCACGTTCGGGTCGCAGTGCGGCACGATGCAGGCGAGCTGCGTGCCGTTCTCCAGGCGCGCGGACGGGTCGGGCAGGACCACCTTGCCGAACTCGTCGCCGAAGATGGCGTAGGTCGAGCCTTCCGGGGCGCCGCGGGCGATCACGGGCACGACATTGTGGTCGGTGGAGAAGCTCTTGATGCCGGCATCCGTGGTGGCGAAGCCCGGATGCTGCGCACTCAGCACGGTCGTGTACACGAACAGGGAATTCTGCCAGCGGCGAGCGCCGTCGGGGGTCATGGCGACCCCGTCATAGATCGCGTCGGAGAACAGGTAGGAGCCCACCTGCAGCTCGTTCAGCACCCCGGTCTCATGGTCGAAATCGTGGGTGCCGGTGCCGCCGCCGGTCACGATCGGGCAGGGATGGCCGGCCGCCACCAGGGCGTCGCGCACCTTGCCCATGATCGCCAGCGCCGCGTGCGAATGGGCGCGCCGCTCGGCATAGTCAGGGATCGCCTGGACATGGCCGGCATAGCCCTGGACGCCCTTCAGGGTCAGGCCAGGGGACGCGGCGATGGCGCTCGCGACCTCCAGGGCGGCCTCGGGCGAGGTCAGGCCGGTGCGGTGCGTGCCGACATCGACGTCGATCAGCAGGTCCAGAGCAAGGCCGGCGGCACTCACCGCCTCGGCCAGCGCGCGGACGGCCGGGACGTCCTCGACCACGATGGTCGTATCAGGGGCGATGCGCAGCACGTCCAGCAGGCGGCGGATCTTCTCAGGGCCGCGCAGCGGCGTGGTCAGGAGCAGGCCGCGGATGCCGGCCTTCGCCATGACCTCGACCTCGCCGAGCTTGGCGCAGCACTGGCCGACCGCGCCGGCCGCTATCTGCGCCCTGGCGATGGTGACGCATTTGTGGCTCTTGGCGTGCGGGCGGAGCCGGATGCCGCGCTCCTTCGCGATCCTGGCCATGGTCGCGAGGTTCGCGTCGAAGGCGCGCTTCTCGATCACCAGCGCCGGCGTGTCCACGCCCCGTTCCGTCTCAGCCAAGATCCTGCTCCTCGTTCTCTGTCCACTCGCCGCCGCGCACCAGACCCCGGCAGAACAGTCGGCGGTCGCCGGTCATGCTGCGGCCCAGCGAATCCATGTAGTCGAAGCTGCCCTGCCGCTCGGTCAGCACGGTGGCGTCGCCGACCGCACCGATGGCGAGGCTGCCCAGGTCGGAGCGGTCGATGGCGCGGGCGGGCGTGGTGGTCGCAGCGGTGATCACCTGCTCCAGCGTCATGCCCAGGCAGAGGAACTTGGACAAAGTGCGCAAGAGGTCGAAGGCCGGGCCGTCGATGCAGAGCGCATGCACGTCCGACGAGATCGTGTCGGGCAAGAAGCCGTCCGCGATCATCGCTTCCGCCACCTCGAAGTCGAGCGAGCCCATGCCGTGGCCGATGTCGAACCAGACGCCGCGCTCGCGCGCCTGCTTGATCTCGGCGCGGACATGGCCGTCGCCCCCGCGGATGTCGTTGGGGAAGGTCTTGTAGCAATGGGTCAGCACGTCGCCCTTGCGCAGCCGCGGGATCACCTCGGAGCGGCCGGGCGGCGGGTAGTCCAGATGGGTCATGCAGGGGAGCTGCAGCCGGTCGGCGGCCTCCAGCATGATGTCGAGCGGGGCGATGCCGCTGGTGCCGCCGGCGATCCGGCCGATCCGCGCCTTCATGCCGACGATCAGGTCGCTGTGCTCGCGGCCGCAGGCCACTGCCTCGCGGGCATCGAGCAGGCGGATGTCGCCGCACTCGCCGACCATCACGTTCTTCGAAAAGCCGTAGATGCCGGCATAGGAGATGTTGAGATAGCAGAGGATCCGGCTCTTCGACCGCTCGATCACGTGGCGGCGGAAGCCCTTGAAGTTGCCGGCCCCGGCACTGCCGGCGTCGACGAAGGTGGTGGTGCCGCCGCGCAGGGCCATCTCGTCCGCGTCCACGCCGAGCGAGGTGCCGCCCCAGTAGACATGGGTGTGCAGGTCGATCAGGCCGGGCGTGACGATCAGGCCGGTCACGTCCTGGGCGTCGCGGGCGGCGTCGGCCGGAATGTTCGCGTCGATGGCGGCCACGCGCCCGTTGCGGAAGCCAATATCGGCGACCGTGTCGACGTTGCGGCCGGGATCGAACAGGCGGCCGCCTTTCAGGACCAGATCGAACAAGCTTTCCCCCTCGCGGCGTCATCGGTGCCGCCCCAGAGCAGAGCGGTCATTTTACTGGTTTTCAAGTACACTCAAGAATGTTTACGATCCGAAAGAGCCCAGGAAAACGCCCAATAGAAGCCAATTCCTAAAGGGGCACCCGAGACGCAGGCGTGCCGCACGACGGTCGAGCGGGACGCATGAGACCGTCATCCGAGGGGGGATGAGCCTGATGAGCGACCTTTTCCGTCGATCGGAACTCGACTCGTTCCTGGCGCGCCGGCGCGCGGTATTGAAGGGCGGTCTGGCCGCCGCGGCGGGCATGGCGCTGCCCGGGCTGATGAGCCGGGCGCACGCCGCCCCGGCCGATCCGATGACCTTCATCGGCTGGCAGTACAACCCGCAGATCGTCGCCGAGAACGTCGAGACCTTCAAGAAGCTCTACGACGAGAACGTGACCTACGAGCTGGTGCCTGGCGAATATCATGCGGTCGCCGAGACCAAGCTCATGGGCGGCCAGCATATCGACATGATGTATTCCGAGGAGGACCGGCTGCTGCGCTGGAACGCGGCGGGCTGGAGCCGGACCCTCGATGGCTTGCCTGGTCTCGATGAGATCAAGGACAAGATGTATGCGATCAACGTCAAGAACCTGTCGCTGCCGAACGGCGAGCTGGGCGGCCTGCCCTACTATACCGGCTTCAACAGCTTCGTGTGCAACGAGAAGCACCTGGAAGCGGCGAAGATCGAGCCGCCCACGACCTGGGAAGAGCTGCTCGATCAGTGCCGCAAGCTGAAGAAGGACAAGATCGCCGAGTATCCGTACATCGCCGCCTGGGCGCGCGGCTGGTCGATGATGTCCTGGACGCTGTTCTCGCAGTGGTATTCCGAGGGTGCGAAGGTCTTCGACGAGAACTTCCAGCCGGTGTTCGACCAGCCGTTCAAGGACGTGCTGACGCTCAACAAGACCCTCTACGACGAGGGCCTGATCCCGCCGGACGTGTTCACCCACCAGGCGGAATCGGTGCCGAACTTCGCGACCGGCGCGCACACCTACATGGTCGTCCACGAATACGACCAGAAGGTGTTCAACACGCCCGAGACCTCGCAGATCGCCGGCGCCTGCAAGAACGTGATCATGCCGGGCAAGACCCGCTCCACCTTCATCTGGACCGCGGCCTACCAGATGGGCGCCAACCCGATCGACGAGGAGCGCGTCTGGAACCTGATGCAGTTCTTCGGCGGCAAGGCCAAGGACGGCCAGTACCATGTCGCGAAGCGCTGGGCGCTCGATTTCGGCCTGGGCTCCGCGCACAAGGAGGTCATGGAGGACCCCGACGTCGAGGCCGCCATGTCCAAGTGGAAGGACCTGGAGGTTTCCCGCAAGCAGCACGAGACCGGCACCACCCGCGACGTCGCCAAGTCCGTGTGGTTCCCCGAATGGGACTGGTACATGATGGGCGAGGCGCAGGATTATTTCCGCGGCCAGACCAGCCAGGACCAGCTCGTCGACCGGCTGCAGGCCAAGTACGACGAGCTGAAGCAGATGTATCCGGACTGAGCTGGTGGCGAGCACGACCGTACGCGACCTGGCATTGGGCGGCAGCACGGCGGCCCCTGCCCGCAAGGAGAAGCGGGACTGGCTGCCGTTCCTCCTGAGCTTCCCGACGCTGCTGGTCGTGTTCCTGGTGATCGGCCTGCCGCTGATCTACTCGCTGGCGCTCAGCCTGCACCGCATCAACATGCTGACGCGCAAGTGGATCTTCGTCGGGCTCGGCAACTACACCTCGATCATCCCCCAGCCGGACTTCATCTGGGCCCTGGTCCGCACCGCGATCTTCGCCGGCGTGACGGTCGCGGCGGGCTTGGCGCTCGGCATGGGGATGGCGCTGGTCCTCAACATGCGTTTCCCCGGGCGCGGCCTGCTGCGCTCGGTCGTGCTCATTCCCTGGGCGATGGCGCCGGTCACGGTCGGCGTGCTCTGGGGCTGGGTGTTCGACGGCTCCTACGGGCCGCTGAACGGCCTGCTGCTCGACCTCGGCCTGACCAGCCAGGCGATCCCGTGGCTGGGCAGCGGCACCGTGGCGTTCGCGGTCGTGGCGCTGGTCCATGTCTGGAACCAGGCGCCGCTCACCGCCCTGCTGATCCTGGCCGGCTTGCAGTCGATGCCGGACAACCTGCACCGGGCGGCCCTGATCGACGGGGCCGGGCCGGTGACGCGGTTCTTCAAGATCACGGTGCCATGGCTCCGGCCCATGCTGCTGCTGATCATGATCCTGACCACGATCAACTCGATCATGGCCTTCGACCTGTTCTGGACCATGACCAAGGGCGGTCCGGGCAGCGCCACCACCGTGTTCTCCTGGATGGGCTACGCCATGGCCTTCCAGTTCATGCGGATGGGCGAAGGTGCGGCGATCCTCTACATCCTGACCATCCTCTGCCTGGTGCTGGCCTGGCTCTACCTGAAGCTGTTCTTCCCGACCTCGGCCGGGGTCAAGGCGCTGGCGGCGCCGACCACGCTGGAGCCGGCCGACCCGTCCAACCTGAAGCAGGCGGTGATCGAGGGCGTGCGGCACACCAAGGCGCGGCTGATGCGCCTGCCGGCCTACACGCCGCGCAAGACCTTCTCGCCGCGGACCCGGCATCTCATCGGCAAGATCGCGATGTGGACGGCGGTCGTGCTGATCTTCGTCTGGTCGTTCGTGCCGTTCGCCTGGCTGGTGATCATGAGCCTGCAGGCCTCGGCCGACCTAGTGCGCCAGCCGGCCACCGTCGTGCCGGGACCGTTCACGCTGGAGAACTTCCGCTACGTCCTGTTCCCCGACACCGCCACCGGCGGCCAGTCCAGCGTGCAGGCGTCGCGCGTGCCGTTCGGCATCTGGAACAGCCTGATCGTGGCAGTCGCGGTGACGGTGGTGAACCTGATCCTGGGCGGACTCGCCGGCTACGCCTATGCCCGTTCGGGCAAGAGCCGGCTGATGAGCGGCACGCTCTGGGGGCTGATGCTCACCCGCATGACCCCGTCGCTGGCCCTGATCCTGCCCTTCTTCCTGGTGTTCAAGACGCTGGGGCTGCTGGACACGCGCACCGGGCTGGTGATCGCCTACTGCTCGCTGATCCTGCCGCTCTCGACCTGGATGATGAAGGGCTATTTCGAGGGCCTGCCGCCGAACCTGGAGAAGGCGGCGCTGGTGGACGGCTGCTCGCGCCTGAAGGCGATCTGGAAGATCGTGCTGCCGGTGTCCCTGCCGGGCCTGGTGGCGACCGCGATCTTCTGCTTCATGGTGAGCTGGAACGAGTTCATCTTCGCCCTGATCCTGACCGGCACGCCCAATGCGCAGACCATCCCGGTGATCATCGCGGGCTTCCTCGTCCAGCTCCGGTTCTACGACTACGGGCCGATGTTCGCGGCATCCGTGCTGGCGGTGATCCCGCCGGTCGTGCTCGCGTTGTTGTTCCAGCGCTGGCTGGTCAGCGGCATGCTGTCCGGCTCGATCAAAGGCTGAGCGAGGAGACCACGTGGCCAGCGTCAAGCTCGACCGTTTGACCAAGCAGTTCGGCGCCGTGTTCGCGGTGGCCGGGCTCGACATCGAGCTGCCCGACGGCGAGTTCCTGACGCTGCTGGGACCGTCGGGCTGCGGCAAGAGCACGGCGCTCGGCTGCATCGCCGGGCTGGAAAAGCCGTCGGCGGGCTCGATCCTGTTCGACGGGACCGACGTCACCGAGCGCGATCCGCATGAGCGCAACATCGCCATGGTGTTCCAGGACTACGCGCTCTACCCGCACATGAGCGTGCGCGACAATATCGCGTTCGGCCTGCGCCAGCAGCGGCTCGACGAGGCGACGATCGGCAGGCAGATCGATGCTGCCGCCGACATGCTGGACCTGGGCGCCCTGCTGGACCGCAAGCCCGTGCAGCTCTCGGGCGGGCAGCGCCAGCGCGTCGCGGTGGGCCGCGCGGTGGTGCGCAACCCGGCCGTGCTGCTGATGGACGAGCCCTTGTCCAACCTGGACGCCTCGCTCCGGGTGAAGACCCGCACCGAGATCAAGCGGCTGCAGCGCGAGATCGGCACGACCGCGGTGTTCGTCACCCATGACCAGGAGGAGGCCATGGTGCTGTCCGACCGGGTCGCGGTGATGCGGGCGGGCAAGCTGCAGCAGATCGGGCCGCCCATGGAGGTGTACCGCAAGCCCGCCAACCTGTTCGTGGCGAGCTTCATCGGCAGCCCGGCCATGAACTTCTTCGAGGTCGAGACCGGGCTGGAGGACGGGGTGATCCGCTGCCGGGTCGGCCAGACCGTGCTGTCCCTGCCGACCGGCGTGGTGGCCGAGCAGAGCCTGGGCGCGATCCGGGGCGGGCGGAAGGCGATCCTGGGCATCCGCCCGACCGACCTGATGGCGAACGCCCAGCGCGACCTGACCCTGGAGGGCGACGTGTTCCTGGTCGAGCCGATCGGGCCGGTCTCCTACGTGGATGCCGAGATCGGCGGGCAGGCGGTCAAGGGATTGTGCGAGCCGGACGAGGCGCCGGCAGTGGGGGCAAAGGTGCGCTTCGGCGCGCTGGCGGCGCGGGTCCATCTGTTCGATCCCGCGTCGGAAGCAAGACTGTGATGGGAGTGGTTGGGGTGAGCGAGGCCATACGGCTGTCGACCATGCTGCGTGACCTGGTCGACGTGCTGATTCCGGGCGAGGACGACTGGCCTTCCGCGTCGCTGGCAGGCGTGCATGGCATTCTCGGGATGCGGCTCCTGGAGGAGTTGGGCGAGGATGCGCTCCTTCAGGTCGAGCAGGCGCTCGAGGCTTGCGGCGGACCGCTCGGGCCGCTGGACGAGGAGCAGCGGACGAGCGTGGTCGCCAAGCTGGAGGCGAGCCAGCCCAGGCTGTTCACGCTGATCCGCACGGCCACCTATCTCGGCTACTACGAGAGCCCCGGTGTGATCCCGGCGATCCGGGCACTCGGCCAGCCCTACGACCCGGTGCCGATCTTCAAGGGCTACCGTCTGGAGCCGTTCGACCGCGAGCGCGACCGGCCGAAGCACAATCGCGGCTTCTACATCCCGACCGACGAGGTCAAGCCGGTCGACATTTCGGGCCTCGATCATCTGGGAGAGCGCCATGGCCGCGCGTAACGATCATGCCGACGTCCTGATCATCGGTTCGGGTGCTACCGGCTCCCTGGCCTCGCTGGTCCTGGCCGAGGCCGGACTGCACGTGATCTGCCTGGAGCAGGGCGGCTGGGTGGAGCCAAGAGAGCACCCGCACTACCGGCCGGACTGGCAATGGGACCGGCGCACCCGCTGGAACGCGGACGTCAATGTCCGCCGGCCGAACGCCGACGACTTCCCGGTCAACAGCGACAGCTCCCAGGTCCTGATGTGGAACGGGGTCGGTGGCTCGACCAATGTCTATGGCGCGCTCTGGCCGCGCTACCGCCCGTCCGACTTCCGCAAGGGCACCGAGCACGGGCTGCAGCCGGATTGGCCGATCACTTATGAGGACATCGCTCCCTATTACGAGAAAGCCGATGCGCTGATCGGGGTGAGCGGCCTGGAGGGCGACCCGGCCATGCCGGCCCATCCGGCCTACCCGACCGGACCTTTGCCGATGGGCGCACCTGCCCGGAAGATGGCGGAGGCGTTCGACAAGCTCGGCTGGCACTGGTGGCCGGTGCCGGCGGGCGTGATCTCCTCGGACTATGATGGCAGGCCGGCCTGCAATGGCTGCGGGATCTGCACCGGCTGCCCGCGCGGCTCGATGAGCAAGTTCTCGCTGTCGGTCTGGCCCAGGGCGCTGGAGGCGGGTACCGAGCTGCGCACCTATGCCCGGGTGATCCGGATCGAGAAGGACCGCTCGGGCCGCGCCACCGGGGCGATCTATGTCGACCGCAACACCGGCCGGCAGCACAAGGTGACCGCCGACGTGGTGGTGTTGGCGGCCAATGGTGTCGGCACGCCGCGCCTCCTGCTGGCCTCCGACAACCTCGCCAACAGCTCGGACCAGGTCGGCCGCAACCTGCTGCACCACACGCTGGTCGCCTGCGAGATGTGGGTCGACGAGCCGCTGGCCTCCCATACCGGCTACGTGGCGGCGCTGATCTCGCGCGAGTTCGCGGAGACCGACACCAGCCGCGGCTTCGTCAACGGCTTCAACTTCAACTGCGTCACCACCGGCGGTGCCGGCGAGCAGGCCAATGGCCACATGACCCAGGCGCGCGCGCCCTGGGGCAAGGGCCATCACCAGTGGTTCCGGCGCCATTTCGGGCGGAACTTCGGGATCTTCGGGATCGGCGACGATCTGCCCAACCCGGACAACCGGGTGACGCTGTCGGCCACGCAGCGCGACGCCGACGGGGTGCCGGTGGCGGAGTTGCACTACCGGCCGGGCGAGAACGACATGAAGATGATGAAGTTCATGTCCGACCGGCTGGTCGACATCGCCAAGGCGACGGGTGCGTTCGAGTACAAGCTCCAGGACTACATGGACGAGCACGGCATCTACCGCACGCCGGCCTGGCATCTGCTCGGCACCGCGCGGATGGGCAAGTCGCCGGACATGTCGGTGGTCAACAAGCACCAGCAGTGCTGGGACGTGCCGAACCTGTTCATCATCGACGGCTCGGTGCTGACCACGGGCGGCGTGGTCAACCCCACCCCGACGGTGACGGCATTGGCGATCCGCGCCGCGGAGCATATCCGTGACAACTTCCGTGAGCTCGCCAAGACCACTCGGCCGATGGCTGCCTGAGAGCATGATGACGATTTCCCCTGAAGCCCTGCGCGCCAAGCTCGATGCGCTGCCGCGCATCAAGCTCGCCCATCTGCCGACCCCGCTGGAGTTCTGCCCGCGCCTGACCGAGGCGCTGGGCGGGCCGAAGATCTGGCTCAAGCGCGACGACACGACCGGGCTGGCGTTCGGCGGCAACAAGACCCGCCAGCTCGAATACGTGTTCGCCGACATGCTGGCGAAGGGCTGCGACACGATCGTGGCCGGCGCCTACACCCAGTCGAACTGGTGCCGGCAGATGAGCGCTGCCGCCGCCAAGCTCGGCCTGGACATCCATCTGGTCGTGGTCCACGGCGAGAAGGGCCCCAAGCTGCAGGGCAACTTCCTCCTGTTCAAGCTGCTGGGCGCCAAGGTCACGGTGGTCGACCTGCCGAGCGTGGAGCTGCTGCAGCCTTATCTCGACGAGAAGGCCGAGGAACTCAGGGCTCAGGGCAAGAAGCCCTATCTCGTGGCGCCGATGGACCTGCAGAACCTGGCGCTGGGGGCGGTCGGCTATGTCGATGCCGGGCTGGAGCTGCACGATCAGTTCGGGGTGGCGGGCATCGATCCCGCGGCCCTGTACATCGCCGGCGCCAACATGACCCCGGCCGGCATCGCGCTCGCGTTCAAGGCGCTGGGGCGCGGGACCCGGGTCGTGAACGTGGCGCCGATCAAGTGGGCGGAGGACCGGGCGACCGACATCGCCCGGATCGCCAACCGCTCGGCGTCCATCATCGGCATGGAGACGGAGCTCGCTCCCACCGACTTCGACAGCCATGACGAGTATATCGGCGAGCGCTACGGCGTGATGACCGAGGGCTGCCGGGAAGCGCTACAGCTCCTGGCGCAGACCGAGGGCGTGATCCTGGACCCGGTCTATAGCGGCAAGGCGTTCGCCGGGCTGATCGACCAGGTGCGCAAGGGGCGCTTTAGCAAGGACCAGGACATCGTGTTCGTGCACACGGGCGGCACCCCTGCCCTGTTCGCCTATGCCGAGGACCTGGGGCTTTCGGCATGAGCTACACCGGCCCGCTGATCGACGCGCATCACCATTTCTGGGATATTTCCATGGGCAAGCACCCATGGATCGTGCCCCAGCCCGGCAAGGAGATGGTGTTCGGCGACCCGACGCCGCTCTACCGGGACTATCTGCCCAAGCAGATCCGGGAGGACGCGAAGAACTGGAACCTGGTCGGCACGGTGCATGTCGAGGCCGGCTGGCTGGCGGACGATCCGGTGGGCGAGACGCGCTGGCTGGAGGAACTGGCCGAACGGGACGGGCTGCCGTCGGCGATCGTGGCCACGGCACCGCTGCACGACCCCAAGGTCGAGGCGGTGCTGGAGCAGCAGACGCAATTCTCACGGGTGCGCGGGATCCGCTACATTCTTTCCTGGCACGACGACCCGAACAAGTGCTTCGCCGCGCGGCCGGACTGGATGCAGGACGGGCAGTGGCTCCAGGGCTTCCGGCTGCTGGAGAAGTTCGGCCTCAGCTTCGACATGATGATCTACCCGGGCCAGATGGCGGACGCGGCGAAGCTGGCGGCAGGCCATCCGGGCACCACGATCATCCTGAACCATGTGGGCAGCCCGGCCGACCGGGATGCGGAGAGCATGGCGCGCTGGCGGGACGGGCTGAAGCTCCTGGCCAGGGAGCCGAACATGCGGATCAAGCTGTCGGACCTAGTCGCCTACGACCACCACTGGACGCTGGACAGCCTGCGCGAGGTCACCATGGCCTGCGTGGACGCGTTCGGGCCGGACCGCTGCATGGTCGGCAGCGACTTCCCGGTGGCGGCGCTGCATGCGACCTGGGACGAAGTGTTCGGCTCGTTCGACCGGATCTTCGAAGGCTTCAGCGAAGACGAGCGCCGGGCGATGTTCTTCGCCAACGCGGCGCGTGATTACCGTATTCAGCTTGGGGAAAAGCAGCTGTAATCGAGCCCGTCCACAGGGAGGGACATATAGAAGATGCGCAGATCCATTCTCGGTCTTGCCGCGGCCGCACTGGTCGCCGGCACGCAGCTCATGGCACCCGCGACGGCCGAGGCCGCCGCCAAATGCATCAAGGGCGACCGCAAGCCGCCGTTCACGGTCGGCTGGGCCAACATCTATTCCGTGCCCACCTGGATGAAGCAGACCGAGGGCACCATCACCGATGTCGTCGAGCAGCTGAAGAAGGACGGGCTGGTCGACAATCTCGTCATCACCGATGCCGAGGGCAACGCCAACAACCAGATCACCCAGATCCAGTCGATGATCGACGCGGACGTGGATGCGATCGTGGTGATCGCGGGCTCGTCCACCGCGCTGAACCGGGTGATCGAGCAGGCCTGCGAGAAGGGCATCGCCGTCGCCAATGTCGACAGCCTGGTCGACACCGACCAGCTCACGGTCAAGATCAACACCAACAGCAATGAATGGGGCAAGCAGGCGGCGGAGTTCATCGCCGACAAGCTGGGCGGCCAGGGCAAGATCATCATCATGAACGGCCCGGCCGGCATCTCGGTGAGCGAGGACCGCCGCGCCGGTGCGACGCCGGTGCTGGAGGCCAATCCCGGCCTGGAGGTACTGACCGAGACCAACACCGCCTATAATTCGGCACCCGCCCAGGAGGCGATGACCAGCCTCCTGTTCCAGCATCCCGAGATCGACGGGATCCTGTCGCTCGGTGGCGCGCTCTCCGCGGGCGCCATCCTGGCCATGGACCGCCAGGGCCGCGATCTGCCGCCGATGACCGGCGAGAACTACCGGCAGTTCCTGGAGCTGTGGAAGGAGAAGGACCTCACCGCCTGGGCCACCATGCAGCCGAACTGGCTGGGCGGGCTCGGCGTCTATGCAGCGGTGCAGGCGCTGAACGGCAAGGACATCCAGCCTTATGTCGAGGTGCCTCTGCCGATCATCGATAATTCCAACATCGACGAGTACCTGGCGCGCGCCGGCGACTTTCCCGCCGACGGCTACATCTACTCGCCCTATGACCTGGCGATGTTCGACCAGCTGCTCGGCCTGAAGTGAGCAGTACGGCCCCGGTCCTCGCGGCTGAGGGCCTGGTCAAGCGCTTCTTCGGCAACCCGGTCCTGAAGGACGTCTCGATCGAGATCGTCCCGGGCCGGGTCCATGCGCTGCTGGGCGAGAACGGTGCTGGCAAGAGCACGCTGGTCAACCTGCTCTCCGGGGTGCTGTCGCCCGACGAAGGCCGGCTGCGGGTGGACGGGCAGCCCTGCGCGCGGCTGACCCCGGCATTGGCGCGGCGCCACGGCATCGCCGTGGTCCAGCAGGAGCTGAGCCTGGCACCACATCTGTCGGTCGTGGAGAACGTGGCGCTCGGCGCCGTGCCGACCAGGCGCGGCCTGATCGACTATGGCCGGCTGGCGGTCGAGGTCGGCCGGGTCCTGGACCGGCTCGGCCTGGACGTGGCGCTGGACCAGCCGGTGGAGGAACTGCCGCTCGGCAAGCGCCAGCTGGTCGAGATCGCCAAGGCACTCTACCGCCAGCCGCGCGTCCTGATCCTGGACGAGCCGACCTCGTCGCTGACCGCGCACGAGGTGCAGGCCCTGTTCAAGGTGCTGGCCGAGCTCAAGCGGGAAGGCGTGGCACTGGTCTACATCTCGCACCGCATGAACGAGGTCATGCATTTGTGCGACTGGGTGACCGTGCTCAAGGACGGCACCCGCACCGCGGACCGGACCATGGAAGGGGTCGACCCGCCGGCCCTGGTCCGGCTGATGGTCGGCCGCGAGCCTGGTGACCTGTTCCCGCCGTTCCGGTCGACCGTCCGGGACGAGCTGGCACTTGAGACCCGGGCGCTGACGGCACCGGGTGTCCAGGGTGTCGATCTCGCCGTGCGCCAGGGCGAGGTGCTGGGCATTGGCGGCCTGCTCGGCCAGGGCCAGGAGGAATTGCTGCTGGCACTCTATGGTGCGCTGGAGGCGCAGGCGGAGCGCCTGACGACGGGCGGGATTGACCGGCCGAGCCGGAACCCTGCGGACGCGATCGGGCGGGGCCTGGCCTATGTGCCGGCCGACCGCAAGCGCGAGGCGGTGCTCCTGCCGCTGTCGATCCGTTTCAACCTGACCCTGCCGGGCATGCGCCGCCTGGCCAGACGCGGCCTGCGCCGGTTCGCTCGGGAGGCGGAGGTCGCCCGGGAGCTGACGGCGAAGCTGAACGTGCGTGGCGGCGGTCCGGAGCGGGCGGTGCAGCTCCTGTCCGGCGGCAACCAGCAGAAGGTGGCACTCGCCCGCTGGCTGCCGCTCTCGCCGAAGGTGCTGCTGCTGAACGATCCGACCCGCGGCGTCGACGTGGATACCAAGCGCGAGATCTACCTGCGGCTGAAGGCGATGGCCGCGGACGGGATGGCGGTGATCCTGCTGAGCTCGGACGCGCTGGAGCTGGTCCATCTGTGCGACCGGGTGCTGGTGTTCCGCGACGGCCGGATCGCCGCCGACCTCCCGCATGGGCAGGCCAGCGAGGAGGCGATCGTCGGCGCCTCGCTGGGCGTGGCGCGGCAGGAGGCGGCATGAGGCAGGTACCGTCGGGCGCGGCTCTCCACGCCCGGCTGATCTGGCGGCGCAATCGCGGCCAGATCGGCCTGTTCGTCCTGCTGGCCCTCCTGCTGGCGCTCTACGCCTTCCTCCACCCGGGCCTGCTGAGCTGGGCCGGGATCGCGCGCTTCACCCAGAACTGGTTCCCGGTGGCGCTGGTCGCCATCGCCCAGACCCTGGTGATGCTGATGGGTGGCATCGACCTCGCGATCGGCGCCATGGTCGGGCTCGGTACGGTGCTGGCGGCGACCCTGGTGGGCGAGAGCGCGCTCGGCGCCGGGCTCGGCATCACCGCCACCGTCGCGATCGGCGTGGCGGCGGGCGGCCTGGTCGGCACGATCGTCGCACTGTTCGGCCTGCCGGCGATCATCGTCACCCTGGCCTCCTCCTTCCTGATCGGTGGTGCGGCCCTCTTGGTGATGCCGCGGCCGGGCGGCTCGATGCCGGGCTGGCTGTCCGAGGGGCTGGTGGGCGTGCATCCGACCGCACTCCTGATCCTGATCCTGATCCTGATCGCGTGGCGGGTGCTGCGCGCCACACCGCTGGGCCTGTCGATCGATGCCGCCGGCGACAACCCGGCCGGCGCCTTCCGCTCAGGCGTCAACGTGGCGCTGGCCAGGATCGCCGCCTATGCGATCTCGGGTGGGCTCGCCGCCTTTGCCGGGGTCTATGTCGCGGCTCAGACCGGGGCGGGCGATCCGTTGATCGGCAACCCGCTCACCCTGCAGTCGATCACCGCGGCCGTGCTGGGCGGGGTGGGCTTTCTGGGCGGCCAGGGCACCATCCGCGGTGCCGTGGCCGGCAGCCTGCTGCTGGCGGTGCTGGTCAACGTCATGTTCTTCCTAGGGTTGCCACCCGTGGCCCAGTACGTGATGCAGGGCCTGATCATCGTGGCCGCCATGGGCATCAAGCGATTGCGGGAGCGTGCGGCATGAGCGCCCTTCTCCGCCACCGGGTGACGCTCGGCTGGCTGGTCGTGGTGGCCTTGTGGGTGGCGGCCGGCCTGCTCAAGCCCGGCTTCGCCAAGATCGGCCATCTGCGCTACCTGCTGGAGCTGGCCTCGATCACCGGGATCGTCGCCGCCGGGCAGACGCTGGTGGTGATCGGCGGGGGCATCGACCTGTCGGCGGCGGCCATCATCACCTTCGCCGCGATCATCCTGCCGCTGCTCACCTTCCCCTTCGATCCCAGCGGGATGGGTGCCGCCCTGATGACGCTGGCGATCACCACGGCGATCGGCGCCTTGAACGGGCTCGGCGTCGTGCTCCTGCGCGTCCACCCGTTGATCCTGACGCTGGCGACCGCCACCATCCTGCAGGGTGCCTTGATCCTGATCGCGGGCGGCAGTGCGGTCAGCACGGTGAACCCGGCCGTGACCTTCCTCGGCAACGGCGACCTGTTCGGCCTGCCGATGACGATCGTCACCTGGCTCCTGGTCGCGGCCGCGACCCTGTTCGTGCTGCACGGCACGGTGCTGGGCTCCTGGCTGTTCGCGCTCGGCACCAACGACCGGGCGGCCCGCCTGGCCGGGGTGGGTGCGGGCCAGGCGATCCTGGCCGTGCATGCCGCCTCGGGTTTCTGCGCGGGCCTGGCCGGCCTGCTCCTGCTCGGCATGAACCGGCAGGGCTATGTCGGGATCGGCGAGCCCTATCTCCTGGGCTCGATCGCCGCGGTGGTGCTGGGCGGCACCTCGATCCTGGGCGGGCGCGGCACCTATCTCGGCACGATCGCCGGCTCGATCCTGCTGGTGACCATCACCGCGCTGATCACCGTGGTGAACGCCTCGCCCGGCTGGCGCGCGATCCTGTTCGGCGGGCTGATCCTGGGGCTGCTGCTGATCTCGGGGCGGGAGCGGTCGGGCTAGCGCCTGGGGTGGCTGCCCTCCCCGCCGCCCGCTGCGGCTACCAGCTCGGCCCGAGCTTGCGCGAGACCTGGGCCAGGCCCGCCTCGGTCTCCTCGGTGCTGACGATCCGGTCCAGCCGGGTGAAGATCCGCCTTGCGGTGTGCATCTCGCCGGTATGGTAGCGCGCCCAGGCCTCCTGGATCTCCAGGCCGCGGTCGGGCAGGGCGAAGTCGCGGCGCTTTTCCAAAAGTGCCACGGTACGGCGGTAGTCCTTCTGCCGGAAGGCCACCTGGATCTCCTGGTTCAGCAGTTCGGCCTGCACCTCGTTGTACTGGTCGGGCGGCAGGCCGTAGCGCTCGATGCTCTGGGCCGCGTCCTGGAACAGGTGCTGGGCGATCTGGGCGCGGATCAGGCCGTAGACCGCCTCGTCGCGCTGCAAGGGCATGGCGTCGGGTGCCGCCATGACCCGGGCGAAGCTGAGCTGCGCCTCGGTCGGGCGCAGCAGCTTCATGTAGGCCCAGCTGCGCATCAGGAGCTCGGCCGGCTTGCCGGTCCGGCGGGTGAGCTTGAGCACGGTAGCGAGGTCGCCACGGTCCACCGCGACCGCCACCTGGCCGCCGCGCGCTTCCGTGACCACATCGGGATAGCGCGTCGCCAGCGCATCCAGCTCCGGGAGCTTGCCCAGGGCTGCCAGGCTCATGGCCAGCCCGCGGGCGGCCTCCTCGCCCGGCGCCCAGTCCAGGCTGCGCTGGAACCAGGGTGCCGCCGCGGCATCGTCGCCGGCCGCCTGGTAGATCCAGCCGATCTTGCGCGCGGCAGCCGCGTCGCGCCGGCGGATCACCGCGTCGGCGACCACGCGCGCGTCCCCCACCGAGGCCCCCGGCTTGTAGATCCGGCTGAAGTCGGGTCCGGCCGGTCGGCTCCCCGCCGATGCCGCCGGCCTGGCCGTCAGGGTTTCCAGCTTCGCCACCCGGTCCGGGGAGCCGGCACGCGCCTTTTCCAGCCCGACCAGCCGCTCCAGCTCGGCCGGCGACACCAGCAGCTTCGCCTTCTGCAGGGTGGCGAAGCGGTGGTCGGCATCCGGGCAGGTCGTGATGATGCGCGCATAGGTGGCCAGCGCCGCCGCGCCGGCACCGGTGCGCTGCTGCGCCTCGGCCAGGCGCCAGAGATTGTCGACATGCTCGCAGGTGGCGGCGGCCGGCTGCGCTTCGAACAGCGCCACTATGCTTGCCCAGTCACCCGCGGCCGCCGCCGCCTCGCTCGCCGCGCGCGCCTCGTTCACCGCCATCAGCGTCACGAGCTTCTCAGGAGGCGTCCAGTCCGGCCGCTCCTTGCGCAGCGCCTCGATGCGGCTGCGCACCGCCGCATAGTCGCCGCTCTCGTAGAGCTGCCAGAGCGGCCCCTCGTCCACCCTGGGCAGGCCGCCGAACAGGTCGGTGGGCGGCTCCCAGTCCGGGTGCAGTTCCTTGAGCCGCGCGATCTCGACCTCGGCCGCCGCACGGTCGCCCCGGCTGGCCAGGTAGCGCAGCAGCGCCTCGTCGACCACGTCCTCGCCGGCGGGCGCACCACCCTGCAGCCGGACGGTGATGCCGGTGTCGTCGACGGCCTCCTGGGCCAGGAGGCTACCGGGCGACACGCTGCCCAGCAGGGCCACGACCGCCAAGCCCAGGAGCGGCGGGAAGGGGCGGAGCTTCATGACCGGGACACCTCGTCGAAGGCCAGCCGCGTCAGGAGCACGAGCGTGGCGGCATAGTAGTCGGGTTCGTTCTGGATCGAGGGGAAGTCCGGCGCGCTGCCGTCCTTCAGATGGCGGAGCAGGGCCAGGATCGCGCGGATCCCGGGCGTCACCCCGACCTCGAACGGCGAGGTCGGGTCCAGGGGAATGACCGCCGGCGGCTCGCTTCCGGCCCGCTGCCAGATCGAGAAGATCGGCCGGACCAGGTCGATGGCACCGGGCTCGCTCCAGGCGGCATAGAGCGGGATGCGCAGGGCATTGTAGCCGAACACCGGCGGAAAGCCCGGAGCCGGCCGGGGTGGCTCGGCCAGGAGCGTCCAGTCCGGCGGGAGCTGGCGCTGGCCAAAGCGCAGGCTCGTCAGCAGCCGGTGGCCGCTGATCACGAGCTGCGCCCAGGCCGGATGCGGATCGGCGTCCATCAGGGCGCGCAATGCCGGGAACACCCAATAGGACAGGTTGATCACCGGACCTTCGGGCTGGATGAAGCCTTCCGGCCCCGGCAGGAGCAGCTGCATCCCGCCATGGCGCACCACGCCGGCACTGCGTACCGCCCGGGCGGCCACCAGGCCGCGTTCGGTGAGCTCCGGCCGGCTCCAGTGCTGGCCGGCCCGGATCAGTGCCCAGGCGATCAGCAGGTCGCCATCGATCGCGGCATTGGGGTCGCTCACCGGATCGTCCGGCCGGGCCGGATCCCAGCGCCAGGAGAGCAGGCCGTCCGGGCGGACCGGCAGGTGCCGGTCGGTCCAGGCCAGGATCGCGTCGAAGGCGGCGGTGTCGTCCGCGGCCAGCGCCAGCAGGAGACCATAGCCCTGGCCCTCCGTGTGGCTGACCCGCCCGTTGCCGGTGTCGACCACCCGGCCCCCGTCCAGGAACCGGCCACGCCAGACGTCCCATTCTCCCGCCGGCAGTGCCCGGCGGTCGCCCAGCCAGCGTGCGACCGGACCCAGCCCTGGCAGGTCCGGCAGCAGTCCCGACATGGCGAGGATCACGTTGCGCCGCTCCGGCATCCGCCCCCTCAATGGCGCCGCATGCGCAGGGCGAGGCTGGTCATCAGGCTGGCCGAGGTCACCGCCGCCAGCATCAGGCCGAGCCAGGTCCAGCGGTTCTGTGCCAGCCAGGTGAGCACGGTCAGGCGGAGCTGGCCCGGGTCCTGCTCGGGCGTGTCCAGGATGAAGGGCGGGTTGCGCCGCTCGGCCACCACCTGGTCGCTGTCGGCCTGCCACTGCGCCCGGTCGCCGCCCAGGGTCGGCCAGACCTTGGGCCCGATCAGCCGGTCCAGGCCCGGCCCCAGATGGTCGGCCCGGTCGGCCACCAGCACGGTCGCCACCCGCTGCGCCGCCCAAGGCGAGGCCACCTCCACCAGCATGGCCCCGCCGGTCCCGGGTGCTGCCGGGCGTGCCGGCCGCTGTGGCACCGGCGTGGCGACGTCGGCATCCGCAGCACTCACGACCAGCCGGCGCAGCCGCTCCAGCACGCCCTCCCCGGCTTCCGGGCCGATCCGCGACTGCCACTCCGCGCGAGGGTCAGGCACGCTGGCGGCCACGGGCGTGGTGGCGGCACCAGCTGCCACCGGCACGGCCGGCGGCTCCGCCGGCTCCGTCCAGGGCAGGTCGAGCCTGGCGACCAGGGAGGGCGACAGCTCGTCGGCGGTGCCGACCGCGATCAGGTGCTCGCTGGGCGTGGCGCCGGGCGACACGAAGCTCAGCCGGTCCAGGACCTCGCCCCGGCGCTGCGCCAGCTTGCCCAGGAAGGTCCAGGCAGCACCGAGTGCCGCCGGGTCGCGCGCGGACACCATCACCGCGGCCGGCTCCTCGCCATAGGGGAAGCCGTCGTCGACCAGGTCGTAGAGCTGGCCGCCATGGGTGAGCCGGGCGAAGTCCGGCATGGTGATGCGGCCGTCCTCGAACAGGCTCAGCATCGGCGCCGCGCTGTCGCAGGTCTTGGTCGAGGTGGGATCCAGCATCGGGTGGATCGAGATCCGGTTGATACCCGGATGGAACATGCCGAGCGTCAGGTCGACCCTGGCGCCATCGACGATGCGGCCGCGCGGGTCGTCCAGGCGGATCATGTTGGCGGGAATGCCATTGACCTCGATCACCAGTGCGGAGGTGGGTTGGAGCCCGCCGGCATAGGCATAGTTGAGGGCCAGCTCGAGGCGCTGGCCGTCGGCCGCGTAGAAGCTGGGCGGCAGGCGGAAGGTGAGATCGAGCGGCTCGGTGACGCCCAGCGGCAGCTCGCGCGTCCGAAAGCCCAGCTCGGCCAGGGTGAGGACGGCACCGCCATCGATCTCCGGCAGCGGCGGGGGATCGAGCGGGCGAGCCGCCCCGGCCACGAAGCCTTCGACGGTCCGGCCGACCGCCGCCGGATCCTCGCCGGCGAACAGGATGGCCAGATGGTCGGGATCGCCCGGCAGGCGGCGGACCAGCATCCGCTCGGCCGCGAGCTGGGCGAAGCTGGCGGGATCGAGCAGGCGGCGAAACTCGTCGATCTGGCCCAGCAGCACGTGGTTGCGGCCGTGCAGGGCCGGCCAGTCCAGCTTCTCGAACGGCAGGGCCGCCACCGTGAGCGGCCGGTCGCCCCGGACCAGCGCCACGGCCTGGGCGACGCGCGCCCCCAGTTCGACGCCGGCGGGGCCGGCCAGCGAGGCGGCGGCGGCGATCGCCAGGGGCTCCCCGTCATAGGCCGAGGCGGACAGGAGCCCCACCAGCCCGTCCGCCGTCACCGCTGCCCGCGGGCCCGGCCGGTGCAGGGCGAGGCTGGTGCCGTCCCGCTTCAGCTTGGTCCACAATTCGCCGAAGCGCTCGCGGGAGCAGGTCAGGCGGTGTGCCTGGGCCAGCGCGATGCCCAGCTCGTTGCGCCCGGTGCGGAACAGGCCGGGCGGCAGGTCGATCTCGGCACCGGCAGCCCCCTGCGCGCCCACCAGCGGCAGGTCGGTGAGCGGCTTGCCGTTCAGGGTCAGCGCCAGCCGGGAGCGGTCGGGCAGCACCGCCAGGGCGTTGCTGTAGGACAAGGCCAGGGTGGCGCCGGTGAACTCATCGCCGGGTGCCAGGTTGAACGGCACCACCGCCTCGTCCTGGCTGCCATGCAGGTCGAGGTCGTGGGCGAGCAGCGGGATGGCGAGGTCCGGCAGGCCCTCGGGCGATGCCCCCAGGGTCGGCTCGACGCTGGCGTCGGTCGCCGGCTGGGCGGCTTCGGCCACCGGCTGGGCGACATCCATTGTCGGCAGGACGGCATCGGGCGCCGGGGCAACGGACGAAGCCCCGGCCTCCTCGGCAAGCGCCGCGGCCTGCCAGGCCAGCAGGATCGCCGCGGTCGCGGCCAGGAGGCGGGTGCGGCGGGCGGCCTGCTCAGTGCAGCGGGGCATCGGTCTTCGCTCCCTGGGGCAGGATCACCTGGCGGGCGTCGCGGGTGACGAGGAAGGGTCCGGTGCGGCTCTGTCCCTGGCGCAGCCCGGCGAGGATGCCGAGCGTGCCCTTGACGATGCACAGGCGGGCGAAGTGGGCGAAGCCGCCCAGGATGGTGCGGCCATGCTGCCGCTCGGCCTGGAAGCCGACCCAGGCGTCGCTGGAGCCGAAGCACAAGGTCACCACGTCGGCGCGTTGCGCGTCGGTCTCGCAGGCAAAGCGCACGCCCAGCACCAGCCGCTCGTCCTCCACCACGGCGTGACGGATCTCGAAGGGAATGATCCGCCCGCCGTCGCCCAGCTCGACGGTGAGGCTGCCATTGCCGTGCGCCAGGTCGCGATAGACCTCGGCACTCTCGTTCAGGACGAGCTGGGCGCCGCCGATGGACAGGTCGGAGATCCGCACCTGAGCCACCGAACCGCCCAGCGTCGCCAGGGCATCGAGCGAACGCGGCACGCGCGGCATGCCCCGGCGCTGCTTGTGCTCGTGGACCACCCCGATCGCCCCCAGCACGAACAGGAGGTTGAACAGGTTCCAGCCAAGCACGATCGCGATGTTCTCGCGCTCCAGCGGGAAGGCATGCCAGCGCCACAGGCCGGCGATCGCTGCGGCCGAGAGCAGGCCCAGCAGGAACAGGAGCGGGCGGGCGAGTTCCGAGACGAAGTTGCGCTCCAGCGTCTCCGACTTGGCGGTGACCTTGAAGGTGGGCGCGCGCGGGCGCAGCAGCACGCTGCCGATCGCGCGCACCAGGAACGGTGCCTGGGCGATCTCGTAGAGCTCGGAGATGAACGGCCAGCGCACCTTGCCGAACAGGTAGTTGGTCAGGATCAGGCTGGCGGCCAGATGGGTCAGGCCGTAGGCCACGAACTCCTGGTAGGAGGCACGGTAGATCTGCAGGCCGAAGAACAGATAGGCCAAGGGCGTGATCAGGAACAGCATCCGGGCTACCGGAAACAGCCAGAACACCATGCTCGACAGATACGAGATGCGCTGCGGCAAGGTGAGCCCGCGCTTCCACAAGGGGTTCTTCAGGAGCATGATCTGGATCATGCCTTGCGCCCAGCGCGAGCGCTGGCCGATGAAGCTGGAGAAGGTCTCCGGCGACAGGCCGGCGATCATCGGCCGGGCGACATAGCGGCTGGTCAGCCCGCGGGAATGCAGCTCCAGCGCGGTCTCCGCGTCCTCGGTGATCGAGGTGCCCTGGATCCCGCCGATCGACATCAGATGCGCGCGGCGCAGGATCGCCGCCGAGCCGCAGAAGAACGAGGCGTTCCAGCTGTCCAGGCCGCGCTGGCCCACCTGGTAGAACATCTCGTTCTCGCTGGGCATCCGGCCGAACGTGTCGAGGTTGCGCTCGAGCGGGTCCGGATTGATGAAGAAATGCGGGCTCTGCACCATGAACAGCTTCGGGTCCTCGGCGAAATGGCCGACGGTCCGCTCGAGCAGGTCCTCGGTGGGCACATGGTCGGCGTCGAGGATCAGGATCAGCTCGCCCTCGGTCCGGCCGAGTGCCGCGTTGATGTTGCCGGCCTTGGCGTGCTGGTTGAACTCGCGGGTCAGGTAGTGGCAGCCGAGCCTGGCGCAGAGGATCTGCAGCGTCCGGTTGCGGGCGATCGCCGCCTGCGCCTTCTTCGGGTCCTTGTCGTTCTGCTTCTGGACGGTGCCGCCATCGTCCAGGAGATAGACGTTCAGCTTGCCCTCCGGGTAGCGCATCCGCCGGGCGGCGATCAGCGTGGTCTCCAGCAGCGTCTCGTCCTCGTTGTAGCTGGGCACGAACACGTCCACGCTCGGCAGCACGGCCGGATCGGCCGCCAGCGGCGGGACCGGCCGGTCGATCGGCCGGATGTTCACGAACACGCCCAGGAACAGCATGAGGATGCCGTAGATCTCGGTGGCGAACAGCAGGATGCCCGGGACGAAGGCCAGCGAGGTCGGATCGGGCAGCGTGTCGGCGACCCGCCAGGACAGGTAGCGCCAGCTCAGGAACGCGGCGGTGAAGATGAAGAAGGTCCGGCACAAGTGGGCCAGGCCGCTCACCCTAAGGCCGATCAGGATCGCCAGCAGGGTGAGCGCCAGCACCGTCTGGTTGGCGACGCCGAAATCCTGGGCGCCCAGCCAGAGCATGGCCGCCATCACCACGACCCAGGGCGTCAGCCACAGGAACGAAGCCGCCCCCAGGCCCGCGCGGCGGTGGACCACCGCAACGCCCGAGGCGGCCGGCCGGCCGCGTTCTCCACTCATCATGCACCTCACGCCAGACGATCCGGTCGGCCTGAGGGCGTCCTCCGTCGTTTTCGTTGTTCCGCCGGGCGCTCAGAGCGGCGCCACGGTCGCCATCCGGTCGAACAGGTCGAGCGCCGCGGCCAGGTCATGGCTGGGCTGGCAGTAGCGCAGGTCGACCGCGAAGCTGTGCAGCCCGCCGCGCGTCTCGGTGGGCGCATCGAAATACTGCCAGGCGTAGATGCAGCTGCCGGCATCCCCCAGATCGGCGATCAGGTAGCGGTGCACCCCGCGCCCGTTGCGGCGCTCCCGCGTCACCTGGTCCAGGGGCGCGCCGGGGAATTGCTGGAGGAAATGCTGCTCGATCTCGCTCTGCTTGAACGGGTTGGGCAGCTCCACGCTCGGCAGATAGGCCCCGGAGCCACGCCAGCGGGTGCGGGTGACGATCAGGTTCTCCCTGGGGATCGCGGTGTCGTTCGCCAGGACGACCTCCTCGACCACCGTGCCCTTCACCACGCTGCGCCGGGTCGCGAGACGCAGGTCGGCGAGGTCCGGGGGGAGTTGCAGGATGGCACCCACCGGGGCCACGGTACCGACGCCGCCATAGGGGTCCTGCGACAGGGGATAGACGCTCGGGCCGCTGCATGCCGCCAGCCCGAGCGTCGCCAGGAGCGGCAGGATTGCCGGAACTCGGCGCAGGCAGGCCTGCGCCAGGACGGGCGGTCGCATCGTCCAAGCCTCACATCAATCGCAGGTCGATGCGAATGAACTAAACTTATTGGCGAATTTGGTCCAGATGAATTCCCTTCATGGGAGATATGCGCCGGTCGCGCTGCGGCAGGTCTGCCACCATCCCCCGGCATGGCCGGCTGCCTGACGCCAGCGGAGTGGTTGACCCACCCGCCGATCCCGCTCCAGGCTCCCCGCCAGCCAGCAGGAGGCAGCCGGCAGGAGCGGGCCGGCGGGGAGAGCCATGCAACGCGCGACCATCAGCATGTCCGACGAGTTCGCCGGCGAGCTGCAGGCCTTCATGCTGGCCCGCGGCTATGCCAACCGCTCCGAGGCGCTGCGCGCCCTGGCCCAGATCGGCCTGGAACAGGCCAAGCTGGAAGCGGAGCCCCGGGTCGAGTGCGTGGCGACGCTCAGCTATGTCTATGACCACCACACCCGCGAGCTCGCCAAGCGCCTGACCGCGGCCTCGCATCACCATCACGACCTGGGCCTGGCGACGATGCACATCCATCTGGACCAGCAGCGCTGCCTGGAGATCGCGGTGCTGCGCGGGCCGGTGGAGGCGGTCCGCGCCTTCGCCAACGCGGTCCTGAACGAGCGCGGCGTCCATAGCGGCCACCTGTCGGTGATCCCGGTGGACGGGCATGGGCACCACCATGCGCATGGCGACCCGGCGGGCTGAGCGTCAGATCCGGCCGAAGCGCATCATCAGGACGAAGAACACCCCGCCGATCGCCCCGGTGATGATGCCGATCGGCAGTTCCTGCGGTGCCAGGAGGATGCGGGCCAGGATGTCCACGGCAGTGAGCAGGCACGCCCCGGCCAGGGCGGCCAGCGGCAGGAGCAGGGCGTGGCGGCCGCCGACCAGGGCACGCACCGCGTGCGGCACCATCAGCCCGACGAAGCCGATCGCACCGGCCAGCGCCACCAGCGTGCCGGTGACGAGCGCAGAGAGGGCGAACAGGCCAAGGCGCAGCCGTGCCACGTCGATGCCCAGGCTGGCGGCCGCCTGGTCGCCCAGCGCCAGCGCGTCCAGGCGCCGGGCGGCGAGCATGGCCAGCACCAGGGCTGCGGCCACCACGGCCAGCGGCCAGGTGAGCAGGCGCCACTGGGCCAGGCCCAGCCCGCCCATGGTCCAGAAGACCATGGAATGGGCGGCGCGCTGGTCGCCGGAGAAGATCAGGAAGTTGGTGAGCGCCATCAGCACGAAGGACACGGCCACCCCCGCCAGCACCAGCCGGTCGCGGGCCGGCCGCCTGCCGGCACCGGCCGCCACCGCCAGGGTCAGGACCAGCGATGCGAAGGCGCCCAGGAACGCTGCCGCCGGCAGGGTTAAGGGACCGGCGAACGCGCCCAGATGGGCGATCACCGCCACGGCACCCACCGAGGCCCCGGCGGAAACGCCGAACAGGTAGGGATCGGCCAGCGGGTTGCGGGTCACCGCCTGCAGCACGACCCCGACCACGGCCAGGCCGGCACCGGTCAGGATGCCCAGCATCACGCGCGGCAGGCGCAGCTCCAGGACGATCCGCTCCATCCCGGACGGCCAGTCCGCATCGATGGTGCCGGGCAAGAGGGCATGCAGCACGATGCGGCCGACCAGGGGCGGGTCGATCGCGGCGGAGCCCACCGCCACCGCGGCCACCGCCAGGGCCATGGTCCCGCCGACCAGCAGCAGGGCGAGCGGAAGGGCTGGGTACCGTCTCACTCGCCGAAACGTTCCGGATGCAGGGCCCGGGCAAGCTTCTCGACCGCGTCGATATTGGCCGGGCCGGGCGTGATCTCGCCGTAGCGCAGCGGCAGGAAGCGGCCTTCCCGGACCGCGGCCAAGCCGGACATGCCGTGATGTTCCTGCAAGAAGGCCCAGCTCTTCTCCCAGCCGCCGGCATCGTAGTCGACCAGGACGATGAAGTCTGGTTCGCGCTCCAGCACCGCTTCCCAGCCTACCGTACCCCAGCTGGTCGGGACATCGTCCATGACGTTGCGCCCGCCGGCCGCCTCGATCAGCGCGGTCGGCATGGCATGGCGGCCGGCGGTGAACGGCTTGTCCTCGCCGGAATCGTAGAGGAACACCTCGACCGGCACGCTGCCGGCGACCTGGCCCTGGATCCTGGCGACGCGCGCCTGCCAGCCCTCGACCAGTGCCTCCGCCTTTTCCCGCTGGCCGAAGATCGCGCCGACATTGCGCACGTCCGCATAGAGCGTGTCGAGCGTGGCCCTGGGCTGGCCGGAATCGATGTGGACGCAGCTCTCGGTCAGCTCGTAGACGGCCACGCCATGGGCGCCCAGCGTATCCGGGGTGATCTCGCCGCCCGGGTTCATGCCGTAGTACCAGCCGGCGAAGAAGAAGTCGGGGTCGACCGCCAGCAGGTTCTCCATGGTCGGATGTTTGGGCGCCAGCTCCGGCAGGTCGCCCATCGCCGCCCGGAATTCCGGCGTCATCTTGTACCAGCCGGTGATGCCGGTGAGGCCGACCATGTGCGGCTGCAGGCCGAGCGCGAACATGATCTCGCTGATGTTCTGGTCGTGCGCCACCGCCCGCTGCGGTGCCTTGTCGAAGGTGATTGGCCGTCCGCAGCTCTCCACGGTGACCGGGAAGCCAGAGGCGGCGGCCGGGACAGGTGCGAGGACCAGGGACAGCAGGGCTAGGCTTGCCAGGGCCGGATAGCGGGGGAACAGGGAGCGGCGGCGGTTCATACGGGCAGTGGCTCCGGGCGCGGAGGGGCCGGGTCGAAGGTGACGCGCGGCCGGTCATGGAAGGGATGGCGGTCGACCTCCGCAGCCACGGCGAAGGTGCTGCGGATCAGCTCGGGCGTGAGGATCTCGGCCGGCGTGCCGGTCGCCACGATCCGTCCGCTAGCCAGCACGACCAGCCGGTCGCAGAAGGAGGAGGCTAGGTTCAGGTCATGGAGGGCGGCCACCACGGCGCAGTTGCGCGCGCGGATCATGGCCAGCAGGTCGAGCTGGTAGCGGATGTCCAGATGGTTGGTCGGCTCGTCGAGCAGCAGCAGATCCGGCATCTGGGCCAGCACCCGGGCGAGCATGACCCGCTGGCGCTCTCCGCCGGAGAGCCGTGCGAACGGCCGATCGGCCAGTGCCGCCACGCCCGCGAGATCGAGAGCCTCGGCGACGATGGCATGGCTCTTGGCGTCCGTGCCGCCAAACCGGCCCTCATGGGGCAGGCGGCCGAGGCTGGCCACCTCGGCCACGCTCAGGTCCGGATCCGGCGCTGCCTCCTGGAGAAGGATCGCCACCCGTCGGGCGACTGCCCGGGCGGAAAGCCGCCAGATGTCGGCGCCGTCGAGGAGGACACGGCCGGCCGAGGGCCGGCGCAGGCGGGCCAGGCAGTGCAGCAGGGTCGACTTGCCGGCACCGTTCTCGCCCAGCAGGCCCACCACCTCGCCCGGGCGCACCACAAGATCGATTCCTGCGAGCAGACTCCGCCCCTGCACCGAGCAGGTCAGGCCCACCGCCTCCAGCAGGTTCACCACAGCCATGCCAGCACCAACTTATGTTATATTATATCATTCTCCTGAAGCCGTAGCCCGCGGCGCACCGTTCGGCAAGCCGGCCTCGCCCGGGAACAGGCTGGCGCAGGCCACGTAGTCGGGCGGCAGTTCCAGGCCGGGCTCCAGCTCGCGACCGGAGGCGAGCAGGTCGGGCAAGAGACGGGCGCGCGGCCCGGCTTGGTCGTTGCGCAGGATGCGACCCTCGGCCTCGATCCGGCCGAACGGCGAGATAGCGACCCATCCGGCTGCCGCCTCCACCAGGGCCGCGACCAGATCCGGCGCGTCCTGCAGAGCTGCCCCGCGCCGGGCCTCGAGCCTCGCCAGCAGCACCGGGTCGTGGCTGCGCACGCAAAAGCGCAAGGCGCGCCGGCCCAGGCCCAGATCGACCAGGACCGCAGCCCGCCCGCCCGGATCGAGCGCATCCCGGTCCGGCCCGATCAGCTCGATGCCGGCAGGATTGGGCGTGCGCAGGCGGGCGCGGTGCAGCGCCAGCACCAGCCTGGTGGCTCGCCCCTGCCCGTCGACCAGCTCGAAGGCACGCGTGCCGGCCGGCAGTGTGAGGGTCGCGCGGCCGAGGCGGGTGGCGAGATGCAGGACGCCTGCCTCGAGCGCGGCGCGCACCGGCTCGCCATCGGCCGCGAACTCGACGCTGGCGCCATGGACGCCGATCGCCCAGCGCGCGCCTGGCAGCAGCGACCGGCCCGCCAGGTGCTCCAGAAGGGCGGTACCCGCCAGCGGCAGGAGCCGGAAGCCCAGGCCCAGGATCGCGTTGCGCCGGGGCAGGTCGGCCCAGACCGCACGCTGGGCGAAGGCCGGCAGGTCCCGCCAGCCGGCCAACTCCTTCTCGCTGCGCCCGCAGCCCCCGCACCAGCCGGTGGCCCGGTCGATCTGGCAGATGCCGACGCAGGGCGAAGGCGGCAGGTTCTGGGCGAGGTCCGGCGGCGTGGCACGCCCGCTCATCGGACCTGCCTCTCTGGACGTCCAGGCACGAGGGCAGCGAGGATCATGGCGGTTCCCGAGGTTCGCGCGCGCCAGCCGGTGCAGGGCGGCGCAGGAAGTGCTCCGGCCTGCGGCCGGGCAATGCTCAGTGCCGCGAAGCTGGCGACAAGCCCTGGCGCGACCGGCAGGAACAGCGGCATCGGGAACGGCGGCTGCGGGCGCAGGAATGGCTCACGATCGGACCTCCCGCCGGGACACCCCGCCCGGCGCACATGGTTGCACGATCGACGGCAGGTCTCCTGGCTCGCGGGTCCTCACCGACCTCCGACCTTCCCGGTTGCCCAGTGGTCATGCGCGGGAGGTCGATTCGCCGCTCACAGTTACGGGGGTAGCCAGGGACTGATGCCGGCCAAGCCGGCACGCACCCTGTTCCCTCTTGCCTCCCCCGTGGCCGGGGGAACCGTCGACACTCGCGATGATAGCCGGATTGCCGGTCCCGTCAAACCGGCTCGGCGCCGCCCAGCCCTTCCTCGGCCAGGGCCTGGCGCACCTTCGGCCGCTCGACGATCCTGGCCAGGAAGGCCTCCAGCGCCGGATAGGGCGTCAGGTCGATGCCCAGATGCGGCGTCCAGCTCAGGATCACGAAGAGATAGGCGTCGGCGATGGTGAACCCGCTGCCGACCAGGAAGGGCCGGGCTGCCAGATGCGCGTCGACCTCGGCAAACCGCACCGGCAGCCGCTCCCTGACCCGTTGCCGCCATGCCTCCGGCGTACCCGGGTCCCATAGCGAGCCCAGGGGCTTGTGCAGCTCGGTCGCGACATAGCCCAGCCATTCCTGGACCCGCAGCCGGTCGCGGGTGCCGGGCGACGGAAACAGGCCGGAGGCCGGCGCCAGATCCGCCAGGTACTGCACCACCACCTGCGCCTCGGTGACCAGCTCGCCATCGTCCAGCACCAGGGCCGGCACGTAGCCGCGCGGGTTGACCTGACGATAGTCCTGCCCGTCCTCCAGTCGGCCGGTCGGGATGTCGACCTTCACCAGGTCGACCGGCACCCCCGCCTCGCGCGCCGTGATATGCGCCGCGAGCGAGCAGGCGCCGGGTGCATAGTAGAGCTGCATGCCATCTCTCCTCGGCGGCCTGGTCTTCAGACGCTGCCCCGCCCCACCCGCTTTGGCGGGTTGTTCAGGTGATAGTCGGTCACGATCCGGAACGCCTCGTCGGCGTCGTCGACGAACTGGAACAGGTCCAGGTCGTCCGGGCTGATCATGCCCTCTTCCACCAGCATCTCGAAGTTGATCAGCCTGGTCCAGAACGCGCTGTCGTAGAGCAGCACCGGCATCCGCCGGCTCTTGCCGGTCTGGATCAGGCAGAGCGTCTCGAACAGCTCGTCCAGCGTGCCGAACCCGCCCGGGAAGGCCACCAGCGCGCGCGCCCGCATCAGGAAATGCATCTTGCGCAGCGCGAAATAGTAGAAC
The DNA here is from genome assembly GCF_035556675.1 of Geminicoccus sp. Lineage (GTDB taxonomy): Bacteria > Pseudomonadota > Alphaproteobacteria > Geminicoccales > Geminicoccaceae > Geminicoccus. The sequence continues at coordinate 11,662 of NZ_DATMFZ010000162.1, read as the reverse complement.
TGGAAGCTCAGCTCCGGGGTCAGATAGGGGTTGGGCGCCTGCTCGTGCGGCAGCACGATGTTCAGCCCCGCGGTCTTGACCCCGGCCTCCGAGGCGCCGCGATTGGCAGCCTCCATGATGCCGGGCCCGCCGCCGGTGATGATGGTGAGCTCCTGGCCGGGATGGGCCTTGCTGAACTCGGCGATGAGCTGGCCAAACCGCCGGGCCGCCGCGTAGCCGCGCACATGGGTGGCGAGCCGCCGGGCGATCGCCAGCGCCCGTGTTAGCCGCGGATCGTCCGGATTGCCGGCGCTGGCCGCCTCGGCCGCGGCGAGCGCCGCCTCGGCCTCGCCGTCATTGGGCACGCGCGCGCTGCCGAACACCACCACGGTGGAATCGATGCCGTGCTCTTCCAGGATCAGGTCGGGCTTGAGCAGTTCCAGCTGGAAGCGGACCGGGCGCAGGTCCTTGCGCAGCATGAAGTCCGGATCGAGATAGGCCAGCCGGAATGCGGACGACCGGGTCTGCGGCGTGTCGGCCGGCCGGCTCTCGGGCCCACCGGCCGGCCCGCCCGAGGTCGTGGCCAAGTCGTCGGCGGGTTCGCCAGGACCGGGGTCGAAGGGATCGGGAAGGTTCATCGGGCAGAAGAAATCCGACAGGTTGCCGGGCGGGCAGCCGCTCCGTCCGGCCAAGCTAGCGTCATAGTGGTAAAGAATCTCCTACTGGCCGAGCGGTTGCATGCTCAGCACCTGCCCGGCGAAACCGTAGATGCGCTCGGCCGGCCGGGTCCTGTCCTGCGGTTGGAGGCTGCGGGCCCGCCACAGGGCCTCCTTGTCGGCAAGGAGCACCCCGTCCAGGACCCGCTCCTGACGCGAATCGCGCAGCCCGCCCAGTGCCGGCTGGATGTGCACGCCAGACAGCGGCGTCACCCCGATCCCGTCCAGCCGGCGTTCCAGGAGGAGCAGGACGCCACCGCCATCGGCACCGGTGAAGGGTGCCGCCAGCCTGGCACCTTGCTGGAGCTGGCCCGGCCATCCGACCGGCAGGCCGGTGATGCCGCAGGTGACGAGGATCCGGTCGAACGGCAGCCGGGCGAGATCGCCGGCATCCATCGCCAGGACCTGGACGCACGCCCATGGCCGCAGCGCCAGGCGGGCCCGTTCGGCCAGCGCCGGCAAGGCCTCCAACGCGGTGACCACACCCGTGCTGCCGACCAGATCGGCCAGGATGGCGGCCAGGTAGCCGCTGCCGGCACCCACCAGCAGCACCTTGCCGCCGGCGGGCACGGCCAGGCGATCGATCACGAAGGCCCAAAGCTGCGGCTCCGCCTGCCACAGATCGTGCGCGGGTTCGATCGCCACCCGCACATCGCCATAGAGTGCTGCGGGATCGCTGCTGGCGAAGCCCCCGCCCGGCCCCTCGATGCGCCAGGGCGACGGTGGCAGGAAGGTTTCGCGCGGGATGGAAGCGAACGCGCCCGCGACCCTCGGGTCGCGCACGCCCGCCGCGCGCATGAGGCCCTGCGCGAAGCGCTGCCTGGTCTCCGCTTCCGTCATGGCGGGTGCTATAGCACGCCCGCGCAGCACGCAGCGCCCGGAAAGGAAGTGCCTGGGGTGGAGATGAACGGAACGAGCTGGCTGGACTGGGCGGAGGCGAGCCGCCTGGTGCTGGCGGACAGCCTGGCGGCGTTCGACGAGGCGCGGGTGGAAGCCGCCGCCGAGGCGATGGTGGCGGCCCTGGCCGCCGACCGGCCGATGCTGATCTGCGGCAATGGCGGCTCGGCAGCGGACAGCCTGCATTTCTCCGGCGAGCTGGTCGGCCGCTTCAAGCGCGACCGGCGGCCCTATCGGGTCCTCTCGCTGGCCGCCGACCCGGTCTTCCTGACCGCCTGGAGCAACGACGCGAGCTTTGCCGACGTGTTCGCCCGCCAGGTCCAGGCCCATGGCACGGAGGGTGGGGTGCTGGTGGGCTTCACCACCTCCGGGCGGTCGCCCAACGTGCTGGCGGCATTCGAGGCGGCGCGTGAGCGCAGGATGACCACCGTGGCCTTGACCGGGGACGGCGGCAACGCGCTGGATGGCCAGGTCGACCACCTGTTCGCCGTGCCCGCGACCGATACGGCCCTGGTCCAGCAGGTTCATCTCGTGCTCTATCATCACTGGTGCCGCGTGCTCGAGGCACGGCTGGCCTGACAGCGTATCGCCACAATTTCCGATCGAGGTAGTCGTCGCATGGGTCCGATCCGGCAGTTCGTCCTGGATCTCCAGCCGTCCGGCATCGGGCAGATCGCCCGCGAAGGCCTGGATGATCCGGAGGTCATTCCGCTCTGGTTCGGCGAGAGCGACCTGAACTCGCCGTCCTTCGTGAACGAGGCCGCCAAGCAGGCGCTGGACGACGGCAAGACCTTCTACAACTGGACCCGCGGCCACCTGCCGATCCGCGAGGGCCTGCTCCGCTATCACCAGAAGCATTACGGCATCGAGCTGGACGAGGACCGGGTCTCGGTGCCCGGCTCGACCATGCTGACGGTGATGATCACCTGCCAGTGCCTAGTCGAGCCGGGCGACGAGGTGATCCTGGTCTCGCCCTACTGGCCGAACATCCGCACGGTCGTGGAGGTGCTGGGCGGGCGCACGGTCGACGTGCGGCTGCAGGAGGGGCCCAAGCGCTGGTGGCTCGACCTGGACGACGTCAAGCGGGCGATCACGCCCAAGACCAAGGCGGTCTACGTCAACACGCCGTCCAACCCGACCGGCTGGGTGATGTCGCGCGAGGAGCAGGTGGCGCTGCTGATGCTCTGCCGCGAGCGCGGCATCGCGATCATCTCGGACGAGGTCTACCACCGCAACGTGTTCGACCGGCCGTCGCCCGCCCCGTCCTTCGTTACGCTGGCCGAGCCGGAGGAGCCGGTCTTCATCCTGAACGGCTGGTCCAAGGGCTGGGCGATGACCGGCTGGCGCCTGGGCTGGATGGTGCACCCGAAGCAGCTCGCCGTGCCGATGGCGGTGCTCTCCGAGGTCAACAACACCGGTGCCACCGCGTTCGTCCAGTATGGCGGGCTGGCGGCACTGGACCAGGGCGATGCGTTCGCCGACGAGTTCGTGGCCCGCTGCGGCCGCAATCGGGCAATGGCGCAGGAGATTCTGGGCAGTCACCCGAAGCTGGACCTGCTGATTCCGGAAGGTGCCTTCTACCTGTTCCCGCGGATCAAGGCGCCGATGAACGGCCTGGAGTTCGCGCGGCGGCTCCTGCGCGAGGAAAAGGTCGGCGCGGCACCCGGCTACACGTTCGGCGAGGGCAACGAGCAGCATCTGCGGATCTGCTTCGCCCTGTCCTCCACGCGCCTGGAGACCGCCTTCATGCGCATCCGCCGCCTGCTCGACCGGATCTGAGCCGGCGCCGGAATCAGCGTCGCCGCCGGTCTCGCGACCGGCGGCGACATGAACCGGCGAGGCTGCGGCTCAGTGGCGGTAGTCGCGTGCCCAGGCGTCGATCTGGCGCTCGGCCTCGTCCTTGGTGACGCCATAGCGCTCCTGGATCTTGCCGGCGAGTTCGGTGCGCTTGCCCTGGACCCGGTCGAAATCGTCGTCCGTGAGCTTGCCCCACTGCTGCTGGACCTTGCCCTTGGCCTGCTTCCAGTTGCCTTCGATGATGTCCCAGTTCATGAGCCTGTCTCCCGGGTGCGGGTTTCGTGATCGAGGCTGGGATGAACTCGTTCCCATCGCCCCTGCCCGTGCTTCTCCATAGTCTATGGATGGAACCACCGGCCGCCGTCATAACAACACCCGAGTAGCTGCAAAGTTCCTCTGGGACTAGGATTGAGGCTTCTTCGGCTGCTCGTCCTTGTCGGCACGATCGGGAATCCCGGTAATTCCCTGGGTCACCGACACGGGATCGCTGGCAGGAAAGGTTTCTTCCAGGGCCTCGTCGAGATCGGCCTGGTCGGGCTGCTTCTTGCGGTCGCCCAGAGGCACCTTCTGCTTCTCCTGAACGGTCATGATACCGATCCTTTCACCTGTCTGGAGGAACCGCCCGGTCAGAGCGTTTCCATGCTGGCGGACTTGACCTTGCTCTTGCGCGGCTTGGCCGCCGGCTGGTCGGCCTCCGGCGCCACCGCGGCCTTCGCCGCCTTGCCCGGCTTCTTCTCGACATTGCCGGTGGTCTTGGAGCCTGCGCGCCTGGTCTTGGGCGCCGGCTTTTCGGCATGCACCGGTGGCGGTTCACTGGTCTGGTTCTCCGGCTCCTCGGCCGGGCGGGTGTCGGCGACGATCGAGCCCCGCTTGGGACGGCCGATGGTCTGGCCGGCATTCTCCTGGGCCATCTTCGCCCCGGCCTGCTGCTCGCGCTCGACCTGCTCGATCGCCTCGTGCCAGTTCGCCTCGTCCTGTCCCTCCGGCCGGCCCCGCTCGATCCAGATCTGGTAGGCCCGCTCCCTGATCAACGCTTCCCGATCCTGTGGCATGCCCAAGTCCTCCTCGCCTGTCGATTTAACACGGGAACGACTCCTGCGTTCCCGCCCCGATTTCAAGCACGTGGAACCCATGGCGCCGGACCGGATTGAGTCGGGTGCAGGGGTGCGACCTTCTCCGGCGCGCTCCGCCAGATAACCAGCGATTGGAAAAAGGAGCAGTCTGATGCAGCGGTCCGCCATTCTCCTGGCGGCCATCCTGTTGGGCGGTGTTCCCGCCATTGCGCAGGATGTCGAAACGTCGAGTGTTCCGCAGAACGCGTTCAGCGACAGCGAACTGGTCGGGCAGAGCGTCATGGACGTGACCGGCCAGACGGTGGGCAGGGTCAGCGATCTGGTGATCGATGCGGACCAGCGGGTCGAAGCGGTCGTGGTCGAGCTCGGCGGCTTCCTGGGCATCGGGGCCAAGCCGGTCCGGCTCGAAACCGCCAGTCTGCAGCAGGAGGGCGACGGGACGATCCGGGTCGGCCTCAGCGCGGAGCAGCTCGACAGCCTGCCGCCCGCCGAATGACCGGCACGTGGCCACGAAAGCGGTCAGCCCCCTCCCGATCCGACGTGGGGCCTATTGCAGCGCCGTCCCGGCAAACCCTCCGGCCAGCTGCGCGGAAGTACTGGGGAATGGCGTCGCGTCGTGCCGCGACACCGGCAGTCGCTGGAACTCGCCATGGGCACGGAACTGACGCACCTGCTCGAAGGCCTGAGCCAGCAGGCGGTACAGTTCCGGGTCGTCGATCGTGTTGCGCAGGGAGAACTGGAGGTGCCGCTCCAACCGGGCTTCCGCCTCCAGCACCGCCTCCAGGTTCACCGGCACCTTCTCTTCGGTCGGCACCGACTTGAGCTTGGCCTGCAGGTCGCCCGGTCGCACGCCATAGTCGATCAGGCAGCGCATCATGCTCTCGAACAGCTCGATGCGCCGTGCATAGGCCTGTCCCCAAGCCTTCGCCCTGCCGCCGTCGACCTCGTCGACGATGTGCCGCGCCAGACGGTGGCACGACAGCAGCGAGTCGCGGGCCAGCATGAGGGCCAAGGCGGCACGACGCTTGGGGTGCATGATCGCTCGTCCTTGTTAGTTCGTTAATGCAGCGACGCATCCCATAATGGTGAAGATGCGCGCCAAGCCGGACAGGCAGCAGCGCCCATCCCTCCTCAGCCACATCAACCGGTCGTGGCCGCCCCGGTTCCCACCTGCCGCGGCACCACCACCAGCAGCGCCTGCGGCAGAATTTCCAGGCGGATCGGCGTGCGGGTGACCACTTCCCCGTCGGCCGTGACCGTGCGCGGCCGACGGGTGCGGATCTCGAACCAGGGGGCCGACCGGGTAGTGACCCGTTCCGCATCGCGGTGCCGTCCCGCCCGAAGCGCGAACACATCCTTGACCAGCTGCCAGAGCGAGCGGGGTGCGATGCTGTAGAGCCAGAGCAGACCGTCGTCGATGCGGGCATCCTCGTTGATCACCATGCCCCCGCCATAGTTGCGCCCGGCGCCCACCGCGAGCTGCATGCTGCGCACCTGCAGGGTCTCGCCGGGCAGGCGGATCACCGCACGGAAGCGGCGCGGGCGGGACAGAGCCCGCCAAGCCGCGATCGCATAGGCCAGCACGCCGAAGCGGCGCTTCAGGTCGCCGTTCAGGGTGCGCGCGATGTCCACGCTGACCCCCATGTTGGCGACGTTGACGAACGGCACGCCGTTGACCCGCCCCGCATCTATCCGGCGCTGCCTGCCATTCACCACCAGCCGAGCCGCCTCCAGCGGGTCGGTGGGCAGTTCCAGCGCCCGCGCCAGGTCGTTGGCCGTGCCGAGCGGCACTACCAGCAGCGGCAGATTGCTCTCGAGCAGGCCCGGCAGGGCGGCATGGACGGAGCCGTCGCCGCCGCCAACCACGACCATGTCGATCCGGCCGACGTGCTCCCGGATCACCTTGGTCGCATCCAGCCTGCCATCCCCGTCGGGCCGGACTACCTCGACCTTCAGGCTGACGAACAGGTCGAGGAGCCGATCCAGATACAGGGCACCGCGCCGGCTGTTCGGGTTGACCAGCAGCAGCACCCGCGGACTAGCCATTCTGGTCCTCCAGGCCGATGCAGACCGGGCACTGCCAGGCAGGCAGTACCCCCAACCAGCAAACGACCATCATCCCTGCCCGGCCGACCGCCAGCCGGCTCCCGATCTTCATGCTGCGCCATCCGTTCTGCCATGGATCTGGGCCGCCGCATCCGGCGCCCGGGGCGGACCATCTTCGATCCGCATCAGCGTGGCTATGGCTTGGCCCTGCCTCCTCCTCCACAAGACCCGGCCCCTCAATCCGGCGCGGCCGGCGACCGCCGTTTGCACCGGAACCGGTACTAGAATGCAAAGGAGGCGCCTTGCGGCGCCTCCAGCAGGAACGAAAGAACCTAAGAAGAGGTCGTCAGTGGATGGGCCGGCCAGTACGCCGCGCCAGATCCTCCTGGACGGCCTGGGCCACGGCCAGGCGGCGGGCCTCGCTCGGCACCGCGATGTCAACCTTCGGCTCGATCCGGCGCACCGGGACCTTCGACGCGTCGACCGGCAGTTCCCCCTCCAGCACCATCTTCTTGAGGATGGACCGTGCCCGGGCCACACGGCTCTTCACCGTGCCGACCTCGCAGCCGCAGATCTCGGCGATTTTCTCGTAGGGCAGCTCATGGACGGTAGCGAGGACCAACACCTCGCGATGAGTGGCACTCAAATGGCGAAACGCGCGGCGGAAGGCATCCAGCTCGATGGCGCTTTCCTGGTAGGCTGGCTGCCACCAGTGGTTCTCGATCGTCTCGTCCTGCTCGACCTCGGCCGTGACATGCTTGCGGCTGATCACGCTGTGGAAGCGATTGCGCAGGATGGTGAACATCCAGGCCTTGAGATTGGTGCCTTCCTGAAACTGTGCCTGCGCCTGCAGCGCGTTGACCATAGTGTCCTGCACAAGATCATCGGCCAGGGCACTGTTACCGGAGGTCAGACTGCGCGCGAATGCCCGCAGATGAGGCAGCAGCGCGACGATATCCTCACGGAAAACTGACATGGATCAATCGCTCCCTCGTTCGCATCTGCCTCAGCGGCCCCCCCGTGGTCGACCATCCGAGCATTGGTCCAGTACCGCATCAACGCACCAGGCTGGGGAAGGTTCCGCCTGCAGGATGCATCGATCCGTCACCTCACTCCTTTGAGACTTAGGCCTTGAGCGGGGTAAAGACCAGGGTGGTGCGCGTGCCACCGGCTCCGCTCTCGACGGAGAGGTCGCCGCCGATCTGCCGGGCGAACATCTGGACGAGCCTGGTGCCGAGCCCGGTCGCAGCATCCGGCGCCGCCGGCGGCGTGCCTTCCAGGCCGACGCCGTCGTCGGCGATCGTCAGCCGAGCCCGCCCGTCCTCCAGCCGCTCCAGCCGGACCTCGATCGTGCCGGGCCGATTGTCGGGGAACGCGTGCTTGGCGGCGTTGGTCAGTAGCTCGCTGCACAGCAGCGCCAGAGGCGTCGCCTGATCGGCCACCACCACGACCGGATCCAGGGAAACGGCCAGGCTCACCTGCGGGGAAAGCTCGCCACTCAGGTCATGGACCAGGCTGCACAGCTCCTCCAGGAGTTCGTCGAGCGCCACCTGCTTCAGGTCGACGCGCTCGTAGAGCTTGCGGTGCACCAGGGCCAGCGCCTTGATACCCAGCTGCGCCTCGCGCATCGCCCGCTGCGCCTGGGCATTGCGCAGGGAGCCAGCGCGCAGGTTCAAGAGGCTCGTGACGATCTGCAGGTTGTTCTTGACCCGGTGGTGGATCTCGCGAAGCAGCAGGTCCTTTTCCTGCAGGGACGCGTGGAGCAGCGCGTCGCGTTCGCGGATCTCGGTGGCCGCGCGGGTGAAGGCGTGGGCCAGCTCCTCCAGTTCCTCCGGCGCCCCGTCCAGCATCAAGGGCGGCATTTCGCCTTCCCGCCGCCAGCGCCGCACCGCCTTCGCCAGCCTGAGCAGCGGCCGGGTGATCAGCATGTCGGTCGCGACCCAGACGACGAACACCGACAGGAACAGGATGGAGGTCGGCAGCAGGATGCCGCTCTGGAACCGGGCGTCGAGCCAGCTCCAGCGCTGCACCGGCAGCCCCACCAGCACCGCGGTGCGCATGCTCGGCACGTCGCTGCGGCGAGCCAGGAACTGCCAGGTCCGGCCCTCGTTGTCGGCGCGAATTAGCGGCACGCCCGGCTTGGCCAGCAGGCCCCGGATCGCCTCCGGATCGAGGCCGAAAGGCTCGACCTCGCCGCGGGTCGTGGCAATCGCCCCGTCCGTATCGACCACCAGTGCCACCGCGTCCGCCGGCAGCTGGATCGAGCGCGGCAGGGCGATGAGCGCTTCCAGCGCCAGGCCGGCGCTGATCGTGCCGTCGAAGGGCCGGCGCTGCCCGCCGATGGTGGCGGCCACCACCATGGTGCGCCCGACCATCGGGGTCCGCCCGATGATGACCCCGCTCGAGACCAGGTTGGCCTGCCCGCTGGCAAGCTGCCGGAACCATGGCCGCTCGGCATAGGAGACCCCGACCGCGTTCGGGCGCGAGCTGCAGATCACCCTGCCTTCCGCGTCCGCGCGGGCGAGCACCAGGAGCATGGCGTTCTGGTTGGCTTCCGCGGCCAGCGCATCACTGCAGACGACGGGATCCGCCTCGACCACGGCGGGCCGCTCCGCGAGGCTGAGCAGGAGCCTGGCGGCCTGCAGGGCCATCTGGTCGTGATAGCCTACGAACAGGGTGAGCGTGCGCTCCAGGGTGGCGCGCTGGCGCTGGCTGTCCTCGTTCAGCACGCGCATCGCCTGGACGATCGCAAACGCAGTGGGCACCAGCAGCACGAGCGCCACGATCACGGCGAGGCGAGCCTTCAGGCCGCGCAGACGTGCTGGCAGCGCATCGACCAGCGACCATGTCCCGCTTCCGCGCCGCCGATCGCTCACGCCGCGGCGGTCGCGAGCGCCTGCGAGATCGACACGGCCAAGGTGTCCGCGTCGAACGGCTTGGTGATCAGGAAGGTCGGCTCCGGCCGCTGCCCGGTCAGGAGCCGCTGGGGGAAGGCGGTGATGAAGATCACGGGCACCGTCATCTGCTTCAGGATGTCGGTGACCGCATCGATTCCCGAGCTGTCATCAGCCAGCTGGATGTCGGCCAGGATCAGACCGGGACGCTCTTCCTGGGCCTTGGCCACCGCCTCGTCGCGCGTGGCGGCGAACCCGACCACCTGATGGCCGTGCCGCTCGCAGATCCCGGCCAGATCCAACGCGATGATCGGCTCGTCCTCGATGATCATGATCCGGGTCGGCCGCTGGTCGCGCAGGTCCGCCTTGGCGAGGGTCATCAGCCGCTCGGCCTCCGCCGGCGCCACTTCCAGGATCTGGGCGATCTCGTCCGTGGTGAAGCCTTCGAGCACGGACAGCACCAGCGCCTGGCGCCTGGCCGGTGCGATCTCGCGCACCCGGTGGTCCAGGATCGCGTTGTTGGCGATCGGCGCATGCGGCGCCGGCTCCGGCTCGGCCCGGTCGTTCCAGCTCCGCGTCAGGGTCCGGAACAGCAGCAGCCGCAGCGACAGCCCGGCGCTGTTCGACCGGTCCGCCAGGAGCCGCTCCAGGCAGCGCTGGACCTGGATGTCGCCGCGCCGCTGATCGCCGGTGATCGCGCGTGCATACCGCCTCAGATAAGGCAGGGATTGCGCGATCTCCGCCGCCATGGTCGCCATTTCAACTCCCCCGGACAACAAGCCACCGGCCCTCCCCAACCGGGCACGGCCAATCCACCCGCCTGCCGGCGCTACTTCTCGTCCTCGCCGTCCTGCGGCTTCTCCTCGAACTGGAGCAGCAGCTTGGCCATTTCCGGAGGAATGGCCTCGTCGAGCACGGGATCGTAGAGCTGATGCATGCGGCGGTTCAGCCAGCGGTCGTAGTCCACGTCGATCGCGGACCGCTCCTTGTCGCTGCGGGCGGGAAAGGTCTTGCTGCTCGCCGCGCGACTCTGGTTCGACGAACTCGACAAGGCCCAGTCCCTTCTCGACCCAAGTTGCTGCGAGATCACGCGATGCGGCCACGGAAGCGGCATGCCCGGCAGATCCCGCATGACCATGTCAGGCTGGGATGTGCCGAGTTTGACGGAAATCAACTGCATGCTCAAGGTGACCTCGCGTTCGGCTGCCCGCACCAGAGGCAGGCTGCCGGCAAAACTGCCAGGCCTAAACCAAGTTCCCGCGGCTTCCGCGGCTTCTTCCCAGGCTGCATCATTCCCGCACCAGATAGGCTGCGAATGTAAGGGCGAGCAAGGCCAGGAAGACGAAGAAGAGCATTTTCGCCACGCTTGCGGAAACCATCGCCACACCGGCAAATCCCACTACGCCAGTGATAAATGCGAAGATAAAGAACAGCAATGCCCAACACAGCATCAGGCTCGCCTTCCGACTGGCGTGGCAACAGCACAGGTGCGGCACCGCACCATCGGCAAAGTCGGACCAGGCGCCCGAAGTTCCTTCCTAAAGAGCCGGCTGCTTATTTCGAGTTGGTGCGGAACCCTCCTGCTGTATAGACGTTTCAGGAACGACCGGACGTCATGCCGGTGCGTTTCAACCCTCCCTCGAAGTTGCGGGCCGCTTGCCATCCCCCCAGGCAGGCGGCCCGTTCTTTATCCAGCGGGTCGTTGCTGCGCCGAGCGCTGCAGGATCCTCGTCCCATGAAAAAAGGGCGGCTCCAGCTGAAGCCACCCTTTCTTGTGCCGCCCACGCGGCTCTTTGTTCGGCGTTGTGGACGATCAGTCCTTCGCGTCCTCGGCAGCGTCGTTCAGCGCATCCCCACCGGCGGAGATGTCCTCGCCGGCACCTTCCATCATGTTGCAGGCAGTGAGCGTGCCGGCGCCGAACAGCAGGGCGAGCGCGGCTAGCACCCGCAGGAGCCGGGTACTGGCGGTCAGCGACGTGGCGGCATTCGACATGGTGTTCTCCAACGGCGCCAGCGGATTGCATGGCTTGCACGTTGATGAACGAGGCAAATTCAGGGGGGTTCCCGTAGATTGGTGGTAGCCCGGTATGGCTGCGCCGCGCGTGCTGATCAGGCCACGGCCAGCCCCAGGAAGCGGAACTTAGCGCTGAGCGCGGACAGGTCGTAGGGCTTGGCCAACCGTGCCGTTCCCGGCTCGGCCGCTTCTGCCCCGCCGCCATAGCCGCTGGCGATGATGATCGGCAGGCCCGGCCATTGCTCG